>JANQIU010000073.1 GCA_028281985.1 Alphaproteobacteria bacterium | reverse complement strand
CGATGGCGCTCCGCATAGGGTCGCTGCGCGGCTCCTGCGACCCGCATTCCAGATCCTGCGGCCCGAGCCCCAGGCGCGCCAACCAGGCGGTCACAAGGGCAACATGCCGCGGTTCGGCCTGATGCGACGCACAGGCCAAGGCAAGCTCCGCATCGGTAATGCCATACGCCTCGGCCGCACCCGTTTCGATAACCGCGAGGGCTTGAATAGGCTTCACTGCCGATCGCGGGAACACCAGCGCTTCGTAATCGCCCCAATGCCCCAGGAGGTGTCCCCGGGCATCGGCAACGACGACATGCACCTGATGCCGGCTTTCGACGACCGGACCTCGCCAGACTGCAACGTCAAGCGGTGCCGCCCGGGCGGGCAGTCGAACCGGCCCGCCTGACCGCCCGGCATGGGGCGCGTGCGGGTTCTGGTCCTGGTCCAACATCTTACCCCCGGGCTGGCCGATCGACCGAACCTTGCCGAACCGCTCACGGACATGCAAGGTCCGGTCGGTTGCCCAGAGAGCAACGATTGGGACCGACCGTCCAATGCGCGGCTACTTTGCCGTGGGCGCCGAGCGCATCAGCAAGCCCCACAATGTCGGCGCCCTGATGCGCACCGCCCATGCCTTCGGCGCCAGCTTCCTGTTTGCCGTCGCCCCGTTCACCGACGTACGGGCGCTGGACGCGACCGATACATCGTCGGCCAGCGGTGCGGTGCCGTTCTACACCTATCCAAACTTGGCGGAGCTGGCCCTGCCCAAGGGTTGCAGGCTGGTGGGCATCGAGCTGGTGGACGACGCGATCGCCCTGCCCAGTTTCCGGCACCCGTCGCAGGCTGCCTATCTGCTGGGGCCGGAACGCGGATCGCTGTCGGCCGAAGCGCTCGACCGGTGCGACCACGTTGTGCAGATCCCGACGCAGTTCTGCGTCAACCTGTCGGTCGCCGGCGCCATCGTACTGTACGATCGGATGCTGAGCCTGGGCCGCTTTGCCGAACGCCCGGTCCGGGCAGGCGGACCGGTCAGCGACCTGCCGCCGCATGTCCGCGGCGGACCGGTCGTCAGGAACGGGCCGGCGGCGGGGCAGCCGCCGGCGTCTAGATCCGCAGAAACGGATTGAGGAAACGGGTCATCCGGCCGGTCAGCCGCAGCGGCGCATCGACCACCGCAAGGCACAGGCAATCCTCATCGAGATCCGCCGTCGGCTGGTGGTCGACATGCTGGTCGGTCACCGCCACGTCGCCGCGCAGGTAAGACCCCCGCGCATCGGTGAAGCCACCCGTCAGCACCAGCGTCAACTCGTTGCCCGCGTGGGTATGCTTGGGCATGCTGGCACCCTGGTGGATGCGCATGAGGCTGACCCGCGCGCCGCCGACCGGCAGCACGCATTCGTCCAGGCCGCGAATGCGCCGCTTCCACCCCAATTTGTTGAGGTCGCTGCCGACATAGCTGCGCAGCGGTTCCGGCAGCAGAATGCCGTCCACCGCCGGATCCGCGGCGACCGGCGCCGTCGGCTGAACCGGCGTGACGTCATCCCGATCCAATCGCGCCAACACCGCATCCAGGCTGGCCTCGTCGCACTCATCGTCGGGCAGGGCGTCGAGCATGGCACCGCCCACCAATTCGAGTTCCGCCAACTGCTGCCGGCACATCGGACACAACGCCAGATGCGACGCGATCAGCAACGACATCGCCTCGGAGGTCGCACCGGCTGCGTAGTCCAGCAGCAGTTCCTCGCCGATGTGGTGGACCGGCAAGCGCCCGCCGTCCCCGCCCAATGTCCGCTCAATCTCACCCATGATCCCTAACTTCCTTCCGCAGCCGCCCCAGCGCCAACCGCAGACGGGATTTGACCGTGCCCAACGGTAGTCCCGTCTCCTCCGCAATCACGCTATGCGGCTTCTCGTCGTAATACGCGCGCTCCAGTATGTCGCGCTGCTCCTGCGGCAAAGTGGCGATCGCCGACTCCAACCGCCGGGTATCCTGTGACAGGGCCAGCGACTGGTCGGCCGATCGCGGCGCATCGGGTACCAATGCTGGATCATTGGGATCCAGCTCGGGCCGCCGTTCGCGCCGCAGACGGTCGATGCGCCGGTTGCGGGCGATGGTGAAGATCCAGGTGCTGGCGCTCGCCTGGCGCGGGTCGAAGGTCTCCGCCCGCCGCCACACGGTCACCATGACATCCTGAACGATCTCTTCAGCATCCCCCCGATCGCATCCGCCGCGGATCATAAAGGCCCGCAGGCGCGGCGCGAAATGCCGGAACACCAGCGCGAAGGCCGCCCGGTCCCGTTCGGCACCGATGGCGACCAGCGCCCGATCCAGCGCTTCCCGGCCGCCAGGTTGCGCGGTTGATGTGTCAATGGACATCATTCCATTGAAGGCCATGGTGCCCGTGGCCTCAACCCAAGACCGTGCTGTAGGCAGGGATACTGTCATTGCCTGACCGTGCTTGCCATTTCAGATCGTGTACGTCATAGGCGTCGCAGTGGATCAATCGGCTTTCCGCAATTTGGCCAAAAACGCTACGTAGCTGGACTGGCTGAGGCCCCTATTCTATGGCAGGATTTGTGGGCTCGTAGCTTGGGCAGACCATATATGGTATCGAGGGAGAGGGTCTTGGGCATCCGCAACAGCCGTGCTTTCGTCTGTGCGCTGGCCGTCGCAGCGATGGTCTCGGTAACTGCAGCGCCCGTGTCGGCTCAGGAGGTGCAGTATCTCGGTTCGCATGGCAGCGAACAGGAGAAATGGCACACGTTCTTCTACACGGAGAACGGCAACCGGGTCTGCTTCATGGCGTCCCAGCCGCTGCGGGAGGAAGGCAACTACACCAGCCGCGGCGATGTCTTTGTGCACATCACCCACAGGCCGGCGGAAGGCAGCCGCGACGTCGTCAGTTTCACGACCGGCTACACCTTCGAAACCGAAAGCACCGTCGATGTGCGTATCGGCAACGATGATTACCGCCTGTTTACCCATCAGGATACGGCCTGGGCCCCGAACGAGGAAACCGACCGGTCGTTGGTCCAGGCGATGCGCGGCGGCGCCAACATGGTGGTTCGCGGCACATCGGCGCGCGGCACGCTGACCACCGATACCTACACGCTGATGGGGTTCACGGCGGCCCATAACGAAGTGCTGGAGGCCTGCCCCTAACGGATCCGGTCGGCGGTCTCTGGCCGCCATTCGGTGTTGCCGGTAGGTGTTTGCCCGGCCGGATGCGGCTGCTATATCCCCGGCCATGGGATTGACATCACACGCACAGAGTTTTGCCGGCGAGGCGCCGGCAGGTCCGACATCGCTCATCGGGATGGATCGGGACAGCTTGCACGCCATCCTGGCCGGGCTGGACGCGCCGGCCTTTCGGGTCGGGCAGTTGTGGCGGTGGCTCTACGTCCGGGGCGCCACCTCGTTCGATCAGATGACCGACCTGGGCAAGCCGCTGCGCGCGGCCCTGGCTGACCGGTTCGCACTCGACCGGCCGGCGGTGGCCCGCCAGCAGAACAGCGTCGACGGCACCCGCAAATGGCTGCTGCGCTTCACCGATGGCCAGGCCGCCGAAAGCGTCTTCATCCCCGAAGAAGACCGCGGCACGCTGTGCATCTCCTCACAGGTCGGGTGCACGCTGACCTGCCGGTTCTGCCACACCGGCACCCAGCGACTGGTGCGCAACCTGGATCCGGCGGAGACCGTCGGTCAGGTCCTGCTGGCGCGCGACGCTTTGGACGACTGGCAGCGCAGCGACGACCGGCGACAGCTCACCAACATCGTGCTGATGGGCATGGGCGAGCCGCTCTACAATTTCGACAATGTGTCCCAGGCCGTGCGGATCCTGATGGATGGGGACGGGATTGCGATTTCCCGGCGGCGGATCACCCTGTCGACTGCCGGCGTGGTGCCGATGATCCGCCGCTGCGGCGCCGAGCTGGGCGTGAACCTGGCAATAAGCCTGCACGCCGTCACTGACGACCTGCGCGACCGCATCGTGCCGATCAACCGAAAGTACCCGATCGCGGAGCTGCTGGACGCCTGCCGGGACTATCCGGGGGTCAACAACGCGCGGCGGATCACCTTCGAGTACGTCATGCTGCGCGACGTGAACGATACCCCCGCGGACGCCCGGGAGCTGGTCCGGTTGCTGCAGGGCATCCCGGCGAAGCTGAACCTGATCCCGTTTAATGCCTGGCCCGGCGCGCCGTTCGAATGCTCCACCGATGCGGCCATCGACCGGTTCGCCGATATCGTCATGCGGGCCGGATACGCCAGCCCGATCCGCACCCCGCGCGGCCGCGACATCCTGGCGGCCTGCGGCCAACTGAAGTCCGACAGCCAGCGTCCCCGCGCCGCGCGACCCGCGCCGGCCACCGCCGCGTGAGCGAACACCGCCCGATGCTCGAGCAGATCCAGGCATTCTTGGGGACCCCATGGGGGAACGGGCTGGCGATCGGCCTGCTGACCGTCTGGCCGGCGGTGCGGATCCTGCGCCGGGCCGGACAGCCGCCTTTGCTGGCCGGGCTGACCTTCGTGCCCCTGGTGGGCATCCTGGGCCTACTGGTGCTGCTGGCCCTGCGTCGCTGGCCGCCGCCCACATCGGTGCCGCCCGGCGGAACCGAGTAGCGCGCCATGCAGTGGTTCCTCAGCCTGCCGATCGAACCCTGGCTGGGCCATCTTGTGATCGGCCTGTACTTGGTGGCGTTGATCGCCTTCGGCGCGGTGGTCCTGGTGAAGATCCGGGTGACACCGGTCTGGGCGCTGCTGCTGCTGGTGCCCTTGGGCAGCATCGCCGCCGCCTGGTTGCTGGCCTACACCCGCTGGCCGCGGTTCGACGGCCCGCCGGAGCCCCCGCGGCGCGACTGACCGGCGCCGCCGGCGCCGCCGCCACCGATCGTCTCGACCAGGCGCACGAAACCGCCATCCGACAGCCGTAACCGCGTCCAACGGAAGCGGCTGGCCCGTATGTCCACAAGGCCGCCTGCCTGCGCGCGGGTTTCCGACTCATGGCAAAACAGCCGGCCCTCGAACCAGCCCAGGGCCAGCAGCGCCTCTTCCGCCGCGGCGATCTCCGGCGTGGCCGCGGGCCACAGGGACACGCCCAGCAAGTCGGCAACCGCTTTGCGCAACTGCCGGGCCCGGGCTGCCGAACAGGCCAACAGCCGATGGGTCAGGTCGCAGATCAGGTGCACCGGTAGCGAGGATGTGACCACCAGCCGGGCCAACTGCCGATCGGCGGCCGTGTCCAGCCGCGCCTGCAGAAGCACCGTCAACCGATCCCTTTCCGCGCCGGTCGGGTGCAGCACCCCGCTCTCCCAACGTGAGACCGTCGCCTGGGACACGCCCAGCAGTTCGGCAAGGTGGCTCTGCTTGCAGCGCCGCAGAGCGCGCCATTGGCGCAAGCACGGCCCAAGGCCGGCTGTGGGGGGACGTTCGGGATGATTGTGGGTGAGCATGGCCGATCCTGGCAAAGCGCGACGGTGAATACTTTATGCGTTGCCGCGGCCGGCCGGAACGCGGAAGCAGGCGCCCGGGCCCCATCCGGCCCATCGGGAAACGAGGCGGCGCGATGACGATCCTGGTGACGGGAAGCTCGGGGCATCTGGGCGAGGGGCTGATGCGGGTGCTTGCCGACGAAGGGCAAGACGCCCGCGGGCTCGACATCCGCCCCGGCCCCTTCACCCAGCAGGTGGGGTCGATCGTCGACCGGAAGGTCGCCCGCGACGCCATGTCCGGCGTCCGCGCGGTCCTGCACGCGGCAACGCTGCACAAGCCGCATGTCGCCACCCATTCGAAGCAGGCCTTCGTCGACACCAATGTCACCGGCACCTTGAACCTGCTGGAAGAAGCGGTGGCGGCAGGCATCGAAGCCTTCGTCTTCACCAGCACGACCAGCGCCTTCGGCGCCGCGCTGACGCCACCGGACGGGGCGCCGGCGGCCTGGATCGACGAGTCCGTCGCCCCCGTGCCGAAGAACATCTACGGCGTGACCAAAACGGCGGCCGAGGATCTTTGCCAGCTCGTCCACCGCAAGCATGGGCTGAACTGTCTGATCCTGCGGACCTCCCGCTTCTTCCCGGAGGCGGACGACAGCAAGGCGATCCGCGACGGCTATGCGGACGAGAACGCCAAGGCGAACGAGTTCCTGTTCCGCCGGGTCGATCTGGAGGACACGGTGCAGGCGCATGTCGCGGCCATGCACCGCGCCGGGCGCATCGGTTTCGCCCGCTATGTCATCAGCGCTACTGCGCCGTTCGACCGCGCGGATCTGCCGATGCTGCGCAGCGATCCGGAGCCCCTGGTCGCCCGGTGCTTTCCCGGTTTCCGCGAAGCCTATGCGGCCCGTGGGTACCGGATGTTCCCGACCATCGACCGGGTGTATGCGAACGACCGGGCTCGCCGGGAGTTAGGCTGGCGGCCAGCGTATGATTTCGCGCGCGTCCTGGCACAGCTCGCCGGAAACCGGCCGATCGGCAGTGCCCTTGCCCGAACGGTCGGGATCAAGGGGTACCACCCGGAAGTCTTTGCTGACGGCCCCTACCCGGTCGACTGACCGACCGCCGGATCGTCGGCTATCCGTCCAGTTCGTCCACGAGCTGCTGGGCGACGTACCCGACCCGGTCCTGGCGCTCGGCCAGCGAACGCAGGGTCGCCGTCACCGCCGGGTGGCGCTGCGCCCGGTCGCGCAGCGAGGCATAGGCCTCCACGCCCATGGTGGCGCGGATGATCGCCAGACGTTGCTGGGGTTCCGGCAATGTCGGAAACCCCTCGGGCAGGCGTTGGGCCGGATCCTCGCGCCAGAAGGCCAGCGCCTCGGCGATCTTCTCCACATAGGCCGGATCACCGGTGGCAAAGAAAGAGGTCCAGAACAGGTCGAGGTCCAGATGGGTCTGCGCGGCCATGGCGGGATAGGGGTAGACCGGCAGGGTTCGGAAGGCCGTCGCCGCTTCCGGCGGAACGGCACCGACGGCGACCAGCCCGTCGAACGCCCGAGCCGCCGGGTCGGTCCCGGCGATCTGCGCCGCCATCGCTCCCACCACGCCGGCCGTGGGACTGCGGGGATTGCGCAGACGGCCCGGCAGGGCATTGGCGGCCCGGTCGTCCTGGCGGATCACATGGGCGTAAAACGCGGCCAAGAGGGCCAAGGTGTGGGTCGCCTGGGCCTCGTCCGCCTGGGACAGGGACCGGTCCAGATCCACTTCGGCCAGCCATTGCAGGGCGCCCTGGGGGTTCGGCGACTGGTAGTAGGTCTCCATGAACGGCGCCAGGTCAGGCCGCGGCCCGGCGATTCGCCGCTCTTCGGCCTGTGGTTCGGCAGGGGCGACGGCCGCCAACACCGCCAGAAAGACGGCTACCAGGCCCATCAGCCGCCCTGCCCGCACCTGCCCCGATCGATCCGCCACGTCGCCCGCTCCGTTGGATTTCGCCATGCCATAGCCCGCCACAGACGCCTTTGAAATAGCGTCGGTTGCCGGTCCAGGGCCGGCGGTCTATCGTCCGCGGCCCGCGGCGTTCGCCACCGGGCCCCGAACGGCATACGACATTGGCGAGGACCCCATGACCGGCGACATCAGACGCGTCGTACTGGCCTATTCCGGCGGCCTGGACACGTCGGTGATCCTGCGCTGGCTGCAGGAAACCTACCGCTGTGAAGTGGTCACCTTCACCGCCGACCTGGGCCAGGGCGAGGAACTGGAACCGGTTCGCGGCAAGGCGGAGATGGCCGGCGTCCGACCGGAGCACGTGTTCATCGAGGATCTGCGCGACACCTTCGTCCGTGACTTCGTGTTCCCGATGTTCCGCGCCAACACCCAGTACGAGGGCGAATACCTTCTGGGCACGTCGATCGCCCGGCCGCTGATCGCCAAACGGCTGGTGGAGATTGCGGCCGAAACCGGCGCCGACGCCGTGTCCCATGGCGCGACCGGCAAGGGGAACGACCAGGTTCGGTTCGAACTCGGCTGCTATGCCCTGAACCCGGACATCCGCATCATCGCCCCATGGCGGGAATGGGACCTGAACAGCCGAACCAAACTGATGCAGTACGCCCGGGACCGACAGATCCCCATCGCCACCGACCGGGAGGACGAGCCGCCCTACAGCACCGACGCCAACCTGCTGCACATCTCCTACGAAGGGCGGGTGCTGGAGGACCCGTGGGTCGAGCCGGACGAAGCGATGTTCACCCGCACCGTGGCGCCGGAGCGGGCACCCGACACACCCACCTATGTTGAGATCGGCTTCGAGCGCGGCGACCCGGTGTCCGTGGACGGCCAGTCCCTGGGGCCGGCGGCTCTGCTGACCCGGCTGAACCAGATCGCCGGGGCGAACGGCGTGGGCCGGCTGGACATGGTGGAGAACCGTTTCGTCGGCATGAAGAACCGCGGCGTTTACGAGACCCCCGGCGGCACGTTGCTGCTGACCGCGCATCGGGCGATGGAATCGCTGACCCTCGACCGGGACGCCGGGCACCTGCGCGACGGCCTGATGCCGCGCTATGCCGAGCTGATCTACAACGGCTTCTGGTTCGCACCGGAGCGCGAAGCCTTGCAGGCGCTGATCGATCAGACCCAGGAAGAGGTCACGGGGACGGTACGTCTGAAGCTCTACAAAGGGTCGTTGATCGTGGTCGGGCGCAAGAGCCCCAGCAGCCTGTATTCCGCCGAGCACGTCACCTTCGAGGAAGACAGCGTCTACGACCAGCGGGATGCCGAAGGCTTCATCAAGCTGAACGCGCTGCGCCTGCGTTTGCGTGCCCGGGCGCGACGCCCCTAACCCAGCGGAACGGCGACCTGTACATTAGGCCGCGCCTGACCCGACAAAAGTATGGTTTTGATAACGTCCGGCATGCTAGACTCGCTGCAGTGCAATATGGCGAGTGACACATGACGGGGTCAGGCGAATGAGCGACGCGCCAAAGCAGGTTCTGCCGTTGCTGGGGCTGGAGTTCGCACTGGCCGGAACCTTTCCGGAACCGGTGCACGACCCGCGTCGCGGCCTTTACGTGCTGGCGACCCGTGGCGGGCTGCTCGGCAAGGCGCTCGTCCCCTGTTTCGTGGGCAGCGCGCTCGGCACGGGCGGTTTCGCCGGCGAATTTCAGCACAACCACCCGCAGTTCCTGCTGGCGGCTGCCTGCAGCAAGCCCGTGCATGTCTACACCTGCCCGCTGGTCGACACCGATCTGGTGATCTTGTCGATCGAACGCCGACTGCTGCGCGAACTGCGCCCGGCGTGGAACCGCCAGGACGAATCGACGGCGGCGTAAAGCACACGGCGACACCCGTCGGGGTTGCCGAAGTGACGGTGCTGCTCCGCATGTCATGGCGATGGAAATGGAGCGGGTGAAGAGAATCGAACTCTCGACACGAAGCTTGGGAAGCTTCTGCTCTACCACTGAGCTACACCCGCCCACAGATCATTCATAGGCACCGGCCGGCAGACCGTCCAGGGGATTTGCCGTCACTCGAAGAACCGGTCGACTTACATCTCTTATCGGTTGATTCACGCTTCTACGCTAAGCATGGGCTTTGGGGGGATCCTCGAGCCATGCAGGCGAAGCCCTTTCACCACGCGATGCGCACCGTCATCGCCCTTGCGGTTTTTTCAGTCCTGGCCCTGGAGCCAGGCCGCGTGGCGGCGCACGACATCGTCGTCGCAGCCTGGAACACCGGTAGCGATACCGAGGTTGCCGGCCCCGAAGCGGACATCATCCGCCACGTCATGGAGCGCTGCGGGCACGGTGTTCGCTTCGCCACCTTCCCGTTCACCCGGCACTGGATCGCTTTTCTGCAGGGGACCGTGGACGCGGTGGCGACCGTACCCGGCCACCTGGACCTGCCCCTGACCGGAACAGAGGCCTTCTCGCACATCCATTTCGAGAACGGCGTTCTGGTGCGGGCCGAGGACGGGCTGCAGATCGACTGGATCGAGGACTTGCGCGGATTGCGGGTCGCCAGCTTCGCCGGCGCCCGCAATCTGTTGTCGGAGGTCGCCGCCATCACCGAGGTGGCCGAAAGCTATGTCGAAATCGCCGACATCTCCGAACAGATTGCCCTCTTGGTGACGGGCCGGGTCGATGCGGTCTATGGCGATGGCCGGATCCTGGCCGAGGTGGTGCACATGATGCGCGGCCGTGCGTCGGATCGGCTGCGGTCGAATGCCGGGCTGCAGCTCCGGTTCTTCCCCATCGCCCGCTCCCCGCCGTTCCATCTGGTGTTCCGCGACCCCCAGATGGCGCATGACTTCAACCATTGCCTGATGAACGCACGGCTGGCCGGCGAGATCGCCGCCATCCTGGCCGGCTACGACGAGCAGCAGGCGGCCATGTTCCCGACACCCTGCAACGCCACCGGACAGGGGGTCGGCTGTGAGGCGGCACACAGTTCCTGGCTGTCGCCGGCGGCGGGGGTCAGCCCGGCGCCGTAGGACACGGCGGATACGTATCGACCAGCATGGCCAGGACGGCGTCGTCCGCGGGCAGGTCCCTGGCGTCCCGGTTGGCGTCCAGGAACGCCAGGAAATCCTCGCGCAGGCGCCCCGGGGGGTAATCCTCGGGCAGGCAGGCGTCGCTGTCCCGCCCGACGGCGTCCAGCACCGCCCCGAGATAGCCCAGGCAGACGCCCTGTTGGAACGGGCTGTTGATCGCCTGGCACTGCGCCCAGAGTTCCTGTCCGCCCTTGCCGTCCTGCGCCATCACCGCGATGGGCGCGAGCGGCAACGTCGACAGACAGGCAACCGTCACCCATCGGCTGATCCGCATTCCCGACGTCTCCCTGTTCCGGAACCGGTCAACTGGCGGCCATGGCCTGGACATGCGGCTGCGGCCGGTAGGCGGCGATGGGATCCTGCACCCCTTTCACGGGCACGGTCCCCATCGCTTCGAAGGACAGGCGGTCGGCGCATGCCAGCCGGGTGGCATCGCTGACCAGAATGTCGGTGCCCAGCACCTTGTTGGCCGATTCCAGCCGGGCCGCAACGTTCACCGCCGCGCCCAGCACCATGTAGGCCAGGCGATCCGGCGGCCCGACCGACCCGGCGATGACCCGGCCGGTATTGATGCCGATGCGCGCCTTCAGCTTCACCCCGCCGCTGAACCGCGAGTCGCCCAGCGCCTCCTGGATGGCCAGGGCACAGCGGACGCCGTTTGCCGCATGGTCCGGATCGGGCAGCGGCAGGTTGAAGGTCGCCAGGACGGCATCGCCGAAGAAGGCGCTGATGACGCCCCCGTGGCGGTGAATGGGATCGGCGATCAGCGTCAGGTATTCGTCGAGCAGCCCCAGCACCTGGCCAGGATTGCGGTTCTCGCACAGGGCGGTGAACGATTTCAGGTCGGCGAACAGCAGCGTGGCCACCGCCTCCCGGCCCGAAAGGCGCCCGCTCTTCAACAGCGACGGGTCGTCCAGAATGGCCCGGGCGACCGAGTCCGACACGTACCGGCCGAAGGTGTCGCGGATCAGCGCCCGTTCGCGCAGTCCGGAGACCATGCCGTTGAACCCGTCGCTGAGCACCCCCAGTTCGTCGTCGGTGGTGACGGGCACGCGCACACCCAGTTCGCCGGCCGCCACCTGCCGGGCGGCAGCGGCCATCCGCGCCACCGGGCGGGTCACGCTTCGGGTCACGAACACCAGCGCCACGGCAGCCGCGATCAGGGCCCCGAAGAGGTCCAGAAAGACCACGCGTTCGGTCCTGAGGCCCTGCGCCTGCCGGATGTCGCCGAAAACCGAGACATCCAGGACCGTGACCGCCACCGGCATGATCGTCACCACGCCGAAGGCGACGATCAGGCGCACGGCCATCGATCCCCCTTCGGCCGGGATGACCACCGCGTCCCGTCGGAAGACCTCCGCCCGCAGCATGGCCACGACGTCGGTGACGGCGAACCCGACGACGAAACAGAAGTAGACGCCGTACACGAACAGGAACCAAACCAGCATGAAGGCGCGCAGCTTCAGCGACGCGACGGCCGACGCGTCTTCCGGCGTGAAGACGCCCAGGGCCAGCAGGGCGGCGCTGTAGACGACCGTGACCGTCATGGTCCACGCGACCGACCGCCGAGTCAGCCGTCGGATCGCCGGCAGGACGCGCTCCGGCGGCACCTTGCCGCCCAGGTAGG
The DNA here is from genome assembly GCA_028281985.1 of Alphaproteobacteria bacterium. Taxonomy (GTDB): domain Bacteria; phylum Pseudomonadota; class Alphaproteobacteria; order DSM-16000; family Inquilinaceae; genus JANQIU01. The sequence goes on along the minus strand of JANQIU010000073.1, from coordinate 3,554 downwards.
CAGCGACCGGCCGGAACAGCAGCCAGGCCCCCAGCCCGTTCAGGGCGCCAAGCACCAGCACGTTGACGGCGATCGCGCTGGGCAGAACGTCGATCCGGCCGGACATCAGGACGTATAGACCGGTCAGGGCCGCATCGACGCCCATGACGCTCAGCATCGCGGCCATGTAGCGCCAGGTCATGACGTCGGGCCGCCGGGCATAATCACGGGCGCTTCACCGGTTTGTGAGCGATCATCCGCCAGGCTGACAAGCCGCAGCCGGGCGCCTAAGGTCCCGGCAGAACGCCTTGGGGAACCACAGACCATGTTCCGAGCCGCGATCCGGGCCCGCCGCATGCCAGCCCTGGCCTTGATCCTGTTGTTCATCGCCTGGCTACCGGGCACGCCCGCCCAGGCCGAGGACGATTGGCAGGCCGTGTTGGAGGCGGCGCGGGGGCAGACGGTGTACTTCAATGGCTGGGGTGGCTCGGAACAGGTGAACGGCTATGTGGCGTGGGCGGCGGCGGAAACCGAAGCCCGGTACGGCGTCCGCGTCGTCCATGTTCGGATCGGCGACATCGCCGAGGTCGTCGCCCGAATACTGGCAGAGAAGATCGCCGGACGCGACAGCGGCGGAACCGTCGACCTCATGTGGATCAACGGCGAGAATTTCGCCGCCATGAAGGCGCATGATCTGCTGGGCGCCCCGTTCACCGAAGCGTTGCCCAACTTTGCCCTGGTCGACACGGTCGGGCTGCCGACCACGCTGGTCGACTTCACCGTGCCGACCGACGGGTTGGAAGCGCCCTGGGGAATGGCCCAGCTCGTGTTCATTCATGATACCGCCGTGCTGCCCACGCCGCCGACGACCTTGCAAACGCTGCTGATGCATGTCGAGGCCAACCCGGGTCGCTTCACCTATCCCCTGCCACCGGCCTTCCACGGTACCACGTTCCTGAAACAGGCGCTGCTGTCGCTCAGCCCGAACCCCGAACGGTTTCAGGAACCGGTCGGCGATACCGATCCGGTCGCGGAAACCGCCGCGCTCTGGGACTATCTGGACCGCCTGCATCCGCATCTTTGGCGCAGCGGCGAAGCTTTCCCGCCGGACGGGCCGACGCTGATCCGCCTGCTGGACGATGGCGAGATCGATGTCGCGTTTTCCTTCAACCCGCAGGAGGCCAGCGCCGCGATCGAGAACGGCCTGCTGCCCGACACCGCGCGCACCTACATCCTGGATGGCGGAACGCTTGGCAACGCCCATTTCCTGGCCATCCCCTACAACGCCAATGCCCGCGAAGGCGCACTGGTGTTCGTCGACTTCCTGCTGTCGCCGGAAGCCCAGGCGCGGAAGGCCGACTATCGGATCTGGGGCGACCCCAGCGTCCTGAACGTGTCGGAACTGCCGGCCGGCGAGCGGGCCCATTTCGAGGCGCTGCCGCCCGGCCCCGCCACGCTGCCCGCCAACGCCCTGGGCACGCCGCTGCCGGAACCCCATCCGTCCTGGACCGGTGCCCTTGAGGCCGAATGGCTCAGGCGGTACGGCGGTTAGCGGGGGTACGGCCGGGCGCCGCGACCCACCGGCAGGGCGGCGGCTGGATCGCCCTCATCCCATCCCTGACCCTGATCTGTCTTCTGTCGCCGATCATCGTCGGCCTGACCGGCACCGTGCTGCCGGCGTTCGGCGTGATGCCGGCCCTGGGCGCGGAGACACCGACGCTGGCACCGTGGTCGGACCTGATGGCCGCGCCGGGCGTGGGGCGGGGGCTGCTGGTCACCCTTTGGGTCGGCATCGGGTCCACGGTGATTTCACTGGCGATCACCGTGACGATCCTGGCCGCATGGCACGGCCGGGTCTGGTTCCACAGGCTGCGCCGCGTCCTGTCGCCGCTGCTGGCGACACCGCATGCCGGCCTGGCCATCGGCCTGGCCTTCGTGCTGGCACCCGCCGGCTGGATCGCCCGGCTGATCTCCCCCTGGGCGACGGGCTGGGACAGGCCGCCGGACCTGCTGATCGTCAACGACCCCTACGCCATCGCCCTGATCATCGGCCTGGTATTGAAGGAGACGCCGTTCCTCCTGCTCATGGGCATTGCCGCTGTGCATCAGGTCGGGCCGGACCCGGCACTGCAGGTGGCGCGGACGGCAGGATACGGGCCGGTATCGGCCTGGATGCGGATCGTGCTGCCGCGCGTCTATCCGCTGATCCGCCTGCCGATCTATGCCGTGCTGGCCTTCGCCCTGTCGGTGATCGACATGTCGCTGATCCTGGGCCCGAACACGCCGCCAACCCTGGCGGTGATGGTATTGCGGTGGTTCAACGACCCGGATCTGACGATGCGTCTGATGGCGTCGGCCGGGGCCTGCCTGCAAATCGCCGTCGTTGCCGGTGCCATCGCAGCCTGGCGGCTGGCGGAAATCGTGATTGCCGTACTGGCCCGGCCCGTGCTGTCGGACGGGCGGCGCGGCGGGTCCGGAACGGCCTTCCGGTTGGGCTCGGCCCTGCCGGCGGTCATCGGCCTGGGGCTGGCCGGGCTGGCACTGGCCAGCCTTGGCCTCTGGTCCCTGGCCGATCGCTGGCGATACCCGGCGGCCCTGCCGACCGCCTGGTCCCTGGAAACCTGGGGCCGGACGCTGCCGGGACTGGGCCGGCCGGCCTGGATCACCCTGGCCACCGGCGTTGCGGCCACGGCGATTGCTCTGGTCCTGGTCATCGGCTGCCTGGAATACGAGCGGCGGGCCGGCGTCAAGCCGACGAACCGGGCCCTCTGGCTGCTGTACACACCGCTTCTGGTGCCCCAGATCGGCTTCCTGTTCGGCGTGCAGACCGCCCTGGTCGCTACCCAGCTCGACGGCGGGTGGATCGGGCTGATCTGGAGCCATCTCCTGTTCGTGCTGCCCTACGTGTTCCTGGCCCTGGCCGACCCATGGCGTGCCCTGGACGACCGGTATGCCCGCAGTGCCGCCTGCCTGGGCGCATCGCCGAACCGGGTCCTGTTTCGCGTGGTGTTGCCGATGCTGCTGCGGCCGGTGCTCGTGGCCGCGGCGATCGGTTTCTCCGTCAGCGTGGCGCAGTACCTGCCCACCGTGTTCGCCGGGGCGGGCCGGTTGACGACGCTGACCACCGAAGCCGTGGGCCTGTCCGGCGGAGCCGACAGGCGGGTGCTGGCGGTCACCGCCTTCACCCAGACCGCCCTGCCGCTGCTGGGCTTCGCCGCGGCGCTGGCCATTCCGGCGATTCGATTCCGCCATCGTCAGGGGCTGCGGGCATGACCGACGAGCGATCGGCAACCCTGCACCTGGAGGCGGTCGGGCTGCGCCTGGACGGACACCGGCTGTTCGAGCCGGTCACGGTGTCGGTCGCGCCGGGCGAGATCGTCGCCCTGATGGGCCCGAGCGGCTGCGGGAAATCCAGCCTGCTGGCCTGGCTGTGCGGCAGCCTGCCCGCCGTCTTCGAGGTCGAAGGACACGCCCGCCTGGGGGACCGGGAGATCGGCACGCTCGCCCCGGAAAACCGCCGCCTGGGGATACTGTTTCAGGACGACCTTCTGTTTCCCCACATGTCGGTGGGCGAA
>JANQIU010000072.1 GCA_028281985.1 Alphaproteobacteria bacterium | reverse complement strand
CGCCACCGACATCCAGGTGTCGGAAGACCCGCAGTTCATCGTCAACATGTCGGTCTGGGAATCGGTGGAAAGCCTGTTCGACTATGCCTACAAGTCGGGCCACCGGCTGGTCATGGCCAAGCGTCGCCAGTGGTTCGAACGCCCGTCCGAAGCCTATCAGGTTCTCTGGTGGGTGCCGGCCGGCCACCGGCCGATGGCGGAGGAGGGCCTGGCACGCCTGGAGGACCTGCGGCGCAACGGCCCGACCGACCGCGCCTTCACCTTCAAGCAGCGTTTCCCGCCGCCGGGACAATCCGAGACGCCGGAAGGACTGGACCCGGCCCCGCACTGCGTCGGCTGGTCGTAACGGCGCAGCCCCTCGATGTAGCCCCTCGATGCCCGACCTCTCGGGAAGGACGCCATGTTCGCGGACCTTGAAGCTATCAACAGCCGCCCGGCGCCGTTCGCGCATCTGACCGTCAGCGATCTTTGGACGGACCCGCATACGTCCGCGCGCATGCTGGCCTTCCATCTGGACCCCGACATCGACCTGTCGTCGCGCAACGCCTCGTTCATCGACCGGTCGGTCGACTGGATCGTCTCCCGGTTCGCGGTGACGGCCGGCATGCGGATCATCGATTTCGGCTGCGGCCCCGGCCTCTACGCGAACCGGCTGGCCAAGGCGAAGGCGGCGGTCGCCGGTCTCGACTTCTCATCGCGTTCCATCACCTATGCCCGGGAGGTGGCGGAACGCGACGGCCTGTCCATCGACTATCGGCATCAGGACTATATGACCTTCCAGCCGGACGAGCGGTTCGACCTGGCCCTGATGATCTTCTGCGATTTCTGCGCGCTGAGCCCGAACCAGCGGCGCCACCTGCTGCGGACCTTTCGCGAGGCAGTGGCACCGGACGGACATATCCTGTTGGACGTCCATTCGCACAGCCTGTTCGAGCAGCGGACGGAATCGGCGAGCTACGAGTTGAACGGTCTCAACGGCTTCTGGTCGCCCAACCCGTATTACGCGTTCCTGACCGCCTTCAAATACGACGACGAGAAGCTGCTGCTGGACAAGTACACGATCGTGGAGCGGGACCGGACCCGAACGGTCTACAACTGGCTCCAGTGTTTCAGCCCGCAAAGCCTGGCGGCGGAGCTGGAAGCGGAAGGCCTGGCCGTCGATGCCCTGCACGCAAACGTGGCCGGCGATCTGTACGACCCCGAGGCGACGGAGTTCGCGGTCATCGCGAAACCACTCTAACGGGGACAGTTTACTGAATCCTCAGAGTTAGGTAAACTGTCCCCAACTATTTGGCTGCGGTGGAAGCCGGAGAAGCGCCATGGCCTATGATGAAACCCTGGCCCACCGCTACCGCGTGGCCCTGTGCGATCAGGATGGGATCTCCGAACAGCGGATGATGGGCGGGATCTGCTTCCTGCTGCACGGCAACATGATCGGCGGCGCCAACCGCACCAAGGAAGGCCAGGGCCGCTTCCTGTTCCGGGTCGGCAAGGACAACGAGGCCGAGGCGCTGTCCCGCCCCGGCGCCCGGGTGATGGAGCACGGCGGACGGCGGATGGGCGGCTTCATCTTCGTCGACGAGGCACACTGTGACGCCGATGCGTTCGACGGCTGGGTCGCGCTGGCCCTCGGCTATGTGCGTACGCTGCCGCCGAAGTGATCGGCCCGGCAGGAGGATCTGCCATGACGGACAGTGCGTTTTCCGGCTTCCCACAGGAGAGTGTGACGTTCCTGCGCGGGCTGAAGGCCAACAACGACAAGGCCTGGTTCGCCGAGAACAGGGCGGTCTACGAGCGCGCCATCAAACGCCCGGCCGAGGCCTTCTGCCAGGCGGTCGTTGCCCGGCTCACCGCGCTGACCGGGGGTGACCACACGGCGAAGGTCTACCGACTGCATCGCGACCTACGGTTTTCCAAGGACCCCACCCCGTACAATGCGCATCTGCACATCGCCTTCACGCGCGAAACGGCGACCGGCGGCGGGCCGGCATGGTTGTTCGGCCTCGAACCGGACCGGGCGGTACTGGGGATGGGGGTGATGGCCTTCGAAAAAGCGGCCCTGGAGGCGTTCCGCCACCGCGTCGACGGCGCGGCGGGCGCCGCTCTGTCGGCCGACCTGGACCGCCTGCGCGAGGCAGGCATCCGCATCGGCGATCCGGACCTGAAGCGCGTCCCGCGCGGGTTCGACCCCGAACACCCCCGCGCCGATCTGCTGCGGCGCAAGGACCTGACGGTCTGGAAGGATTTCGCCGACCCGGCGGTCGCGACCCGCCCCGATTGGCTCGATGTCTGCCTGTCCGGCTTCGACCAGTTCCGCCCGGTCTACGACTGGTTAAGCGCAGGCTAGAGCGAGATCGATCGAAACGAAGGCGCATAAGCAGCTCCGTTTCGATCGCGAATCTCATTCTATCTCAAATGGTTATGGTCGCGCAGAGTAGGTCGAGAGGTGGTTCAGGATGTGCCGGTTCACCTCGTCAGGGCGATCATGCATCATGAAATGGGTCGTGCCGTCGATCCGAACGATGTGTTGGGGACCGTCCAAGTACTCGGTCGATCGAAGCACAGCCTCGGTCGTGCTGTACTGATCGTCCGGCGAGTAGAGGATCAACGTCGGGGTCCTGACATTCGGCAAAGGATCGAACCCGGGCCCTTCCGGGTTGGCATTCGCTCGGTACCAGGCGATCCCAGCCTCGAACCCGCGTTCGTCTTCCAGCTTCGCGGCCCAGTTTCCAGCCTCAGGGTGAAACCGCATCCACTGCTTGAACATGCGGAAGTCGTCGGCTGCCATCGCTGCCGGTGCGGAGGGCAGCTGGAAGAAAAGCATGTACCAGCAGCGCTCGCGCCATTCCATCGTATCGGCAGCATCGGCCCAAGCGTTGATATGTCCAACCGTCAGCGAGGTCAGGGACAAGACGCGCTCGGGCTGTGTCACGGTGATGCCCCAGCCAGGACCTGTGCCGCGGTCATGGCAAACGATATGGACACGTTTGATTCCGAGCGTGTCGAGGACAAGGAGCGCGCGCTCGGTGTCCTTCGCGACCGTGTACAGACCAACGTCGAGCGGCTTGTCCGATCCGCCGAGCCCCAGAAGGTCCATGGCGATCACGCGATAGCCGTGCTCGATCAACACCGGGACCTGATGACGCCAGTCTTCCGAGCTGTTGGGGAACCCATGCAGCAGGAACACCGTCTCGTCTCCGTCCTCGGAGTCGTACACAGCGAGCGTCTGGCCATCGAGCGGGACGGTGCTGTGCCTCAGGGAAGCGAGTGGGGAGGTCATTTGGGTAAACCCTCCGATGGAAATCAGGCATGCAGGCGGCGGTCGCAGCGTCCGCGCTCAGGCGGCCCCGAACCGCTCCCGCCTGGCCTCGAGATCGTTCAAGAACGAAATGGCGGCAGCGTTGAACGCCTTTGGCGCATTTCGGGCGACGAAGTGGCCGGCGCCGTCGATACGCTTTGCCGTATAGGGGCCCTTGATGAACTCACGTCCGGTGCTGAGCTGTTCTGGCCCGATATACGGGTCGTTCATGGAGTACAGCAGCAGAACTGGAACGGTCACATCCGGCAGCGGGTCCATCTGCGGTGCGTTGTCCGGATGCACGGTGGCCGTGTACCAGTTGAGCCAGTTGCCCTCGAGCCCGTTCGGTCGCTCCCAATCGGCGATGAAGTGATCCATGTCCGGATGGTAGCCGAAGAATGCCCGGGCAAGCGCCCAGTCATCGGCCCGCAAGGCGTCCTTCGCCGCTTCGAACAGAAAGAAATACATGTACCAGGAGCGGCGCTTCTGATCGATGCCGGCCGTGAAGAAGCCGTTCAGATGACTGACATTCTCGCTGATCATTCCGAGGACACGATCGGGGTGGAAGGCGGCGAGCATCCAGAGCGGGATCGATCCCCGATCCCCGCCTTCGACATAGAATCGCTCGATGCCGAGCGTATCCATCAGGGCGAGCGTGCGTTCATAGTCTTTCGCACCGGCGTAGAGGCTCGCATCCTCCGGGCGATCCGAACCGCCGGCGCCAAGATGATCGGGAGCAACAACCCGGAACCCGGCCTCTCTCAACGCCGGAATGTTGTAGCGAAACTCGGCCGAAGAATGGGGCGAGCCGTGCAGCAGAAGAAGGGTCGGCTGTGACGGATCCCCTTCATCAAAGACGTTCAGGTTATGGCCATGCACCTCGATCGTTTTGTAGCTTGAGGGATTGAGGCGATCTTCCGCCGTGTTGGTCATTTTTGCTCTCCGTTGGCTTGGCGTTGGGCTGAGTTGCTTGGCCGGGTGGCTAGAGATCAGGGATCAAACCGCAAGGCGGGCAGCAGCGACGCCAGCGGTATTCTCGTAGAACTGGCCGCCGGCGATCTTGCCGTCGCGCATTTCGAACCGGGCGATGAAGTCGCTGTCGGCGATCCTGGCGGTTTCCCGGTGGCGGAAAACGAAGTGGCCTTCGACGAAGACCTGATCGCCGGTGTCGCTGAAGCGGATCGTGTCGAATTCCAGCGGTTCGTATTCCGAGAACAGCAGGCTTGTGAGGCGCTCATAGCCTTCACGCCCGTGGTGATCGTAGCCGGCCCAGGGAATGGCGGCCCGTAGTTCCTCGTTGTTGGCGCTGGAAACGACAAAGCGGAAATCCGGGTGCACATAGTTACGGAACGCCGTTTCGAAATCCCCTTCATACTGGGCTTTGAAAAAGCCACGAGCCGCGGTGATATTGGCTGTGTCGTTCATCGGTCATCCGGTCCTTTTTGATGTTGTGGACGGGCTCACCGCCCGTTCGATTGCCTTCGATCCGAAGCCCGCCATGTGTTCTTCAGGCTTCGGACCTCGCCACACTTCCTCTTCTGCGGTCGGGGGCTGCTTGTCCCCGTTTGATGAGCCCCATATGCGCGATCGCGCGGCATTGAAAAATACGACCGAACACGACAGAGTGTTGTCGATGGCGACAACAATTGATCTTGGTGAGATGGCAACCTTCGTCGCTGTCGTGCAGCGGGGGTCGTTCACGTCTGCGGCCGATGCGCTGGAAACCGACAAGGGGCGTGTCAGCCGGTCCGTCACCCGACTGGAAAAGAAACTCGGTGCACGCCTATTGGAACGCTCAACCCGAAGCCTGCGGGTGACGGAAGTGGGGCGCGAGTTCTTCGAACGGTCGGTCAGCGTCTTGACGGCGGTGGAAGAAACCGAGGCGGCCATCGCCAATCAGCTTGGCGCTCCCTCCGGCACGCTCAAACTCACAACCGGACCGGAGTTCGGGACGCTTGTCGTGGATCGCTGGATATCCGCTTACCTGTTGAGATACCCGAAAGTTCGGGTCGAAACCGAGTACACCAACCGCGTCACCGACATCATCCATGAAGGGTTTGATGTTGCGATCCGTGTCGGCCCCCTCGGTGATTCCGACCTTTCCGCTCGCAGGCTTATGGAATTGACCTACGGGCTCTATGCCGCGCCAAGCTATGCTGCCGGCGCCATCGAACCAGCGACGCCGGACGACCTCAAGGCGCACGACCTGATCATGTTTGCGCCGCGCGGCCGCGCGGTGTGGAAACTCGTGAACGGCCGTGCCAGCGCAACCGTCAGCAAGACGGCGCGCTGTTCCGTGAACAACAACCTCTCCGCCCTGGCCATGGCCAAGGCATCCCTGGGTATCGCGCTGCTCCCCGACTTCATGGCGAAACCGGCACTTGAAGACGGCTTGCTCAAGCGGGTCTTGCCCAGTTGGGGCAGGATCCCGGTTCCCGTCCACGCGGTGTTCACCTCGAGCCGCTACATGGCGCCCAAGGTCCGCGCGTTCGTCGACTTGGCGGTGGAAAGCGCTGTGTGAGCCTATCGACAGGGGATACGGCAACGCATCGTCGTCTCCGCGGACGATATCGGCGGTTCACAAAGCCACTCTCACCGATAGGCCGCCGGTCGACGCACCGATCGCGCCAGGCGGCGGGGCCGGACATAATCGCGCCGGGACGAAGATTAGGGCGCGAATTGCAACCGCGCGGGTGACGCCTGCCTTCGGGCGGCGTACACTTGTCGGGCCTTGGTGATCCCCAAGAGGGATGGCGGCAATCCGCGCCGGTCCGCTGCGGCCGGTGCATGGATTGGGACCGCGACAAACCACCAGAGGCTTGCGGCCGGAGGGGGGCTCGGACTTCGGCCACACCACAGCGCCCGACTGCATCCCCCGGCGGTCGATTGGCGCGCACGATGAACCGGGCCGTCAACGACGGAGGTTCGCGATGGTAGCGACCGATACCCTGGTACGGGGGCCTAGTCCGGTTGGCGATGCGCCGCCGCTCGGCGAGGTGCCGGAGCAAATGCATGCCTGGCTGATCCGCGAGGACCGGTTTGGCGAACCCAAGAACAGTTTCCAGAAGGAGGTCATCCCGGTTCCGGAACTCGGCCCCGACGAGATGCTGGTCTACGTCATGGCCGCCGGGGTCAACTACAACAATGTCTGGGCCGCCCTGGGCGTGCCCGTCAACGTCGTCAAGGCACGCCAGAAACAGGGCGAACCGGAAGACTTCCACATCGGCGGCAGCGATGCTTCGGGCATCGTCTATGCCACCGGGTCGGAGGTGACCAACTGGAAGGTCGGCGACGAAGTGGTGGTGCATTGCGGGCATTGGGACCGCAACTGCCCGACGGTGCGGGCGGGGATGGATCCCATGTACTCGCCCAGCTTCCGGACCTGGGGCTACGAAACCAACTACGGCAGCTTCGCCCAGTTCACCAAGGTGCAGGCGCACCAATGCGTCGCCAAACCCAAGCACATGACCTGGGAGGCGGCGGCCGCCTACATGCTGGTCGGCGCCACCGCCTATCGCATGATCATGGGCTGGCCGGGACAGACCCTGACCGAAGGCGACGCCATCCTGATCTGGGGCGGGGCCGGCGGACTCGGCTCGATGGCCATCCAGATCGCCCGCGCCGTCGGCGCCATTCCGGTGGCCGTGGTCTCCGACGAGGACAAGATCCCGTATTGCATGGCCCTGGGCGCCAAGGGCTGCATCAATCGGCGGGACTTCGACCATTGGGGCATGCTGCCCCACTGGAAGGACAGCGCCGGCTATGCCCGCTGGCTGAAGGGTGTGCGCGCCTTCGGTGCGGCGTTCTGGGAGGCGTTGGGCGAGCGGCGCAACCCGAAGCTGGTCATGGAGCATCCGGGCGAGACGACGATCCCGACCTCGATCTTCGTGTGCGACACCGGCGGCATGGTGGTGATCTGCGCCGGGACCACCGGCTACAATGCGACGGTCGACCTGCGGTACCTTTGGATGCGGCAGAAGCGGCTGCAGGGCTCGCACTTCGCCAACGACGAGCAGGCCTATGCGTTCAACGACATGGTGCTGCAGGGGCTGATCGATCCCTGCCTGTCGCGGGCCTTCACCTATGATGAGCTGCCGCTGGCCCACCAGCTCATGCACGACAATCAGCATCCGCACGGCAATATGGCGGTGCTGATCGGCGCACCGGATTTCGGGCTCGGGGTTACCGCCGAAACGCCGACCAGGCGTGAACCCGTCTCCCTGCCGACCCCGGATGTACGCCCGGCCGACGAGGATCAGACCATGCATCGGGTGCCGACCGGCGATTCGCCCGAGGCGCTGGAAGGCGTGGAGCCGATCGCCATCGACGAAAGCACGCGGGTCCGGGAGGTCATGTCGCCGACCGTTCGGTCGGTCAGCCCGCGCGACAGCCTGCGCGACGCGGCGCGGATGATGGTCGAGCACGCCATCCACGCCCTGGCGGTGGTCGAGGACAACCAGGTCACCGGTGTCATTTCGCAGACCGACATCATCCTGGCCCGGCAGCAACGGGCCAAGGAGGTGGCGTTGCTGATGCCGGTTCGCCAAGCGATGACCCTGGGGGCCGTATCCTGCGGGCCTGACGACTCGCTTACGGACGCCATCAGCACGATGACCGCCCGCCGGGTGCATCGGCTGGTGGTGGTCGAAGAGCACGAGGGGCGCAACGTCCCCATCGGCATTCTGTCGATGACCGATGTCGTCCGGATGATGCTGGCCGAACAGGCCGTCTGACGGCGTATCCCTGCGGGCCGGACCCCATCGCCGATCGATTGGGGCCGGCCCGCTCCTACCGTTTTGGGACTGGTCATTCGCCGACCCGCCCCACCATTTTGGGGCCGGCCATTTGCCGGCCCGCCCTACCGTCTTGGGGCCGGCCATTTGCCGGCCCCTGGGGCGCCGGAAATCTGCCCGATTCTCCCCCGATGGATGCGTATGAAGCCGGCCGGCTATGCCAAAGTCGGCACCGATTCGGCTTTGCCAAGACCGCCGGTGCGGGAGTATCGACCATCATATGAGTCGAAAGCTATTTGGAACCGATGGGATCCGCGGCACGGCGAATACCGAGCCGATGACCGCGGAAACGGCGTTGAAGGTGGCGATGGCAGCGGCCCGCCAGTTCCGCCGGGGGGATCACCGCCACACCGTCGTGATCGGCAAGGACACGCGCCTGTCCGGCTACATGATCGAGCCGGCGCTGACCGCCGGGTTCATCGCCATGGGCCTGGACGTGGTCCTGGTCGGCCCGCTGCCGACACCGGCCGTGGCGATGCTGACCCGGTCGCTGCGGGCGGATCTGGGGGTCATGGTCTCCGCATCGCACAACCCGTTCCAGGACAACGGCATCAAGCTGTTCGGGCCGGACGGGTTCAAGTTGTCCGATTCGGTGGAAGCGGCCATCGAAGCGATCGTCGAGAACGGGCACGCCAAGCTGTTGCCGGACGCCACCGGAATCGGCCGGGCCAGGCGGCTGGACGATGCGGCCGGCCGGTACATCGAGTTCGTCAAGAACACCTTCCCCCGCGGCCTTCGGCTGGACGGCTTGAAGATCGTCGTCGATTGCGCCCACGGCGCCGCCTACAAGGTCGCACCCAAGGTGCTTTGGGAGCTGGGCGCGGAGGTGATCACCGTCGGGGTCAGTCCGGACGGCACCAACATCAACCATCAGTGCGGCGCCACCCATACCGAGCGCATGCAGTCGACCGTTCAGTCGCGGGGCGCCGATCTGGGCATCGCCCTGGACGGCGACGCCGACCGGCTGATCCTGGCCGACGAGCACGGCCGGCAGATCGACGGCGATCAGGTGATGGCGCTGATCGCTCGCGACTGGGCCAAGGACGGCCGGCTGACCGGCGGCGGCGCCGTGGCCACGGTGATGTCCAATCTGGGACTGGAACGCTTCGTCTCTGGCCTGGGGATGACTCTGCACCGGACCCAGGTCGGCGACCGTTATGTCGTGGAGCACATGCGCGCGTCGGGCATCAATATGGGCGGCGAACAGTCCGGCCATATCGTGCTGTCCGACTACACCACCACCGGCGACGGGCTGATCGCCGCCCTGCAGGTGCTGGCGGTGCTGCAGCAGGACCGCCGGCCGGCCAGCGAGGTCTGCCAGGTCTTCCAACGGGTGCCGCAGGTGCTGAAGAATGTGCGCTTCCAGCGCATCCCGGGCGCACCGAAACCGCTCGACCTGCCGCTGGTGCAGGACGCCCTGACCGCGGCCGAGCGGGATCTGTCCGGCGGGCGCCTGGTGGTTCGTCCCTCCGGCACGGAACCCGTGATCCGGGTGATGGCGGAAGGCGATGACGCCGCCCAGGTCGAACAGGTGGTCGACACGCTGGTCGCCACCATCGAAGGCGCCGTGTCGGCCGAAACCCAGGCGGCGCAGTAGATCCCATCGCGGCCGGCAATTGTCAGGGGACATGTTCGCCGTTGACCGGACGGCGACCGCGCATTGATGTGGCGGGGCGACTGAGCTTTCCGGAGGTCCCCGATGCGCCTGCCCCTCTATCAGGTCGACGCGTTCACCGACCGCCTGTTCGGCGGCAACCCGGCGGCCGTGGTGCCGCTGGACGCCTGGCTGGACGACGCCGTTCTGCAGAACATCGCGGCGGAGAACAACCTGTCGGAGACCGCCTATCTGGTCGACGAGGGCGACAGCTACGCCTTGCGCTGGTTCACGCCGGCCAGTGAAGTGCCGTTGTGCGGGCATGCCACCCTGGCGTCGGCCCATGTGGTGGTGAACCGGCTGCGCCCGGGCGCGCCCGCCGTCCGCTTCACCACCCGGGAGTCCGGAACGCTGACGGTGGCCCGGACCGACAGCGGCTACGAGATGGACTTCCCGGCCATCGCCGTCGACCCGGTGGCCGTGTCGGACGAGATCGTGCAGGCGCTGGGCGCCCGGCCGGAGGCGCTGTTCGACAGCCATCAGATGGTCGCCGTATTCCCGGCGGAAGCTGACGTGCGCGCCATGGCACCGGACATGCGCGCCCTGGCCGCCCTGCCCCGCCAGGCGGTGATCGTCACCGCGCCGGGCGACAGCGTCGATTTCGTCTCGCGCATGTTCGCCCCGGCCGCCGGCATTCCGGAAGATCCGGTGATCGGCTCGGCCCATTGCCGGCTGACGCCGTATTGGGCCGGTCGGCTGGGCAGGAACCCGTTGCGTGCCCGGCAGATCTCCCGGCGCGGCGGTGACCTGACCTGCACCCTGGCCGGCGACCGGGTCAGGATCGCCGGTCAGGCGGTGCTCTACCTGGAAGGCACGATCGAGGTCTGATCGCATGCCGGCCCTGAGGTTGATCGACGGGCATACCCCCGACCGGATCGACGACCTGCGGACGCTGTTTCGCGAGTACGCCGACTGGCTGGGTGTCGACTTGCGTTTTCAGGATTTCGAGGCGGAGCTTGCGGGGCTGCCCGGCGATTATGCGCCGCCCCGAGGCCGGGCGCTTCTGGCCGAACTGGACGGGCGCCTGGCCGGCTGCGTCGGGCTGCGACCGTTGGCCGACGGCTGGTGTGAGATGAAGCGCATGTATGTGCGCGCCGACGCCCGCGGACGGGGCTTGGGCCGTCTCCTGGCCGAGCGCATCGTCGCAGAGGGCCGGGCGCTGGGGTATGCCGGCATGCGCCTGGACACCCTCGACCGGCTCGCCGCAGCCATGGCGATCTATGCCACTATGGGGTTCCGCGAAACCGAGCCGTACTACAACAATCCCCATGCAGGGGTGCGGTACTTCGCGTTGCCGTTCTCACCGGCGGCCAGCTAGCATAACTGCCGCAGCCGGCGCGCCAGGTTGGTTCGTCTCGTGCGGGGCCGACCCGGGTGCAGGAGCCGCTAAGCGGCTTGCACGTCGTCGAGGAACTGCCGTACGACGCCGCCAATCGCCTCCGCCCGGCCGGCAAGCTGTGACGCGCATGTCGAGACATCCGTCGCCGCAACGCCCGTGTCGCCCGCCGCTTCGGTGACGACGGCGATGTCCGCCGTCACCTCCCGGGTTCCACCGGCCGCGTCGCCGGAGTTGCGGACGATCTCCTGGGTGGCGGCATTCTGTTCGTCGATGGCGGCGGCGATGCCGGCCGCTATCTGCGACACTGAGGAGATCTCCGCGGCAATGCTCTCGATCCCATCCACCGTGGCCGTCGTTTCGTGGCGCACCGCGCCGATCTGATTGACGATCTCCTCCGT
This sequence comes from Alphaproteobacteria bacterium, assembly GCA_028281985.1. Classification (GTDB taxonomy): domain Bacteria; phylum Pseudomonadota; class Alphaproteobacteria; order DSM-16000; family Inquilinaceae; genus JANQIU01. Next base: position 10,386 of record JANQIU010000072.1, on the reverse strand, counting down.
CGCCTTCGCCGTCTGGCTGGCCAGCGACTTGACCTCGGACGCGACGACCGCGAAGCCCTTTCCGGCTTCACCGGCCCGGGCCGCTTCGATCGTTGCGTTGAGCGCAAGGAGGTTGGTCTGTTCGGCGATCGCCGTGATCAGTCCGACGATCTCGCCGATATCCTGCACCTTCCCTGCCAGGGCCTGCACCCGCTCGCGGCTATGGTCCGTCGCCTTGCCGGCCTGATCGGCCTTGTCCGATTGCTGCCGGACCCGGTCGCTGATGTCCCGGATCGAGCTGCCGAGTTGGTCTGCGGCAGTCGCAACGGCATCGACGTTTCCGGACGCCTGATCGGCAGCGCTGGCGACACTGTTCGCCTGAAGGCTGGTGCGTTCGGCCGTGGCGGCCAGGGAACCGGCGGTTTCGCGCATGGACGTGGCAGCCCGGGCGATAAGCGACAGGTCCTCGCGCGTTCGCGTCTCGAAAGCGGCAGCCAGCGCCTGGATACGGTCGGCCTTCGCGGTCTGGCGCTCCTGGCTCTCCAGCGCCGCCTTCCGCAGGTCTTCGGTGCGGATCAGATTCTCTTTGAAGACCAGCAGGGCCTGCGCCATATCGCCGATGGCGTCGGGACGCTTCTGGTGCGGCACATCGACATCGCTTTGGTTGGCCGACAGCCGGCGCATCGCCTCAGCGATCTGCCGAAGCGGACGCCCCAGGCCGCGGTACGTTACGATCACCACACCGGCGACAATCACTGCGCAGGCGAGCATACCGGCCAGCATCGAGCCCAGCTCGGCCATCATGGCGGCATCGGCCGCGCTGCGATCCAGCGCAATAACGCCGGTGCCGATCGCCTGGCCGCTGTAGTCGTGGATCGGGAAATAGACGGTGGCGTAGTCCACGCCACCGAAGTCTTGGCGTAAGTCGGTTGCCGGCGCGCGCATACCGCTTTCCAGCGTGCCTGCATCCACGCCGGTCCCCTCCGGAAAGGTTCCGGCGAACCGCTCGAAGCCCCCGTCACGGTGGATATGGAATGCAGCCAAAGCCTGCGAATCGGCCGTGAACTGATCGAAGAACGGCTGGCCGAAGGAAAGACCGAATTCGACCGTGCCGACCTGCTCGCCGTCATGGACGACGGGCGACACACCCCGCATACCCAAGCCGTACCGGCCTACCTCCAGACCGTGCATGCTCCGGCCTTCGCCGTTGGCCTGAACGATGGTGTGGCGGAACCCGGAGAGGTCGTCGCCGAACTGATCGGGGCGATGCAGCCGCAGGAAGGACACGGCAGGCGGCAGGTGAAACTGGAACTGGGTGACGTGATCGAACGACCGCAGGTCGTCAAATCCCGCCAGGTACAGTCCGGTCAGCGCCTCGCGATCACGCGCCGCCAACGCCGCGGCGGCGGCTTCGGTGTTGGCGACTGCCCGCGCCATGGACAAGGCCCGCTGCGCTTCGGCATCGAGTTGCTCCTGCATCACGAATTGCAAGGTCTGGAGCCGCGACTGCAGGTTGGTCATCTGCTCGCTGCGCGCGTTCCACACTGAGATGGCGCTGGTGACCAGGATTCCGGTCAGCGCGCCCGTGATGACGGCGAGGGCAATTCTGCTGGCGATGCCGCGGATCATGGCCTGGACTTTCCTGATGCTGGCGGGCGCGACAGGCTGCCGCCAAGGGAAATTGCGGGCATGCTCCCCGACTTAAGTTAAGAATCTATTAGAAATACGGAACAATATTTCTATTAGAATGCAATTATATTACGCTGAATTCAAGACATGTACGCCTATCGAGCAGTCGCGCGACAAAAGCAATCCCGACCGACATCCGCGCCTCGATGAAGACCGGCAAGAGCGTATGGCAAGCGGATCCATCGAGCCCTCTAAATCATCGGTCTGGGGTGATCTGGCCGGTTGCGCTAAGCTGCGGTGAAACCAAGCAAACACCCGTTTCCCCCGGAGGGTTCCCCAGGCCATGTCCGCGCCGTTCTTCCCCCAGATCCCGACCATACCCTTTGCTGGCCCAGACAGCCGGGATCCGCTTGCTTTCCGCTACTACGACGCCGACCGCATGGTCATGGGCAAGCGGATGGCGGACCATCTGCGCATCGCCATCTGCTACTGGCACTCCTTCTGCTACGGCGGTGCCGACCCGTTCGGCCAGCAGACCATCCACTGGCCGTGGATGGCCGGCCATTCGATCGAAATGGCGGACATGAAACTCGACGCCGCGTTCGAGGCATTCGAGAAGCTGGGCGCGCCGTTCTTCTGCTTCCACGATGTCGACGCGGTGCCGGCCGGCAATTCCGCGCGGGAGTTCGCCGAGAACCTGAACCACATCGCCGAGCGCATGGCCGCCGGGATCGAGCGCACCGGATGCCGGCTGCTTTGGGGGACCGCCAACCTGTTCTCGCACCCCCGCTACATGGCCGGGGCCGCGACCAACCCCGACCCCGAAGTCTTCGCCTGGGCCGCCTTCCAGGTCCGCAACATGCTGGACGTGACCCATCGCCTGGGCGGCGAGAACTACGTCCTCTGGGGCGGCCGGGAAGGCTATGAAACCCTGCTGAACACCGACCTGAAGCGCGAGTCCGACCAGCTTGGGCGGTTCCTGTCGCTGGTGGTCGAGCACAAGCAGAAGATCGGCTTCAAGGGCACCCTGCTGATCGAACCCAAGCCGTGCGAGCCGACCAAGCACCAGTACGACCGCGATGCCGCCACGGTGCACGCCTTCCTGCAGCGGCACGGGCTGGAAGGCGAAATCAAGCTGAACCTGGAGGTCAACCACGCCACCCTGGCCGGCCACGATTTCGAGCATGAAGTGGCCTACGCCATCGCCAACGGCCTGTTGGGCAGCTTCGACGCCAATCGCGGCGACCCGCGCCTGGGCTGGGACACCGACCAGTTCCCCAACGACCACCGGGACATGGCGATGGTGCTGTACCGGGTGCTGCAGGCCGGCGGGCTGACCACCGGCGGGTTCAATTTCGACGCCCATATCCGGCGCCAGTCGATCGACGCCGCCGACCTGTTCCACGGCCATATCGGCGGCATGGATACGCTGGCGCGCGGCCTGCTGGCGGCCGAGGCGATGATCGCCGACGGCCAGTTGGCCAAGGCCGTCGACGACCGGTATGCCGGGTGGCAGTGCGGCGTCGGCGCCAATGTCCTGGACCGCAACGAAAGCCTGGAAAGCCTGGCCGACAAGGTGGCCCAGGGCAGCGTCGACCCGCAGCCCCGCTCGGGCCGCCAGGAAGCGCTGGAAAACCTGGTGAACCGGTTCCTGTGACCGTCATGCGCTCCAGCATTCTGGGCCTGGCGGCGGGGCTTGCCCTTTCCGCCGGCCCCGCCTTCGCCCAGCCGGTGGTCGGCGACGAGCGGACCGTGCGCGGGCACCTGGACCACGCCGCCCTGGCCGAGGGCGCCCTGTCGGTGCCGGCGCTGATCGACGCCGGCCGGGTGCTGTTCTCCACCCGCTTCACCACCCTGGACGGCGCGGGCCGGCCGCTGGCCACTGCCTCGGAAGTGCCGACCCGGCGGCCGGAAACCGGTACGCCGCCGTTCTTCCGCACCTCCGGCCCCGACGCCAACGCCTGTGCCGGCTGCCATATCCAGCCCGAAGCGGGCGGGGCCGGGGACTTCACCGCCAACGCCTTCGTCGCGCCCCAGGACATCGAATACGACTTCGACAGCATCAGCCCCGACCTGTCGATGGAGCGGGGCACCACCGCGCTGCATGGCAGCGGCCTGCTGGAGCTGCTGGCGCGGGAGATGACCGCCGACCTGCATGCCCAGCGGGCGGAAGCGTTGGCCCAGGCCCGGGAAACCGGCCAAGCGGTAGAGATGCCGCTGGAGAGTAAGGGCGTTCCCTTCGGCGTGCTGACCGCCCTGCCCAGCGGCTTCGTCGACACTTCGCAGGTGGCCGGCGTGCACCCGGACCTGATCGTCAAGCCGTTCAGCCAGAAGGCGGTGACCATTTCGCTGCGCCAGTTCACGGTGACGGCGTTGAATGCCCATCACGGCATGCAGGCGGTCGAGCGGTTCGGGCCGCATTGGACCGGCGTGGCCGACTTCGACGGCGACGGCATGGCCGAGGAGATGACCGAAGGCGACGTTACCGCCCTGACCTTGTTCCAGGCCGTCCTGCCGCCGCCGGTCCAGGTGCTGCCCGACGATCCGATCCTGGCCGCCGCCGCCGCCCGCGGCGAAGCGCTGTTCGGGCAGGCCGGCTGCGCGGCCTGCCATCGGCCGGCCCTGCCGCTGGACACGCCGATCTTCACCGAGCCGGGACCGTACAACCCGGCCGGCACGCTCAGGCCCGGCGAGGCGCCGGTGGTGGCGGTCGATCTGCGCGACCTGTGGGGCGACTGGCTGGAGACGGACGACCAGGGCCGCGTGCTTGTACGCGCCTTTACCGACCTCCGGCGTCACCGGATCGCCGATGCGGAAACACCGCATTTCGCCAATGAGGTGATCACCCAGAACTTCGTTCCGCGCGACCAGTTCCGCACGGCACCGCTCTGGGGGGTCGGCAGCACGGCGCCCTACGGGCACCGCGGCGACCTGACCACCCTGCGCGAGGCGATCCTGATGCATGGCGGCGACGCTGCCGACAGCCGCCGGGCCTTCGAGGCCCTGAGCGACGAAGACCAGGCGGCGGTGATCGAATTCCTGTTGAGCCTGCAGATCGTCCCTCGCGGGCCGGTCAATCCGGCGCTCGACCGCCGGGCGGAGGTGCAGCCATGAGCCGCCGCCTTGGGGCCATCGGGCTGGCATATGCCGTCCTTGGCGCGGCCTCTGGCCCCGCGCATGCGATTGAACCGCCCGTGTTCGTCGACGAAGCGGCCGCCGCCGGGATCGAGCATGCGTATGAAGGCGGCTGGGAGTTCTTCGTCGGGGGCGGGGTGGCCGTCTTCGACTGTTCCGGGGACGGCTTCCCGGACCTCTACCTGGCCGGCGGCAGCAACCCGGCCGGCCTCTACCGCAATGCCGGTACCCTGGGCGGCCCGCTGGCCTTCGAAGCGGTGGCCGACAGCCCGACGGCGCTGACCGACGTGCTGGGCGCCTATCCGCTGGACATCGACGGCGACGGCATCACCGACCTGGCGACCCTGCGCCTGGGCGAGAACATCGTCTTCCGCGGCCTGGGCGATTGCGGTTTTGCGCCAGCCAACGAGGCCTGGGGTATCGACGGCGGGCAGGCCTGGACCACCGCTTTCACCGCCATCTGGGAGGCGGACCAGACCCTGCCGACCCTGGTTTTCGGCAACTATGTGGACCGCGATGCCCCCGGCGCTCCCTGGGGTACGTGCCACGACCACGCGCTGATCCGGCCCGATGGCCCGGAAGGCTACGGCCCGCCCCGCCGCCTCGGCCCCGGCCACTGCACGTTGTCGATGCTGTTCAGCGACTGGGACCGGGACGGCGTGCCGGACCTTCGGGCCAGCAACGACCGGCAATACTACCGCGGCGGGCACGAACAGCTCTGGCGGCTGCAGCCCGGCGTATCGCCGCGCGCCTACGGCCCGGCTGACGGCTGGCGGCAGCTCAAGATCTGGGGCATGGGCATCGCCAGTCACGACCTGACCAACGACGGCTTTCCCGAGTACTTCCTGACCAGCATGACCGACAACCACCTGCAGGTGCTGGCCGGCACCCAGGTGGGCGGCTTCGGCTTCCGTGGCCGGGCGGAACTGCGCCCGGCCTATGACGACGTCGCCTTTCAGCTCGACGTCACCCTGCACCGGCCGCACAGCGGCGGCGATGCCATGCCATCGACCGGCTGGCACGCCGAATTCGCCGATGTGAACAACGACGGCTTCACCGACCTGTTCGTCGCCAAGGGCAATGTCGAAGGCATGGTCGACTTCGCCGCCCGCGATCCCAACAACCTGGTCCTGGGCCAGGCCGACGGGTCGTTCGTCGAAGCCGCACCGGCCGCCGGGCTGGTCACCTATCACCGGGCGCGGGGCGCGGCCGTCGCCGACCTGAACCTGGACGGCCTGCCCGACATCGTCGTGGTCAACCGCCGGGTGCCGGCCGAGCTCTGGCGCAACACCGGCAGCGGCGCAGACCAGCCCATGGGAAGCTGGGTTGCCGTACGTCTGGCGCAGCCGGGCGGCAACGCCCATGGCGTCGGCGCCTGGATCGAAGTCCGGTCCGGCGCGCATATGTGGCGGCGCGAGGTCACGGTCGGCGGCGGCCATGCCGGCGGCCAGGACGGCTGGCTGCACTTCGGCGTCGGCACCGCCGAACGCGTGGAGATCCGCGCCCAATGGCCGGACGGCACCTGGGGCCCGTGGGTGCGCACCTTCGCCAATCAACATGTGTTGATCCGCCGGGACGAGGAAACGCCCCTAGTCTGGTATCCGCCGCCGACGGCACAGCGCTGAGACGCGGCGGCGACGGGCAGGGAGGGGACAGGAACGGTGCGGCGGTCGTTCACCCGGTTGACCATCGTCCTGGCGGCTTTGCTCGCCGCGTCGCCGGCATTGGCCCAAGGCCATCCTATCGGCGATCGGATGATCGACCTGCCCATCGCGTCGGATTTCGGCGCCTCCACGGCGCCGTTTGCCGGGAACGAGGCGACCGGGTCCTACTTCACCCGGGTGCTGACCGGCCGGGACAACTGGACCAGCCTGCCGCTCGGCATCGCCGCGCTGGTGATCGTCCTGGTCGTCACCTTCAGGACCGTGCGAAACCTGTTTCGGCGGCGCGGCGCGGAAACAACGGGGCAGCAGGACTGACGCCGCCCCTCCCCCTGCGCGGGGCTTCCCGATCGTAACTGTAGTCGGTTAGCGGTCTTTTCACGCCTTTCCCGCACATTCGGACGACATGGCCGGCCCCGGCTCTTCGCACAAAGCTGCGGGAACACCGAAGTTGCTGTTGCGCGGTTTGCGACCCCTCCTTCTGCTCGTGCTTCTGTCCTGGTCCGGCTCGGCTGTGGGCCAGACCCCGTCGACGCAGGAGGCGATCGCCGCCCTGCCCTGGACCCTCGGCTCCGGCTTTCGGACGGTTCCGGGGGTGGACGCCACCTACACCCAATCGGCGGACCAGATGTGGCTGAGTGGAGAGGATGCCGTCCAGTTTCTGACCCTGGCGCATGCGTTCATCGAGCCGAGCCCGTCGGTCGGTCTTGCCATCAACATGCACAACGGAACCGTCATCATCATCGAGAATGACGCGTCCGGCTATGTCGAACAGACCAAGATGGAGCATCTGCATCCTGCCATGGTGCTCGGCCTGGTGCGACAGCTACACGATCGCGCCAACACCGACAGGCGCAGAAACGGGCAACCGACGGTCGACCAGATCGAGTACGAGATCGAGCCCTGGTACAACCCACGGCTCAATGCGGCCTACTGGGCCGTGCGGCTTCGGGACAACCAGGGCGTCGAGACGATCAATGCAGTCGCCCTGAAGCTTTCACGCAGCGGATACGCCGTGATCTCGTGGTTCGGCCCCCACGAACACTTCGCGGGGCATCGGACGATGGAGGCGACGCTGGCCGCGTTCAGGTTCAATGCTGGGGCGCGGTACGCCGACTTTCGCGAAGGGGATCCGGTCGCCGAAGCCGACCTCGAAGGTCTGATGGCCCATCTGCTCGGCGTACCGCCGTCGGTCATCACCGCGTTCTCGCTTCTGAAACACGCCTGGGTGGTGTTGCTGCTGCCGCTCTTCTTCGCCGGCTTTCGGCGGTACTGGCGCCAGGGCTGAGCCACGAAAACGGTCCCGCTGGTCGCGCGCCAACTCCCGGGTTAGGCTGCTACCGCGCGTTCAGGGCGCATCCTGTCCACGGAAAGGGACCCTCCCACCTGACCCAATCGTTCCCGTCGCGCAGGGAATGAGATCTGCTAATGGCGTCGCCTTCACCGCGTCGTGGCGGCCTGCAGCCCGGCAGGGTCGAGGCCCAATCCGGGTTCTTCGCCGAGCGATACCATCCCATTCGATACCGCCAGAAGCTCCGGATCCACGAGCTCGTGGAACCAGCGATGCATCATGTGGAGTTCCACCGAGTGGGTCGCCGGATGCGCCGCCGCCACGTGCAGCGAGGCGAGCAGCAGGACGATGGACGAGGACGAGTGAAGCGTCAGCCCGGCGCCGGATTTCGAGGCCAACTCGCCGATGGCCATCGTTTCGGCTATGCCACCGCAAGCCGAGACATCGGGCATGAGATAGCGGACGCCAGCATCGGCCAGCTGGGCGAAGCCGTCCCGCCACGGAAGGGTCTCGTTGCCGCACAAAGGGATGGGGGAAGTTTGGGCGAGCCTGGCGTAGCCCTGGTAGTCCGTCGGCAGGATCGGCGCCTCCAGCCAATCCAACCTGTTGGGCGCTACGGTCCGGGCGAAAGCGAGGGCCACATCCTCGCCCATGGTGTAGTGGGCATCGACACTGAGCCCGATATCCGGACCGATGGCCGAACGCGCAGCCGCGACCCGGGCGACATCCTCGTCCGGGCTGGCGCCGCCGACCTTCATCTTTACCCTGGTGTGACCCTGGGCGACGTATCCGGCCAGCTCCTCCCCTAGTCGATCGGGCGTTTTGTCCAGCCCATACAGGCCGCCGGAGGCATAGACCGGCACGTTACCGTCGCGCCCGCCCAGAAAGCGCCAGAGGGGCTCACCCACCGATCGTGCGCGCAGATCCCACAGGGCCATTTCGACGGCCGACAGGGCGACGGCAAGAACGCCGTAGCGCCCGCTCATCACACAGGCGTCGCGTATGCGTTCGGGAAGGTCACGCACCGCATCGAGATCGCGGCCGACGATATGCGGGGCGACGTCGTCCTCGATGGTCGCGGCGAGGGCCCGGGGAGAGGCGTAGGACGTCCACCCCTCTCCGATGCCGGTGCGCCCGTCCTCCAGCGTAACGAAACAGAACAGCAGCGGCTTTTCCGTCCAGGTGCGCCGCGCATTGCGGTGCCCGCCCTCGACCGGCAGGCGAAGCGTCCTTACCTCGACCTCTTTGATGTGCATGGCGGGATCCTCCGCCTGCGGACGCTACGCAGCCGGAAGTGTTCCGGCAAATGCAAAAGACGTGTCTAATCATGCAGTTCTCGGAAGTGAGATCGCAACAAAGGCCTCGCGCATACAGGTGATGAAGAGCTCCGCCGTCGGCGTCACGACCTCGCCGCGTGGGCACAGGATGCCGTACTCGAGCGGGAAGGCAGGCTCGATCGGGATGGCCTCGACCGGCTCGGCGAGGGCATGGGCGGTGATGGGATCGCTAATGGCATAGCCCAGTCCGCGCGCCGCGAGGGCACAGGCGATCTGCGACGACGACGTGCGCATGCTCAGCCGTGGCGCCACGCCAGCGGCGGCGAAGATAGCCTCCGTTTGGGCTTGCAACAGCGTGTCGGGGGTCAGAGAGATCAGCGGCAGCCCGGCCAGGTCCCGGGCCGAAACGCCCGTGCGCCCGGTCAATGGCCCGCCTGGCGCGAACACGGCGACGGCGTTCTTGGTGCCGAGTGGCGAGATGTCGAGTTGGCTATCCTCGATGGGCAAGGGCCCGAAACCGACATCGAACTGCCGCCCGCCCAACCATCGTTCCATGTCGCGGCGATGATGGGTTTCCAGTGTCAGATCAATATCTGGCACGCGAGCCCGAAACGCTGCGGCCGCAACCGGCAGAACACCAATGGAAAGGCGTGACATGGCCACGACGCGCAGGCGCGCGTCCGCCCCCCGTCGGATGTCCCGCGCGATGTCGCCGAGCTGTTCGATACCGCTGAGAATCCGCTCAGCCTCGCGATAGAAGGCCCGCGCTTCCGCCGTCGGACGCAGCGCTCGCTTGTCGCGATGGAACAGCTGGAACCGGACCTCGTGTTCGAGGTTGGAGATCAGGCGCGAGACCGCGGGTTGGCTGAGGTTCATGTCCTGGGCCGCGGCTGACAGACTGCCGCGCCGGAGGATGAGACAGAACGCCGTCAGCGATTTGAGATGCATGCGATCAATCCGAATTTTGCAAGAAACATTTAAATCTTTGCATTTGAGTGAACTATTGTCACGCCGCATGCTTTTTCGACAACCAACAACGCAGCCTGGGAGGATGGACATGCTCAAGCGTCGTCATGCGATCGCGCTCGCAGCGGGGGTCGCCACGCTGGCCGGGTTGGGCGGACCCGGGCTGGCGCAGGACTACCCGGAAAGGCCCATCACCTTGGTGGTCGGCTTCAGCGCGGGCGGGGGGACCGATACCTATGCGCGCGCGCTTGCCGGCACGATCAACGAAGCCCTGGGCATGCCGATGGTCGTCATCAACCGCCCCGGCGCCGCCGGCATGATTGCCGCGCAGTTCGTGGCGGAACAGCCTGCGGACGGCTACACGCTTTACATGGCGAGCGCCGGGTCCTTCATGGTCAAGGCAATGTACGACGGCGAGGACGCGCCGGTGCGCCCGCTGGAGGACATG
>JANQIU010000048.1 GCA_028281985.1 Alphaproteobacteria bacterium | reverse complement strand
TGGCGGCTTCGAGGTGCTTTTGAAGGTGTGACCGTCGCCGTCGCCGATCCGGCCAACGAAAAGGGCGTTCACATGCTGCGAATTGCCGTGCTGCTTGCCTTTCTGACCGGTTCCGCCCTGGCCCAGGACGCCGATCTGCCGGCGGGTACCTATCGCCTGGATCCCAGTCATGCGTCGCTGGTGTTCTCGGTCGATCACCTGGGGTTCTCGCAGTACACGGCCGGGTTCGACCGCTTCGACGCCACGCTGGAGATCGACCCGGCAGACCCGGTGTCGGCGGCGCTGACGGCGGTGGTCGACGTCGCCTCGCTCGACCTGCCCAGCCCGCCGGACGGGTTTCCGGAGATGATGCTCTCGGTCGCCTGGCTGAACGCGGGCAGCCATCCCCAGATCACCTTCGTGTCGGACACGATCCGGCTCACCGGCGACCGGCAGGCCGATGTGTCCGGCCAGCTCACCTTCCTGGGCGTCACCCGGCCCGTGGCGTTGTCGGTCGGGTTCAATGGCGGCTATGCCGGCCATGAGATGGACCCGAACGCCCGCATCGGCTTTTCCGCTACCGGGCAGCTCGCCCGGTCGGGCTTCGGCATGACCATCGGCATCCCGCCCGAAGGCTCGACCATGGGTGTCGGCGACGTGGTCAGCTTCCGCATCGAAGCGGAATTCACCGGCCCGCCGCTGGCGCCGTGACGGGCGACCGTGTCCGACATGCAGAAGCCATGCAAGATGAGCGACGGCACCGCGGTTAGGGAAGCGGACTACGCCGTCCTCGGCCCGAACAGCGGCTCGGTATTGGCGTTCGGCGGCTGCCCGAGCAATCCCGTCAGGCGCATCAGTCCTCGATCTCAATGCGATCGTGCTCGATACCATCGACATCGTAGGCGCGGTAGATCATTCGGTCATCGTCGCGCATGACATCGATGATCTGGAACATCTGCCGCTCCTCGACGGAAAGCTCGATATAGTCATGATCATCGACTTCATAGAACTTCTCGCCTGCGCTGGAGACGACGTAGTAGATACCGCCGTCGTCCACCGTTGAGATCTCGCCGTTGAGCATTGGACGGGTGCGCATATAGGCGTGGTCGTGTCCCTGAAAGACCATCGAGATGACGTCGTTTTCCTCCCAGATCGGCTTCCAGTTCTCCGTCACGCGGCCGTAATAGCGCCCTGGACGCGAGGTGTAGGCCGCATGATGCGTGAAGACGAAGGAGAAATCGTCGTCGGCCTCTTCCAAGGCCACGGGTAGCCAGTCGCGCTGCTCGCCATTCCAGTCATTGCTGTCGAGCATGATGAAAGAATTGCCGCCGAACTCGAAATAGTAGGCAAGCTCGGCCGGCATACCGTCCGGCCCATTCTCCGGCAGGCGGAAGGTGTTGACGTAGTAATAGGGATCGTCCTCGGGCAGGTATTCGTGATTGCCCGGGATCGGCGCGATTGGGATGGTCCGGCCCGCATCACCAAGTGCGGCGAAGAAGTCGTCCCACTGGTCGGCGTCGTTGCCGCGGCTGACGAGGTCGCCGCCGAAGACGAGGACGTCGACATCGGGGCGCATCCGCATCAGCGTGTCCATCACGCTTTCGAACCGGTCGAAACCTTCCTGAACGTCGCCAATGTACGCGAAGGCCATGGGATGCTCGCCACCGCGCGCGGTCTCGAATGTGGCAACCGACGACCAGCCGGTTTCGTCCGAGCCGACCGCATAGGCGTAGTGGGTCCCGTGTTCGAGGTCTTCGAGCAGCACGCTGTGGCGGTGCACTTCAGGCTGGTTGACGACGCGCGGGCTCACCACCCGCACGGTGTCGGCGGGGAAGAGTTGCGGATCGGGCTGGATGTGCGAGTGGTAGTCGTCGGCCCGCCAGAGGGCGACGTACTGCTCGTTGATCGACGTATCGGTGCGCCAGTTCACGGCCATCTCGTCGCGCGGGTCCTCGGTGATGGTCAGGAACACCTGATCCGGACGGGCCGTTGCCGGGTGATCGGTCTCATGGAAGGCGCCGTAGATCGCAGCTGCCGGGCGGCGGTCAGAGGGGGTGCGCACAAGCGTCATCCCCTCAAGCTCGGGCGAAACGGCATCAAGCGTGACCGAGCGGTCGACATAGGTCAGTTCGCCCAGTTCCAAAACGGTTGTGTTGAGATAGTCGGGTGCGAGCCCCGACACCGCGGTCGCGGCGACCGCGCCCTGCGGCGTCACGCCGATGAAGTAGTGCTCGCGTACCACGCGCAGCGCGTGGACGCCGAGACCCACCTCGCCGGCGGGATAGTCACGGCGCCAGACGTCAAAATCGCGCTGGTAAGCTTCTGCCGAGAATTCGGTCCGCTCGAAATCCTGCTCGTAAAGCCAGAACGGCTCGTTCACCTCGTCGAGACGCTGGTCGCGGAAGATGTAGACCGTGACGGGCTCGTCGACGGTAAACGTAATGTACCCCGTCCCGAAGAGCGCCCGCTCTTGCTCGGTCAGCAGCGCCTCGAAATCGCCGGGCTCGGCCTCGGTGATCTGTTCTGCCGTCAGGCTCTCAAGGAACCGCTCTTTGATTGCCTCAGTGGTCTCGGCAATCACGTCCGCGGCCGCGACGCCGGGCAAGACGGCGCAAGCGGCTGCACAGATCGCCGAAAGCGCGAGAGATGGCAGATGCTTCACGAGAGGCACTCCGATCGTCGGGTCGTCAGGTAGCGGGAGGTGAGCTGGTACCACAACTCAGCTACGGTATTGTGACGGCTCCCGGCGCGGCGCCCGGCACGGTAGTCCCATCGCCTGTCCCCAGGCGGCGGCGGACCCGCGGGCCGAAATCGAGCCGGCGCTGCCGCCTCCTCCGAGGTGTCTGCGCTTCGAGGGCGCGCGCAAGGGGTCGCGTCTTGAATTGTCGAAGATGCGCTAAATCAACACGGAGACCGCTTTGGCACGGCCCCCTCTTGGCAGCGTGCGACCCGGCTTCATTGCTTGAAGCAGTGCGAGCGGTGCCACCTCAGGAAAAGGGGATGCGGCGTTGCGAAGCGTTGCTCGGGTCGCCGCGCGCGACCGGTGGGGTTGATGAGCGTCCGGACGCCCTCTTGGTCGTTGGCCTGTCGTGAGATCAGGATGTCGAGGTCGTCGGACAGGCTGATCAGGCCACGGTCGAACATCCAATGGACCGTCCCGGACAGTGCGATCCCGTTGTTGACGCTGTCGGGGCCATTGGCATGGACCGGTCGAATATGGGCGGCGGTGACCTCGGCACGACCGCCGCCGTTGATCAACTTCAGTCCGCTGATGGCGCAGCGTTCCTCGTAGGCGCGCAAGACACTGCGACGGAAAATCCGGTCGCGCACCGTGCGCGAGGTCAGGCGGCGCACAAGGTCTCGGTCCTGATCGTAGCCGAAGGGAACCGGCTCTTCCTGAACGCCGACAGTCGGGGCCATGGCGTCCAGGCGCAAGGGGAGCGGCCGGTCATCGTTCAGCCCCAGGGCAACGATGCGGCCGAAGTCGGCTGCCGATACCGGGCGCACCGCCGCCTGGGCTCGACCCGAGATCCGCCCGTCCTCGTTCAAGACGCCATGCTCTACGGGACCGTCGGCGTCGCTGAAGGGAACGGAATTGGCGAAGTCGAGATAGCTTCCGGGTTCGATCAGCGCCAGAAACATGTTCGGCGCTTTCGGGTCGGCAACGACCTGCTCAACCTTGGCGATGGCGAAGTAGCCTCGGGTGCCCGGGACCTTTCGCGGTTCGTAGTAGATGATCCAGTCGCCGATGCAGGTCTCGACGCGGCGAAGATACTGCCGCGGAAACTGATAGCGTTCAGCCGGGCTGTCGTCGTAGATCGAGTCCGACCGGTGAATGAAGACCCCGAACCCCATGAACCTTACTTAGCGCGCTTTCAGGCGCGAAGCACGCGAGCGGTGGGGGCTGAAGAAACAAAGTGGGGTCGCGTCTTGAATTGGAGCAACGTGGTCGTTTGCGGCATCCCCCGTATCGCCGCGTGCTACCGCGTTACCCGCTTCAGATGATCCGGCCGGGTCAGGTCGGCCAGCAGATCGGTGTCGGCGATCGGCCGCCGGCCCAGCGGGGGCAGATAGAGTGTGACAGCGGCGTGCAGGCGGTCGGCTTCCGCCTCGATCCGGCCCAGCGGAAAGGTCCAGGATGCGGTCGGCACCAGCGGGTGGGATGACGCGTGCACCGCCGTTGCCGGATGCTCCGGCGGGTAGAAAGTCAGAAGGTGGGCGCGCAACCGCCGGAACCGCTCCGGCCGGGACGGGCGCTCGGTGTGCAGGCTGGTCTCCACCGTGCCCACCTGCCAGATCAGCGCCGGAACGTCGTTCTGCATCGGCCGCTGGCGCAGCAGCAGATCCGTCGCTTCGAACATCTGCAGGCCTTCGACGACCGGGTCGAGCATCAGTTCGGCCAACAGGCAGTCCATCGCCGAAATGCCCGGCAGCACGGCCACGTCCAGCCCGAGCGCACCGGCCGCCCGGGCGACCAGCGCCGATGCGGTCACCCCGACCGTGGGGTGGCCGTTGATGGCGAAGCCGACCGGTGCCCGGTCCAGCGCCGCGTCCAGCACCTGCACCGCCATCTCGCGGTATCCCGGCAACCGGGCGCGCGCCTCGACATAGGTCGTGGCGAACAGGGACGTCACCTTGGGGCAATAGGTTTCCAGCCAGGCCCGGGTGGCGATGCCGGCATCGAGAAACAGGATCTCGTTGCACCGGCGCAGGGCGTCCTCCGCCTCGCGCGTCAGGTGCCCGCCGGGCAGGATGCCCAGGCCGACGATCGTGATGTCGGGGGCGATGTCAGCCATGGGGCGTGTCCGTATCGACGGCCGCGACCAAGGCCCGCAAGGCGTCCTGCCGCCCGGCCTGCGGCGCCGTCCTGACCGCCTCCAGCAGCGGTTGCAGGTCGGTGGCGGCCGGCCCGGTCTCTATTGCCGGCGCAACCGTCGGGGTGTCCGCGACCGGACCGGAGCGGACCGGCGTGGCCGCGTGCAGGCAGGTGACATGGTACCCGCCGGCTTCGGTCTGCGTCAGATGCGGAACCACCTTCAACTCGAACAGGGCGTCGGTGACCCGATCCCCCGGCAGCACACCCGGCGCCAGATCGGGCGACGGCACGGCGGCCGGGTCCGCGTCGGGCGGCAGCACGTGCAGGGTGGCGGCATAGTGCAGCTGCGCCTGGCCGGCATCGGCGCCGTCGACCCCGAACATCAGCCGCACCAGCAGCCGGACTTGTCCGCCAGACGAACCGGCGGCCGGTGAGGGGACCGGCAACGGGGCTGGAGGAGGGGTGGGCGGGGCGGCGTCCGGATCTGCTGGGGTGTCAATTCCCGACGCCTCGGCAAAGGCCTCCGCCAGCAGTATCCGCGCCCCGTCGCCGCCCGCGACCAGCAAGGCGCGCTGCCGGTCCGTCAGGTCGAACGGGGCGGTGGCCTTCGCCGGGTCGGATTGGAACGCCGCCAGGAACGCCCGGTCGATGACCAGCCGTTCGAGAAACCGCTTCAGTTCCGCAGTGTGCATCATCGATCCTTCGTCATCGCCGGTGCCGGCCGGAAGCCCCGCCGGGAAGGATGCGCGAAGCCCTTCGCGAAATACAGATCTCGGCGGACCTCAGAGGCGCGGTGCTGGGCAGGCGCAAGGCGAACGGTGCTGGGCCAACGTCACTTTCCCATTGCGGGAAAACTCGCTTGCCGCGACATTCCTGACGAATCCGGGGAGTTGGCCGCCCATGGCATCGACCGAGAAGCTGACGACGGGTTTCTGGCTGTCCTACTACCTGGTGGCCCTGGGCCTGATCACGCGGTGCCTGTGGCGCGTCCTGACACCGGGCGGCAGCTTTCCCCTGCCGCCGGCGCACTACCTGTCGATGGGCTTCGATCTGGTGCTGCTGGTCGTTCTGATCCTGGGCCGCCGGCATATCGGGCGGTGGGGTGAGTCCGAGGCCCCTGCCGTTTCGCGGGCGCGGTGGGTGTTCGCGGCGGCGCTGATCGCCGGGATCGGCCTGATCGCGATCCGCTTCACCAGCCACACGGCCTGGTGGACCGGGCATCTGACCTGGCAGTTGCCGGGATAGGCTTCAGACACGGTTTTCGCCCAGCGGCTTTTGACTTGCACGAAAACCTAATGTCGTTAAATTAACGCCATTAGGTTTTCGATCGCATGGAGCAGGCATGCCGCGGCCACGCAAGCAGGACGCGCTGAACATCCGGGAACGGGCGGTGGAGGTGACCATCGACCTGTTGCGCCATGGCGGACCGACCTTCGCCCTGACCGACGTGGCGCGTCGCGTCGGCTGCACCGCCCCGGCGCTCTATGCGCATTTCGACGGCAAGGACCATCTGCTGCGCGAGGTGCAGGCAACCGTCTTTGCCCGGCGGACCCGCCAGAAGACCGATCGCTACGCCCGCCCCAGCGCCGACCCGATCGGGCGCCTGGCCGCCGGGGGGCACGACTACGTCGCCTTTGCCGAAGCCAATCCGGGCCTCTATCGCCTGCTGCACGCGCCCGACCATGCCGCCGGGCCCGAACCGGTGGCGATCTCCGACACCGCCCTTGCCTCGCTGGAGGCCGGCGTGAAGGCCGCGCAGCCGTTCGGCTTTGCCGCCCATGCCGACGCCCGCGACGTGGCCCAGATGCTCTGGTTCCTGGTCCACGGCGCCATCCTGATGGCCCTGGACGACCAGCTTCCGGGGCCCGCATCGGCCCGATGGGCGCGCGCCCACCATGCGGTGGACACCGCCATGGCCCTGCTGTCCTCGCCCGTCACCCAAGGGGAACCCCGAACATGACCTTTCTGCGTTGGAGCCTTGCCGCCCTGGCCCTAGTGGCCGTCGTCATCGGCGGCACCGTCGTCTGGTTCGCCCAGGCGACGCGCGGCGAGATCAATGCCCTGGAGCGGACCGTCGCCGAACGGGCGGCGGCAACCGACCCCCACGCCGCCCTGGCAACCTCCCCCGAAACCGTCTTGCCCGACCCGGTCCGGCGCTATTTCGATTTCGTCTTTCCCAACGGCCCGCCCGACGGCATTACCCATGCGGAGATTGAGATGGCCGGACAGTTCCGGCGGCCGCAGACCGAGGGCTTCCAGCCCACCACCGCGCGGCAGGTCGCCAGCACCCGCGCGCCCGACATGGTGTTTTCCGCCGACACGCCGATCGTCTGGCCGCTCTGGGCCATCGCCTGGGACGCGTTCATCGACGGCGAGATGGCGATGCGCGCCCGCGTGCTGTCGATGATCACCGTCATGGCCGAAGACAGCACGCCGGCGTTGAACCGGACGTCGCTGCGCCGCTGGCTGCTGGAAAGCCCGACCTATCCGATGGCGCTGCTGCCGGGCGGCCCGGTGACCTGGGAAGCGGTGGACGAAACCCGCGCCCGGGCCGTGGTCCGTGCCCATGGGCAGCAGGCATCCCTGGTCGCCACCTTCGGCGCGGACGGCGCCCTGACCCGCTTCGACGCCGAGGAAGACGGCGACCTGACGACGCCCTATCACGGCTCCGGCGAGCATGTGACGCGCACGGACTACACCCTGATCGACGGCGTGCGCGTGCCGATGGGCTTCGAAATCGCCCGGGCTGCGGGTGGGCAGGTCTACCCGTTCTGGCGCGGCCGGATCACCGAAATCCGCTTCCTGGGCCGGGAAGGCGGGTAGGGCGCCCATCGCGCCGCTGGCACCAAGGAAAGTCATCTTCGCCAAGGCGAAGACTTGAAGAGAATCAGAACGATGCCGGCCCCCGGTACCGAGGCAGTCAGGGATCACCGGGGCTTGGCGCCCCGGGTAGTTTCTCGCCCGCGTGCGAGGATGACGCCGTACCTAAAGGACCATAGCGTACCGGGTTGCCGACGACTCGCTGCGGACCGGCCTGCAAGGACCGGTGATGGTTGACGTCGCGATCAACGCTGCGTCCTGCAGCGTGCCGACCTACCGGCAAAAGGGTGTGGGGCCGTCGGCGATTGGGCGCTCAAGACGACATCCGGCATCTGCGGATGGCGTGGCCACCGGCAGGCGCGAGCAGTTCATCATCCATTCTCAACCTTTCCCATTGGCGCCGGTTGCCGTTTTCGTGTGTCGTGTTCCCGCATTATGATAAGTGCCCCGCGCACTTGTGGATGCGACGTCTATTTACTGGGCGAGGCGATGTGGAAATCTCTAGGCGTGTGTTTGCTGGTGACGGTCGGCTCCGTGTCCGCGTCAAGGGCCGACATGGTTGCGGACTGTGCCCAGGAGGTTGATCGGGTCTTGTCGGTTCGCGGCTGCACCGAAGCGATCCGGTCTGGGCAGTGGCAGGGCGCCGACGTTGCATGGGCATACACATACAGGTGCCGGGCGCACCGCGGACTCGGTGATCCCGAGCGCGCAATTCAGGACTGCGATGAAGCGATCCGTCTCGATCCCGCTTTCCATCATGCCTACACCGACCGAGGCACGGCGAATGCAGATCTCGGTCGGTTCCAGCAGGCGATCGAAGACTACGATCACGCGCTTCGCCTCTTTCCGGATTCGGCCTACGCGCATAATGCGCGCGGCCTCGTCTTCGGTCGTCTTGGCGACATCGAGCGCCAGATTAGGGACTTCGACCAGGCCGTTCGCCTCGATCCGGACTATGCGATCGCCCACTACAACCTGGGCCTCGCGTATGTGAGCGTCGGCCGGCATCGCCTGGCGATCGATCACTACGATCACGCGATCCGCGTCGATCCGGGTTTCGCCCACGCTTATACGGACCGCGGCATTGCCTATGCCCGCCTTGGCGAGGTCGAAAGAGCGATCCAGGATTTCGACCGTGCCATCGGCCTTGATCCGACCCGCGCGGCAGCTCATTCGGCTCGGGGTACCGCGCATACACAGCTTGGCCGGTTCGAAGAGGCGATCCGGAACTACGATCGGGCCCTTCGCCTGGACCCGGACGACGCCCTGAGCTACGCCAACCGAGCGTCGGCGTATGCCCAACTCGGGCAATACGAGCCGGCCCTGCGGGACTACGATGAAGCCATTCGCCTCGACACGGGCGACGCCTGGACCTACGGCGGCCGAGCGTCGGCGCATGCCCGACTCGGGCAATACGAGCCGGCCCTGCGGGACTACGATGAAGCCATTCGCCTCGACCCGGGCGACCCCGCCTTTTTCCACAGACGGGGTAATGTCCACGTCGCTCTCGGTCAGGGGCCGCAGGCAATCGAAGACTTTGGTCGGTCGATGGCACTCGGGGGACCGGAATGGGTGCACTTCTACCAACATGCACTGGCCGGGCAGGGATACGATCCGGGGCCACTGGACGGGGCGCTAGGTGGGCAGACCCGCGCCGCGTTGGAGGCTTGCGTGCGGGACGGTTGCCTGCTGACCGAGACGGTGCAAGCTGACCATCGGGCATCCCCCTAAGCTGCTGCCAACCAGCGTGACCGACTTTTACTTTGGCTTTGGAGTGGTCCTTAGAGCATGGGCCTGGGCTTTGACCTGTCGCCAAGTGTCTATTCAAGCCTCGACCCCACCAGGGGAAAGGCAGGCAATCCCGGTCGAAGGTCGGTTCCTTCAACCCCTCACGAAGACGACGACGTCTGCGTCCGTGCGCGCACTTGCTCCAGCGTCGCGGCATGGCCCTTGATCTCCTGCTCCAGCAGGGTCATGCGGGCGTCGATGTCGAACTTCTCGTCCTCGGTCGCCCGCTCGCGATAGCCGGCGAAGACGGCGACCAGGTCGGTCAGGGTGGTCTTGCTGCGCTCGACCATCTCCGGTTCGGCCGTGCCCGCCTTGGTGACGTAGTCCAGGCGCTCGGCGATCGTCTCCACATGGGCGAAATAGTGGGTCAGCACCTTGCGCAGCCGGCGATAGTCCCCGGGGCTGCGACGCACGTCGTCCAGGATCGCCTTGGCGTGCTCGGCGATCTGCTGCAGCGGCGCGCGCACCGGCGTCAGACCCTGGCGCAGGGCCAGGCCCCGCACCGTCTTCACCCGCGCCTCGGCGGCCAGCACCTCGTCGCGGATCGCTTCCGGCAGGGCCTGGTCCTTCTTCATCTTCGGGTCCGGCGACAGCACCACCGCGGCGACGGCGGCGGCGACCAGGGCGGCCGGAATGCCGCCCCACCAGCTCCAGCCCAGGCCGAACCAGACCGCCGCGCCCACGGCGACCGCGATGCCCAGGGTGGCCGGGCCCCAATGCTTGCGTAACGGCGACATGCTTTCTCTCCAGCGGTGGCCGGGTCTGTGATCAACCGGTCAGGGCGTCGTGTCTACGTAAACTCCCGGCAGGATGCGCCGGTGTCTGCCGACATTCGAATGCCCTCCCCCTCGATGGGGGAGGGGCCGGGTGGGGGTGATGCTGCCGCCCCATCGACAGCGATCGTCACCCGGACCCCCGTTGTCCGCCAGAACAGCGCTGTGCCAGAAGTGAAAGATAGGCAGGCCCGTCCCATGGCACCATCGACGGAGTGTCCTTTCATCTGCTATCCAGCCGGCGCCATCACCCCCACCCAACCCTCCCCCATCAAGGGGGAGGGCCTGCAGGCGATCGTATCTTACGCCGCCATCGGCAGGGCGCGGTCGAGCACGGCATCGAAATTGGCGTCGGGCGGCAACGTGCCATAGGTGATCCCGCCCGTCTCGCCCAGGCGTGACCGGCAGAACACTTCCGCCACCGGCGACGGGGCGGTGCGCAGCATCAGCGACGCCTGCAGGGCCAGGGCCATCCGCTCCACCAGCCGGCGGGCACGCAATTCCACCTGGTCGGTCCGCCGCATCTCCGCGGCCAGGTCGTCCAGCCAGCGGTCGAGCAGCGCATGGCCGCCGCGCGCCTTGCCCGCTTCCGCCAGGACGGCGTCGGCGCAGGCCGGCTCGCGCTGCAGCGCCCGCAGGACATCCAGGCAGATGACGTTGCCCGAGCCCTCCCAGATGCCGTTGAGCGGCGCCTGGCGGTAGAGCCGCGGCAGGATCGATTCCTCCACATAGCCGGCGCCGCCCAGGCATTCCATAGCCTCGACCACCATGCCGGGCACCCGCTTGTTGATCCAGTATTTGGCGACGGCCACGCCGACCCGCCCCAGAACCGCCTCGGCTTGGTCCGCCGGGGCGGCGTCGAAGGCGGCCGCCATGCGCAGCGCCATGACCGTCGCCGCTTCCCATTCCAGTGCCAGGTCGGCCAGCACGGCGCGCATCAGCGGCTGCTGGATCAGCCGGCGCTGGAAGGCGCTGCGATGGTGGGCATGGTGGACCGCCTGCACCAGGGCCTGGCGCATCAGCGCGGCCGGGCCGATCGCCGTGTCCAGCCTGGTATGCTGGACCATCTGCAGGATGGCCGGCACGCCGCGGCCCTCCTCGCCGACCATGCGGGCCCAGGTGTCGTGGTACTCGATTTCGCTGGAGGCGTTGGCCCGGTCGCCCAGCTTGTCCTTCAGGCGCTGGATATGGAACCGGTTGCGGCTGCCGTCGGGCAGCCAGCGCGGCACCAGGAAGCAGGACAGGCCGTCGCTGCCGGGCGTGTAGGCCAATGTCAGGAAGGCATCCGACATCGGTGCCGAACAGAACCATTTGTGGCCGGACAGCCGGTACTCCCCGCCCGGTCCGCCGGCCGCCACCGGGGTGGCGCGGGTGGTGTTGGCCCGAACGTCCGAGCCGCCCTGCTTTTCCGTCATCGCCATGCCCATGGTGCAGCCGCGCTTCTCCGCCGCCGGGATCGACCGGCCGTCATAGGCCGCAGTGGTCACCCTGGGTACCCATTCGGCGGCCACGTCCGGCTGCTGCCGCAGGGCCGGGACCACGGCATAGGTCATGGTCGACGGGCACAGCACGCCCGGTTCCACCTGGCCCATCAGATAGGTCATCGCCACATGCGCCAGATGGCCGCCCGGCCGGTCGGCGGTCCAGGCGATGGCGTGCATCCCGGCGCCAAAGACCTTGCCCATGATCCAGTGATAGGCCGGGTGGAACGCCACCTCATCGATCCGATGGCCGTAGCGGTCGAAGCTGCGGAGTTCGGGCCGGTGGGTGTTGGCCAGATGCGCCTGCTCCTGCATCTCCTCGCTGCCGGCCGTCGCGCCCCAGGCGTGCAGCGCCGGTTCCGCCCAGCCGGCGCCGTGCCGGGTCACGGCCGACCGCAGCACCGGATCGGTGTCGTAGAGATTGGCGCCCGCCAGCGGCGGCGGCTGGTTGGTCACCTCATGCGTGACTTGGGCGGCGATGGGCGCTCGGATCGGCACGGCGGGGACTCTCCCATGCGTCGGAACGGGGCCGGGGGACCGGTCGTCGTCTCCGGCGACCAGCCGGACCCGTCCGGGCCTTCGACCGCACCGGCCCGCATCTGCCTGCCGGACGGCGACGGTTCCAACCTGCGCCGCCTTCCACCGGAAGCCAACCGTCGTCCATACCGGGAACCGGGATGGTGGGCCCTCCCGTGCCCCGCCGGTCGGGGACCGAACCGCGAGCCTGGCTGTCGGAAGGGCTTTACGCGCCGACCCGACCGATCTCCACTGCGGGCGCCCGCCTATCGGCACCGTCGCCTGACCGTTTCCTTGTGGAGTGCTTCTCATGCCGACCATCCTGACCGTCGGGGAAATCCTGGTGGAGATCATGGCCGCCCGGCGCGGCCAGACGTTCACCGAAGCCGGGACCTTCACCGGTCCCTATGCCAGCGGCGCCCCGGCGATCTTCATCGACCAGGTGGCGCGCCTGGGTGCGGGCGCGCGGATGGTCAGCCGGGTCGGCGATGACGGGTTCGGGCAGTTGAACCGGAACCGGCTGTCGGTCGACGGCGTCGATGTCCGGTTCGTCGGCGTCGACCCGGACGTGCCGACCGGCATCGCTTTCGTCACCTATGCCGTGGACGGCAGCCGGTCATTCCTGTTCACCGCCGCCAGTTCGGCCGCCGCCCGGTTGACGGCCGAACATGTGGTGCCGGCGGCG
>JANQIU010000030.1 GCA_028281985.1 Alphaproteobacteria bacterium | reverse complement strand
CGCCGCCGGCGAGCGCGTATACGAGGCAGGCAGCGAAGGGGACGGCCGCCGGCGCAGCGAAACGCGCATGCAACTGCAGGCCGGCTCGGGACGCGGCCGGCGGTGGCGGCAGGGGCGATCGCGGATGCGTCATCGATGGGCGTCGGCTCTAGCTGTGGAGGCCGCCCCGATTACGGCACAAAAGTCCGGCACGATGGAGAGGTTATGCACGGCAATTGACCCGTTTCGCTAATCCGCGCACCCTGATCCGGTCAGGACTGAAGGAGCCGCCATGCCGCCAGCGTCCCGAATGGGCGATCCCCATGTCTGCCCCGCCGTCACCGGCGTGGTGCCGCATGTCGGCGGCGTCATTTCCATGGGCCTGCCCGTGGTGCTGATTGGCGGTCAGCCGGCTGCGCGCATGGGCGACATGGCCGTGTGCGTCGGCCCGCCGAATACCGTCGTAAAGGGGTCCGCCACGGTGCTGATCGGCGGCCAGCCGGCGGCCCGGATGGGGGACAATATGGCCCATGGCGGCACCATCGTCTTCGGTTTTCCGCTGGTGATGATCGGCGGCTGACGCTTGGCCGCGCCGGCCCTCATGCGCCGGTGTCATGAACGTGGACGCGATGGAGAATGCGCGGTGACCGCACTGCAGTCCGGCAGCATCGAGCTTCCGTATGGAGGCCCCGTGCCGGCAATCATCCTGCCGTACAAGGATATCATGCCCCAGATCGCCGATGATGCGTTCATCGCGGCGGGCGCGGCGGTGATCGGCGACACCGTCATCGGTGCGGGAACCGGCATCTGGTACGCCTGCGTCGTGCGCGGTGACGTCAACGAGATCCGCATCGGCGCGCGCACCAACATCCAGGACGGTACGATCATCCACGTGACCGGTGGCGGCCACGGCACTTACATCGGCGACGAAGTGACGGTCGGCCATGCCGCTGTCCTGCATGCCTGCACGGTGGAAGACCGCGGCTTCGTCGGCATGCGCGCCTGCATCCTTGATGGCGCGGTCGTGGAATCGGGGGCCATGGTGGCCGCAGGCGCCCTGGTGACGCCGGGCAAGCGCATCCCCACGGGCCAGCTTTGGGGCGGCAGCCCGGCCCGCTACATGCGGGACCTGACGGACGAGGAGCGGGCCTACCTGCCCAAATCGGCCGAGCATTACGCCAACCTGGCGCAGGTCTATCGCGCGGCGACCTGACCGCGCCGCAGAGGTCGGAGCCGGTGCGGGTCAGGGCTTTTCCAGGTTTTCGGGCGACCCACTCCCGCGGAGGCACCGATGCGACCGGTTGGGCCGTCGGATGCTCGAAAAACTGTCACATGCTGGTTGTAACACGGGCGTCGATTACACCAGCCCAGTGAGTGGAGGAACGGATGGCAGCGTTTGAGTGCACGGCGACGGTCATGGGGGCTGCATCCGGGTCCGACCACCGGTTCACCTTTTCCATGGCGCGTGACCCCGCGCAGGTCCCGGCGGACGAGGTCGTCGAGGCCTTCGCCCGCCACCTGTACGAGGACGGTCACCTGCAGGACCCCAACGCCTACGAGTTGAACACGGTCATCCGCAAGTCTGAGAAGCGGCTGATCCTGGCCATCGGGCACCTGCGGCATCCGCTCGACGAAGACCCGTTCCTGACCATGATCGGCTACTGACCGCTTGGCCTCCGCGGAGCCCTTCAGGCAGGTATCTGGTGCACGTGGATGTCGCGCTGGGGGAACGGGATGCTGATGCCCTTGGCGTCGAAGGCTTCCTTGAAGCGCTTGGTCAGGTCGAATTTCAGGCCCCAGTAGTCGCCCGAGTCCGTCCATACGCGGACGATGATGTTCACCGCGCTGTCGGCCAGATCGCCGACGACGATCTGCGGCGCCGGTTCAGCATGACAGCGCGGATCGGCGTGGATGACTTCTGTAATCGCCTGCATGGCCGCGTCGATGCTGTCGCCGTAGCCGATCCCCAGAAGGAAATCGACCCGCCGGGTCGGGTGGAAGCTGTAGTTCCGCAGCGTCGCGCCCCACACATCGCCGTTGGGCACGATGATCTGCACGTTGTCGGGCGTGGCGAGTTCCGTGGTGAACAGGCCCACCGCCTTGACCGACCCCGCCGTGCCGCCGGCATCGATGTAGTCACCGACCTTGAACGGCCGGAACAGCAATAGCATGACCCCGGCGGCAAGCTGGCTCAGCGTGCCTTGCAGGGCCAGCCCGATGGCCAGGCCCGCCGCGCCGAAGATGGCGATCAGGCTGGCGGTCTGAACGCCGAACCGGCTCAGCACGGCCAGCACGGTGACCGCCAGGATCGCGTACTTGACCATATTGGACAGGAAGCCTGCCAACATGTCGTCGACGGTCTTGACCCGCTTCAGCGTCCGGGCCGCCCAGCGTGCGGCCCAGCCGGCGATAAGCCAGCCGACGATCAGGATGACGATGCCGCCCAGGACGCTCATCCCATAGGTCGTCAGCAGGCTGGTGACCGAGGCAAATGTCATGTCGTCCATGTCTCAGCCTTTCTCGTTGTCGTGCAGGTCGCTGGCCGATGTTTACGGTCTTGGGTCCAGCGCATCCGGCACTGTGGCGGCAGCTCGCCTCGCCGTCGCGCCGAATTCCACTCCTCAGCCATCCGTATGATCGGATATGGCAGATTGTTTCGGTATGTCGGGATGACGGTAGTCTGAAGGAGGAATGGGCGCGCGCAGATGGCGCGATCTGGAAGCGCGCGGTTCAGTAAGCTTGAGTAATTCGCTTTGCGATTGCCTCGATCTTGCCTCAACAATATCAAAAATTGTCGGAACTATATCGTAGGACAGAAATATAATTTCTGACTAGCCAGTAAATCGGGGGCAAAAGATTGATATCAAAGTATATCATATTCACGTTTATCGGGACGCTTGTATTCCAGTATGTCGTTGTCGCCATAGCCAGCCTGAATGGCTATGTAAATCCCCAGGTGGGTTCAGAGCTGTTGACACCCTGGTCACTGTATTTGAGATCGGGATGGATATGGACGTTGTTGATTTGGCCCACCGTCCTCCTGTCGTCGCTCACTACACTATTGCCACAAATAGCTCTGCGGCGCTTGCAGAGGTGCGGAAGTGCATCTTCACTTAGAATGGGTCAAGTCAGGAAGCGGTGTCATTGGACAAAGACTCGCCTAGCAATCGTCTATCTTCTTCTTTGCCTGGTCGGTGGAGTATGGTTCCACTCGGTATTCATGATAGTCATCCATGTTCAGTCAGGTGAAACGGTGACCTTCGTGTCCAATTTCGAGGCGCTTGGCGATGCGACCGACGACCCATACGGTCTGCACGTCCCGACTTACTTTTTGTATTTGGGTGTGTATACCATCCTCAGCTTGCCTGTATTGGCAGTCGTAATGCTCCCATTTGTTGTCGCTGGTTTTGCCGTGATCGACTACCGAAACAGTCTTCTGGCGAGGCCAGACCAATCCGGTGTCGACTCGGCTACGGGGCACACCACGTAGCGAACGGCGTTGGGTTGTCTGTCCATTCGAACCGGGCACGGCGGTGGCCGGAATGGGCCAGGTGGAGCCAGTCCAGTACGGTGATCTGGATGGTGATGGCGACGAAGTTTGCCAGGCCGGCTTCGGTCGCGTCCCAAGACGGTTCGCGGCCTTCCAATTCGGCCGGCAGTCCGGAGATCGGCGTGCTGGCCGGCGTTCCCGGACCGGCTTCGGCCAGATAGCACCGGCGGCCGAACCGGCTGGTCGCTGCCCAGGCGGATTGGGCAGCGGGGTCGGCATCGACATGCAGGTCGGCGCGGCCGGCAATGCGAACCTGGATCTTCTCTGCGGGATCGTAGAAGACGACGGAAACCCGGTCTTCGGCCTGCATCTGCGCAACCTTCGGGGCGCGCCGGTCGGAATGGACGCGCAGGCGGCGTCCCACCCGGTCCGCCGCCCTGAGCACGACGGTTCGCGCTTCGGGCGCGCCGTGCAGACCCAGGGTTGCCAACACGGGTGTGTGGAACCGGTGACGCCGGTCCGCGGCACCACGGTCCAGCAGATCCCACGCCTGCACCAACACGGCGTCCAGGGTGGGAGGGGGATGGTCGATCGTGATGGACATGAAAGGGCGAGCTAGGCGCGCGGGCGCCGGGCGGCAAGCCCCGAAAGAAGCTGCCCCGCCCGGCGAACCGGACGGGGCATCTCGCAAGCGATGCGAAGAAAGCAGTCTAACGCGTTGTTATGATTTCATCTTCACATAGCTGCCGGGCGCATCTTCGATGGGCTTGTACTTGTCGCTGCCCGGCTCGCGGGCCGGCACCTGGCCCTCGCCGAATTTCGACACCCAGCGCTGCCATTCCGGCCACCAGGACCCGTCGGACTGCTTGGTGCCGTTGTACCACGCGTCGGGTGACTTCGGCGTCTTGCTCTGGGTCCAGTAGCAGTACTTGCCGGCCGCCGGCGGGTTGACCACTCCGGCGATATGGCCGGAGGCCGCCAGGCAGAACTTCGCCGGACCGCTGACGAACTGGGTCAGCGCGTAGTTCGACTTCCACGGCGCGATATGGTCCTCCTTGGCCGACAGCATGAAGATCGGCGTGGAGATCTTGCTGAGGTCGATGGGCACGCCGTCGATGGTGATCGCGCCCGGCTCCTTCAGCAGGTTCTCCTGGTACATCTTGCGCAGGTAGAAGCTGTGCATCACCGCCGGCATGCGGGTGCTGTCGCTGTTCCAATACAAAAGGTCGAACGGGAAGGGGTCCTTGCCCAGGAGGTAGTTGTTGACCACGAACGACCAGATCAGGTCGTTGGCCCGCAGCATGTTGAACGTCGTGGCCATCGTGGAACCTTCCAGATAGCCCTTTTCGCTCATCGCCTTTTCAAGGCCGGAGATCTGCTCCTCGTCGATGAAGATGCCGAGTTCGCCGGGTTCGGAGAAATCGGTCATCGTCGTGAAGAAGGTGGCGCTCTTGATCCGGTCGTCGCCCTTCGACGCCATGTAGGCCAGGGTGGTCGCCAGCAGCGTGCCGCCCAGGCAATAGCCGATGGCGTTGACGTCCGCCTCGCCGGTGATGTCCTTGATGACATCCAGCGCGGTCATCGGCCCTTCCAGCAGATAGTCGTCGAAGGTCTTCTTCGACAGCTCCGCATCCGGGTTGACCCAGGAGGTGACGAACACCGTGTGGCCCTGGTCGACCGCCCATTTGATGAAGCTGTTCTTGGGCTTCAGGTCCAGGATGTAGAACTTGTTGATCCACGGCATGACGATCAGCAGCGGCCGCTTGGCCACGGTTTCCGTCGTCGGCGTGTACATCAGGAGCTGCATCAGGTCGTTCTGGTAGACGACCTTGCCCGGGGTCACCGCCAGGTTCTTGCCGACCTCGAACGCGGTGTAGTCGGTCTGGCTGATCTGGAGCTGGCCCTTGCCCCGCTCCATGTCGCTCAGCAGGTTGTTCAGGCCGTTGAGCAGGTTTTCGCCCTTGGTCTCCAGCGTGGTGCGCAGCACCTCCGGATTGGTCAGGACGAAGTTCGACGGCGCCATCGCCGAGACGAACTGCCGCGTATAGAAGTCGACCTTCTTGGCCGTCTTGTCGTCCAGGCCGTCGACGTCATTGACGGTCGTCTGCAGCCAGCGGGCGGACAGCAGATACGATTGCTTGATGTAGTCGAACAGGACGTTCTCGTCCCACGCCTTGTCCTTGAAGCGCTTGTCGTCGCGCGCGGGGGTGATGACCGGTTCCGTCTCCTGCCCCAGCAGGCGCTGGGCGGTCTGCTGCCACAGCGACATATAGTCGTTCCACAGGCTCATCTGCGCCTGGACCAGCCGCGCCGGATCGGTCATCAGCTTGGCGGTCATTTCCAGGAACGCGCCGCCGACATTGAACGGATCCAGCGACTGGTTCTGGCCTTCGGTGGTTTGGCGCTTCAGCCAGTCGGTTACCAGCCGCTGGCTTCGGGACGCGATATCCGTCATCGCCTTGCCCATTACGACGGGGTTCGGCAGGGCGGAATCGGCGTCGCTGCCGGTGTCCTTCGAGGTCACGGTGGTATCGGCCATGGTGTGAGGTCCCTTTCATCACGGATGGCGCACAGATGGGCAACCGGGCCGACGTGCAGGGTGGGGAGGGGATGTGGATCTGTACCCCCGGATCCGGGCTGCCGCTTGACCGGCACCCACAGCTTCCATCCCCCGCACGACCGACCGACCATCGCCGCGGCGCGTCCAATCCGGTTGCCCGGGCAAGACGTCGGCAGATTCGCTACAGGCGCACCCAATCCCCCAATCAACCTGCGCTCGCGCCCCGCCAGATGATCATTTCCAGTTAATACACCACTCTCGGCATGTTTGCACACGCGAAGGCGTGTCCGGGGCTGGTCAACGGGTATGCGGCTGGTCTATGCCCGTGTAGACGTTATTTACCGGAAGGAGCCGGCTGACGATGAGCAAGTTACGGCGCGGGCTGCTCGCCCCCCTGCGCCAGGCCCCGGGCCTGACTGCCGGGTTGGCCTGCGGCGTGGCGCTGATTGCCGTGTCGGCCTGCTCCACCGGGCGTAGCGGCCTGTTCGACAATACACCCTACGCTGGCGATATCGAACCCACCATCGGCCGTCCCCAGGTCGCGCAACCGCCGCCGCCGATCGAACCGGCCCCGGCAGCGGAGCCGACCGTGGAGACGGCGGAAGCCGCGGACCTTCCCGCGCCGGATGAAGCGGCCCCGGCCATCGTAGAGCCGGCCCAGCCGGACGGCGCACCCGTGGCACCGGTCACGGCAGAGGCCCTGGACGATGTCCGCCCCGACCCTGCACCGGCCCCCGTGATCGCTACGGCGCCCCCCACCGTGACGGCACCCCCGGTGACCGCGCCGCCCGCTGCCGCTCCGGCGACGCCTACCCCGGAGCCGGTGGCCCCGACATCGGCTGCCCCGACACCGGCTGTGGCGAGCCCAACGCTACCGACGCCGGTGGCGCCGGCGCCTGTGGCACCCCAGGCGCAGGTGGCGACCGCGCCCCCGCAATTGATCCTGCCGCCGCCGACGGTCGCGGCTGCCCCAAGGCCTGCGGCCGTCGCCGAAGCGCCGACGGGCATCGACCAGCGGCTGCAGGCGGAGCTCGACCGGTCGGCCGAGATCGTGGCCGCCCAGCAGGATCCGGTACCTGCCGCACCGGCAGCGCCGGCCCCCGCGATCGCCACGCCGGCGCCCTCGATCGAGGCGCAGCCGGTGCCAACGGCCCCGGCGCCCAGCGCACCGACGGTGACGGCTCAGGCACCGGCCGCGACGCCGCCCGCGGGTACGCCGGCCATCGACCGCCTGCCCAGGCCGCCGACCCGCGAAGGCTTCCCGAGCCTGAGCGATGTGCCGGAAAGACCGGACAATCTGCCCACCCAGGCGGAGCTGGCCGAGCTGCAGGCCCGGCTTGAGCGGGATCGGGCCGCCTTGCGGGCTGGGGAGGTGCCGCAGCGGCTCACGCCCAGAATACCGGACCAGCCGGCACCAGCGTTTTCCGGCTTGGAGGACACGTCGCCGCGCCCGACGACACCCGCACCCGCCACACCCGCACCCGCCACACCGGCCGTCGGCGTGCCGGTGGCCCCCGTCGCCCCGCCGCCGGCCGACACCGCGCGCCCGCGGACGGACCTGCCGGCGGTGCCCGAGGTCCCGGCGCAAGCGGCTGCCTTGCCGACACCGCCGGCACCGGTGGTCCAGGCGGCCTCCCTGCCACCCCTGGCGCTTCGCATACCGCCGCCACCGCAACGGATCCAAGCATCCGCCGCGCCAGCGCCCGCGCGCCCGACGCCTCCGTCCGCACCGGTCGCCGCGCCGGCACCCCCGCCCGCGGCCCCTGCGGCGTCGCCCGCGCAACCGGCGCCCCCTTCGGCAACACCAGTGACTCCATCGGACTTGCCGCCGGCGCCCGAAGTCGCCGCGGTTGCGCCGCCTCAGCCGCCGCAGCCGCCGGCAACCACGCCGACGGTGCCGGCTGCGCCCCAGGCGCTGGTGCAGGATGACGATCAGCCCCCGGTGATCCCGGGGCCGGTGGAGACCGAGCAGCTGCCGGCGTTCAGTGTCGAGGAGCCGGCGGGCATCCCGGATACCCAGCTTCCCGCCGATCCGACCGAGCGGGCTTTCCTGCTGGCGTTCAGCCAGTCGGGCCGGGCGATCCTGCCCGACGGGCAGGTCAGCGGCACGGCCCGGCTTCCGGCCCTGGCGGTTCTGCCCGACGCGGCCCGACCCGCTGCGCCCGCCGGTCAGGCGTTCCCTGGCGTTCAACCCCTGGCGCCGCCGACACCGCTGCCGGTCACCGCCCTGCCGCCGGTGGCACAGGCCCCGGTGACGGTCCAGCCGATCGCCCTGGCGCCCGTAGCGCTGCAGCGGGGTGCGCTGGCGGCCACGATCTTCTTCGCCGAAGGGTCGGCGCGCCTGTCGGGCCGGGACCGGGAAGTGATCGCCGCCATCGTCGAGGAACACCGCCGAACCGGCGCCAGGATCCACGTCCTGGGCCACGCCAGCCGGTCGGGGGCCATCGCCGACCCGATCCTGCGGGGTGTGACCAACTACGGGGAATCGCTGAACCGGGCGACGGCCGTCAGCGACTATCTGAACCAGCTGGGTGTGCCGGCGACCATGGTCACGGTTGACGCCGCAGGTGAACAACTGGCCGGTTCGGACGAGATCCGCAACCGGCGGGCCGAGATCTACCTCGATTATGCCATAGGGCAGGGGTAACAGGCCGCATCGCCCCGCCGCGCTGGGACGGGGCGCAGACTTTGAGGATGCATCGGTGATCGATCAGGAGTTCCACAAGATCAAACGGCTGCCGCCGTACGTGTTTGCCGTCGTCAACTCCATGAAGGCGGCGGCGCGGGCGCGCGGCGAAGACATCATCGACCTTGGGATGGGCAATCCGGATACGCCGCCGCCCCAGCACATCGTCGACAAGCTGGTCGAGACCGTTCAGAACCCGCGCACGCACCGCTACTCCAATTCCCGCGGCATTCCGGGTTTGCGTCGTGCGCTGTGCGGCTATTACGGCCGGCGTTTCGGCGTTGACCTGGATCCCGAGCGCGAGGCCGTGGTCACGATCGGCTCCAAGGAGGGGCTGGCCAATCTGGCGCAGGCGATCACCAGCCCGGGCGACATCGTTCTGGCGCCGAACCCCAGCTACCCCATCCACATGTTCGGCTTCATCATCGCCGGGGCGGCCATCCGCAGCCTGCCCGTCGGCCATGGCGAAGACCTGCTGACCGCCATCGACCGCTCGGTTCGCCACAGTGTGCCGAAGCCGACGGCCGTCGTGCTGAACTTCCCGTCAAATCCGACGGCCCAGGTGGTCGACCTCGACTTCTACGAGGCGGTCGTCGACTACTGTCTGAACCGGGACATCTACGTGCTGTCGGATCTCGCCTATGCCGAGATCTTCTTCGACTGCCCGCCGCCGCCGTCGATCCTGCAGGTGCCGCGGGCGCGCGAGATCGCCGTGGAGTTCTCTTCCGTCAGCAAGACCTACTCCATGCCCGGATGGCGGATCGGCTTCGCGGTCGGCAATGCCAAGCTGATCGCCGCCCTGGCCCGGGTGAAATCCTATCTGGACTACGGCGCTTTCACCCCGATCCAGGTTGCCGCCACGGCCGCGCTGAACGGTCCCCAGGATTGTGTCGAAGACATCCGCCGGCTTTACCGCGATCGCCGGGACGTGCTGATCGACGGGCTCGAGGCGGCGGGCTGGTCGGTGCCGAGGCCGGCCGCCAGCATGTATGCCTGGGCGCCGATCCCGCCCGCGTTCCAGCACCTGGGGTCGCTGGAGTTCGCCAAGCTGCTGCTGGAACACGCGAATGTCGCCGTCTCACCCGGCGTCGGCTTCGGCGAGTACGGCGATGATCACGTCCGCATCGCCCTGGTGGAGAACCGGCAGCGGATCCGCCAGGCGGTCCGCAACATCAAGTCTTTCCTCGCCAATCCGCCGACGACCGCGGAGCAGCCCCGTATCCGCGCGGTTGCCCTGTGAGCGGGCCGCTCCGCGTTGCCGTCGCCGGTCTGGGTACGGTCGGGGCGGAAGTCGTCCGGCTTTTGCACGCGGAAGCTTCGCTGATCGCCCAGCGCTGCGGCCGCGAGATTCAGGTCACCGCCGTATCGGCCCGCGACCGGACGCGGGACCGCGGGCTCGACCTGTCCGGCATCGCCTGGTTCGACGATGCGGCGGAGATGGCCCGGACGGCCCCCTGCGACGTGGTGGTGGAGCTGATCGGCGGTGCCGACGGCGTGGCCAAGGCGGTGTGCGAAACCGCGATCGATGCCGGCCGCGCCGTTGTGACGGCCAACAAGGCCCTGCTGGCGATCCATGGGCCGGCCCTGGCGGTTCGGGCGGAAGGCGGGGCAACCTCCCTGGCCTACGAGGCGGCCGTGGCGGGCGGCATCCCGGTGGTCAAGGCGCTGCGCGAAGGGTTGGCCGGCAATCGCATCCGGTCGCTGTTCGGCATTCTGAACGGCACCTGCAACTACATCCTGACCGGCATGCGCGAGACCGGGCGCGAATTCGCCGATGTCCTGGCCGAAGCCCAGGCGCTGGGATACGCCGAAGCCGATCCCAGTTTCGACATCGATGGGGTGGACACCGCCCACAAGCTGGCGGTCCTGGCCTCGCTGGCCTTCAACACCCGCGTGGATTTCCAGGCGGTCCATGTCGAAGGCATCCGGCATGTCAGCGCCCAGGATATCGCCTACGCCGAAGAGCTGGGCCTGCGGATCAAACTGCTGGGCATCGCCCACCAGCGGGACGGCGGCGTCGAACTGCGGGTGCATCCCTGTATGATCGGCAAGGATACCCCGATGGCGTCGGTCGGCGGCGCATTCAATGCCGTGGAACTGCAGGGCAACCATGTCGGCCCGGTGCTGCTCTACGGCATGGGGGCCGGCGCGGGGCCGACCGCGTCCGCGGCCGTCGGCGACCTTTGTGATCTGGCGCGGGGTAATGCCGCCAACACCTATGGGGCTGCCGTCGACCGGTTGGCCACCCTGGCCCCGGTGGCGATGGGGTTGCGCCGCGGCGCCTACTATCTGCGGCTGATGGTGATCGACCGGCCCGGCGTGATTGCCGATATCACCGCCGTCATGCGGGACCATCAGATCTCGGTAGAGAGCTTTCTGCAGCGGGGGCGCGCACCCGATGACGCTGTGCCGCTGGTGATCACCACCCATGACACGGCCGAATCTGCGATAATGGATGCAATGCAAACGATCGACCGTCTCGATAGCGTGCTTGAGCCACCGAGGCTGATCCGCATCGAGGCGCTTTAGCCGGCGACCCGTGACGGGCGTGCCAACGCCCTTGTGGAGGTTGCCGGCCCAACGAGCTCGGAGCAGGGGGACCGATGATGGAAGACGTTGTACATACCGAGCTGGCGCTGCCGGCCGGACAGCATATGGACCGGAACCTGGCGCTGGAGGCGACCCGGGTGACGGAGGCCGCCGCCCTGTCGGCATCGCTGCTGATGGGCCGGGGCGACGAGAAGGCGGCCGACCAGGCGGCGGTCGATGCCATGCGGCAGGCCCTCAACAGCCTGTCGATCGAAGGCGAGGTGGTGATCGGGGAAGGGGAACGCGACGAAGCGCCGATGCTGTATATCGGCGAGAAGGTCGGCGAGGGCGGCCCGGAGGTCGACATCGCCCTGGATCCGCTGGAAGGAACCACCATCACGGCAAAGGGTGGCCCCAACGCCTTGGCGGTGCTGGCCATGGCCAACAAGGGCGGGTTCCTGAAGGCGCCTGACACCTACATGGACAAGATCGCCGTCGGCGCCGGCCTGCCCGACGATCTGATCGATATCGATGCTCTGCCGTCACATAACCTGAAGTCGCTGGCCCTGGCCAAGCGCTGCGACGTCTCGGATCTGGTCGTGTGCATTCTCGACCGGCCGAGGCATTCCGAACTGATCGCCCGAGTGCGCGAGGCCGGCGCCCGGATCATGCTGATCGGCGACGGCGACGTGTCCGGCGTGATCGCCACCTCGCAGCCGGAAAGCGGCGTCGACAT
Organism: Alphaproteobacteria bacterium; assembly: GCA_028281985.1. Taxonomy (GTDB): domain Bacteria; phylum Pseudomonadota; class Alphaproteobacteria; order DSM-16000; family Inquilinaceae; genus JANQIU01. The sequence goes on along the minus strand of JANQIU010000030.1, from coordinate 65,548 downwards.
TTATATCGGCTCCGGCGGCGCGCCGGAGGGCGTGCTGGCGGCGGCTGCGCTCCGCTGCATCGGCGGCCAGATGCTGGGCCGGCTGATCTTCCGTAACGAAGATGAAAAGAACCGGGCTCGTAACCACGGCATTCCCGACAGCGACTTCAGCCGTATCTACGATCTGAAGGGGTTGGCCTCCGGCGACGTGATGTTCGCGGCCACCGGCGTGACCACCGGGTCGCTGCTCAAGGGCGTGCGGCGGTTCGCCGGCGGGGCGGTGACCCATACCCTGGTCATGCGGTCGAAGAGCGGGACCAGCCGATACGTGGAAGCGCACCACAACTTCCATCGCAAGACCGGCTTCTGGCCGACCGACCATTGATCGCCGCACTGGCGCTAGCTTAGGTGGCCGACGGATCCCAGGGACCGTCGGCGGCGGCGGACCGGTTGTCCGTAACCGGCCGCCGCTGGGTGATGCGGCCGGTCGACGACCGCCACCTGCGCGCTCTGGTTCAGATATCCGGGCTCGCCGAACCGGCGGCGCGGGTGCTGGCGGGGCGCGGGGTACCGCCGGAAGGCGCGCTCGATTACCTGGCGCCGACCCTGCGCCGCCAGCTTCCCGACCCGTCGCTTGTCGTGGACATGGATCGGGCGGCGGAACACCTGGCGGACGCTGTTGAAGCCGGCGCCCGGCTCGCCGTGTTTGCCGATTACGATGTCGACGGCGGTGCCAGCGCCGCCATCATCATCCGGCTTTTGCGCGCACTGGGATCGGACGCGGACCTTTATGTCCCCGACCGGCAGCGCGAGGGCTATGGCCTGAATGCCGACGGCCTGGTGTCTCTGGCCCGGGCCGGTGTCGAGCTGGTGGTGGCGGTCGATTGCGGCACCACCAGCTTTGAGGCGATCGACGCTGCGACGGCTGTTGGCCTGGACGTCATCGTGGTGGATCATCACGCTGCCGAGATCCGCCGGCCGGCGGCCGTGGCGCTGGTCAACCCCAACCGGATCGATGATCGGTCGGGCTTGGGCGACCTGCCGGCGGCAGCCGTCTGTTTCCTGCTGTCGATCGCCGTGGTCCGTGTCCTGCGGGCTCGCGGACGGTTTGCCGGCGGGTCCGAACCCGACCTGCTGCCGCTCCTGGATCTGGTCGCGTTGGCCACGGTCTGCGACGTGGCGCCGCTGACCGGATTGAACCGTGTTCTCGTGCGCCAGGGCCTCAAGGTAATGGCCCGGCGCGGCAATGCCGGCCTGGCGGCACTGGCCGACCGCGCGGGTTTGCGCGCACCGCCGGATGCCGGCCATCTGGGGTACCTGTTCGGTCCGCGCATCAATGCTGGCGGGCGCATCGGCCGCTGCGATCTGGGGGCCCGCCTGCTGGCGACGGACGATCCGGCTGAGGCAGCCCATCTCGCCGAGCTGCTGGACAGCCACAACGAAGATCGCAAGACCATCGAAGCCGATGTCCTGGCCCAGGCGCGGCGCCAGGTGGAAAGCGACGGCTCGGCGTCGCCGGTCGTGGTTGCCGCCGGGCGGGGATGGCATCCCGGCGTGATCGGCATCGTCGCGGGCCGCCTGAAGGAGCTTTATCACCGCCCGACCTGCGTCATCGCCCTGGACGGCGACACCGGGAAGGGTTCCGGACGGTCAGTTCCGGGTTTCGATTTGGGCGCGGCGGTTCTGGCCGCGCGCCAGGCGGGCCTGATCGTCAATGGTGGCGGCCACCCGATGGCGGCCGGCTTCACGGTGGCCGCCGACCGAGTGGCGGCATTCTCCGCCTTCCTGGCGGAGCGGGCCAAGGATGCCGAGCGGCACGAGGCGGTTCCCGTGCTCGACCTCGACGGGTCGCTGTCGACCGGGGGTGCCACGCTGGAACTGGCCCGGAGCATGGCGGCGATCGGTCCCTTCGGTCCCGGCAATCCCGAGCCGCGATTCGCCATCCGGGACGCGGTGCTGCGCTGGGCCGAGCCGGTGGGCAAGGGGCATCTGCGGTGCAGCCTCGACGGTGTCGGTGGGCGCCTGGCGGCCATCGCCTTCCGGGTCGTCGACACGCCGTTGGGCGAAGCCTTGCGGTGCGCCGTGGGCAGTCCGGTGGGTTTGGCCGGCCGTCTGACCGTCAATAGCTGGCAGGGGCGGGAAACCGCGCAGTTGATCATCGACGATGCGATGGATGCGTGGTGGCCGGGGACAGGCCAAAGCGACCGATAGCGACGTATGGTGCTTGATTTTCCCGGTCGCGCAGTCTAGCTCTCCGTCCGCTCGCGACGCTGACCCCTTCGTCTAGAGGCCTAGGACACCGCCCTTTCACGGCGGCAACACGGGTTCGAATCCCGTAGGGGTCGCCATTTCGCCAAGTCGTATCCTGGTATTCAGTTGTTGCCCGTCCCACCGGCCCGCAGGCGCAGTCCTCCAGCGGAGAGACGGGCATACAGCAGCCTTCAGGCGCGGCGTAGCCGACCTTTTTCAACCAGCGTGGTTAGGATTCGACGGGCCATCTGATGACCCCGGTCGAGCCCGTAGAGTGGCACCGACTCCTGGCGACCACGGTCATCAGCGAGGATCAGGGCTACCAAGCCGGAACGAGATGCCAGGCGGCCGTCTGTGGTTTCTTGTAACCGCACGGCCACCAGAGACAGCCGGCTCCAGGGTGCTTGGCACGTGACTTGGCCGTCTCGACTCATCGATAGACCCTGTGCGTCCGCCTGCACCGAAAGGTTGTCCGGTTCCACGTCGGTGACGCGCACCCGATACTCGCGCTGCCAGGCAGGAATCAGCACGACTGCCAGCACAAAGCCGCCGAGTGCGGCGAAGCCGGCCACGCTCAGCAATCCCGGCAGATCTTCCTCCAGCGTCCCGCGGCTCATCGCGCCCAGGCCGCCGGCGACCAACAAAATGATGGGAATCCCAGACAGAACGGCCGCGGCGGGGTAGGCCACTCGCCAGCGGAATCTGCGCTGGCAATCGCGCCGGGTCAGTCCATTTGCCGTCAGCGGTCCGGTCGTGCGCGGCGCCTCACCGCGGAACAGCCAAGCCCATACCCCGTTCAAAGCATCCAACGTTCGGCTGCCCGCAGGCACAACTGCGCCGCCGTCAGCGTCGTGAACAAGATCCTTCGGGTCGAATGTCATGAAAACGGTCGGAATACAGGTGGTTCGATACCATCGTTCGTCGCGCATTCTATCATGCAGCGAATGGCGGCGAAGTGGCAAAGCCGACTTTCACCTGGATCGTATCCGCCTCCTTTCGGTGCCAGCCGCCGACGGTCATGCTTGAGGTTGGTATTGTCGACCTTAAGGTAGGTGCCGTTGCCGTAGCCAAGGCGTCGGTTCCCACCACGTTGCGTTCGGCTTGGGGAGGCCAATGACCACCTATCGCATCGCCGTCATCCCCGGAGACGGCATCGGCAAGGAAGTGATGCCGGAAGGTATCCGGGTGCTCGACGCCGCGGCCGGCCGGTTCGGGTTCACCCTGTCCTGGGATCATTTTGACTGGAGCTGCGAAACCTACGCCGCCACCGGTCGTATGATGCCGGCGGACGGTATCGACCGCCTGCGGCCCTACGACGCCATCTTCCTGGGCGCGGTCGGTTTTCCCGGCGTACCGGACCATGTCTCGCTCTGGGGCCTGCTGATCCCGATCCGCCGCCAGTTCGACCAGTATGTCAGCCTGCGCCCGGTCCGCCTGTTCGACGGCGTGCCCTGCCCGCTGGCCGGCCGCGCACCCGGCGACATCGATTTCGTCATCGTTCGCGAAAACTGTGAAGGTGAGTACTCGGAGATCGGCGGCCGCCTGTATCAGGGCGACGATCGGGAAATGGCGGTCCAGGAAACCGTGTTCACCCGCCACGGGGTCGACCGCATCTTGCGCTACGCCTTCGATCTGGCCCAGGCGCGGCCACGCAAATCACTGACCTCGACGACCAAGTCCAACGGCATCATCCACACCATGCCCTATTGGGACGAGCGGGTGGCGGCAGTGGCGGCCGACTATCCCCAGGTCACCTGGAACCAGTTCCACATCGACATTCTGGCCGCCCAGTTCGTGCGCAATCCGGACTGGTTCGACGTGGTCGTCGGCAGCAACCTGTTCGGCGATATCCTGTCGGATCTGGGGCCGGCCTGTACCGGCACGATTGCCATCGCCCCGTCGGCCAACATCAATCCCGCCCGAACCGCCCCGTCGATGTTCGAGCCGGTGCACGGGTCCGCCCCGGACATCGCTGGCCGCAACATCGCCAATCCGATCGGCCAAATCTGGTCGGGCGCAATGATGCTGGACCATCTGGGCCAGCCGGATGCCGCCGCCGCTGTCATGACCGCGATTGAACGGTTGCTGCGTGACAGCGATGTGAAGACGCCGGACATGGGCGGCAAAGCGTCGACCCAGGACCTGGGCCGGGAGATCGAAGCCGCGCTGGGATAGGCGTGGCCACCGGTTTTGCGGAGCGCGGTGGCCAGGCGACCCAGCCATAGCTACTCCGGACAGCCCTCCCGCACCCAGGCCCGAACCGAGGCCAGGAAACTGACGCTGAGTTCACCGTCGGCCGGTCCGGTGTAGTAGCCGGCGTCCGACAGGCGTTCCTGCATCGACCAGGGGGACAGGCCGCCCAGCGTCATCGCCTGGGTCAGGTCGGCCACCGCCGTTTCCTGTCGCCCCAGCGCACAGCGGGCAAAGCCGCGCTCGCGATAGGTGAACGAGACCGCCACGGTCCCGGGAATGCGCCGGATCACCTGGTCGAAATCCCGGATCGCCAGCCGGTACTCGCCAAGGTCGGCGTGGGCCCGCCCACGGCCGTTATAGGCCCAGGGATAGTCCGGGTCGGCCTTGATCGCGTCGTCATAGTCGGTGATCGCCAAATCCAGCGATCCCTGGGCGGCATGACCCAGCGCCCGGTTGGTGTAGACCTGAGCCAGGGCGGTGCCTTCCAGGCGACCGGCCTGCAGCACGGCGGTGCAACCGGCGATGGTCCGTTCCGGTGTGAAGATCTGTTCGCAATCGGATGCCGCGTCGGCCGGGGCCGGAGCTGGCCAAAGCGCGACCGTCAGCATCAGGCTCAACAGCAAACTCGGGCGCATCCTCGCGCTCCCACACTTCGGGTGGCCCCCAATACATGAGTGGATATGCTGTCGGCGGAAGGGCAATCCAAGGATGCCGTGCGGTCAGGTTCCGGTTACCCGCCGATCATCGCTGCGGCATCGGGCCGGTCGGCTGTCCTGACGGTCTCGGTGACGTAAACGCAATAACCTGGAGCAGGCCGCCCCATCGCGGCAGCGCGCAGGCCAGCCGAAAGGGACGGGGGCCGCTCGCCCCCGTCCGATAAAGAACCTTACGGGTTCAGCGTCAGGTAGTCGCCGAACAGCCGCATGCCGGAATTGGCCTGCGGCACCCATTCAAGGTCGCCGCGGTGCGCCCAGGTCAGCACGTTGCGCCAGAGATACATGCCCGGCGTCACGTCTTCCCATTCCCCGACCAGTTCCAGATACAGGTCGCGGCGTCCGTCAAGCTCCTGCTCCCGTTCGAAGGCCTCGCCCAGCTCTATGAACCGGTCGGTCGGGACCCATGTCCGGTGTGCCGCGCCGACCCGGTTCGAGCCCGGCCCCCAGTCGATCCACAAGGGGCGCATCGGGTCGCCCGAAAAGTCGCTGGCCATCGACATGTTCAGCAGGTGGAACGGCCGCTCGTAGGCCAGCGAGAAATTGTCGACGATGGCCAGCCGGACATTGATGCCCACCTCGCGCCATTGCTCGACCATGATCTCCGCCGCCGACTCGTAGTTGGGGTAGAAGCCCCGCGTGATCTTCCAGATCAGCTCCTCGCCGTCATAGTCGGTCAGGGCCAGCAGCTCCCGTGCCCGATCGGGGTCGTAGGGGTACGCCCGCGCCCGGTCCGGATCGAAGTATTCCGACCCGTATTCGGGGAAGTTGAACGGCGTTGGTACGAAGGTGACGTCGCCCCACAGCGCAGCGGTGATGGTATCGCGATCCACCGCACTGACCATCGCCCGGCGCAGATTGGCGTCGACCAGCGGGTTGTCCGGGTTCTCCTCCGTGATCAGCGTGTTGAACGCGAACATCGGGTAGTTGGCGATCGAACGCTTCACCAGGGTGACGTCCGGATACTGGGCGAACACTTCTTCTTGGTCGGCGGGGATGTTGACGATGAAGTCGAATTCCCCGGACACCAGCCCGGCCAGCCGCGCCGAGGGTTCGGGCACGATCACCCAGGTGATCTTGGCGGCCGGCGGCGGGCCGGACCAATGGTCGTCAAAGGCTTCCATCACCAGCCGGTCGCCGGAATTGAACTCGGTCACCCGGTATGGGCCGGTGCCGATCGGCGCCATGCCGAATTCCTCCGGCGTCATGCCGGCATAGTCGGCCGGGACGATCATGCCGATCTGGTTGGAGAACCGGCGGATGTAGACCGGATCGGGGAAGCCGGTTTCGACCTCCACCGTATAGGGGCCGGTGGCCTCGACGCGTACCGTATTGCGCATGAAGCTGCGGCCGCGCCGGGCGAGCGGTTCCTCGCCCCACATGCGTTCCGCGGACAGGCTGAAGGCTACGTCTTCGGCCGTCATCTCCTCGCCGTTGTGGAACAGCACGCCCTGACGAAGCTGGATGGTCCAGACCGTGGGCGAGGTCCGCTCCCAGCTTTCGGCCAGCCACGGGTCGTATTGGGTGCCTTCCGGATCGGACAGGAAGTCGCGCCGGATCAGCGATCCGAAGATGTTCTGGTTGAAGCGATAGGCCGAGGAACTGAAACCGATCATCGGCTCCAGCGTGCGCCAAAGGTTGTCGACGGCGATGACCAGTTCCGGCCGCTCTTCCTGGGCCGGGGCCTGGGTGCCCCCCAGTGCAACAGCAAGGCCGATGGCCCCGGCCGCGGCGGCCCGTGTAACATGTCTCAATCCAAGCATTCGCTCTGCCTCCATGGGTCTTTCGGCCCCGGTTCGCTCCGGGGCCGGTTTTCCGGCATCCGACAACAAGGGACGGCGCCCGCCGGTGGGCGCGATCCCGCGAAACCGTCAGCCGGCCGCCATGCCGGCCGACGGATAGCCGATTTCGGCCAATGCGTGCCGCCGGCCGTCCGGCGCCAGGACGATCGCGGAAGGGGACGCATAGAGCCGCGGAAACACCGTGGGATGGGTCTCGACGACCTCATAGGCCTGTCGAAGCGCCGCCAGGGCCGGCTCTCCCAGGTCCGGTTGTGCGCGCACCTTGGCGCTGGGGCCGGTGTCGAGGCGGGGATGGTGCATGGCGCCGTCCAGGTCCATGCCGGCGTCGACCAGGAAGGTGACGATCTGCGTCAGCGCCGGAACGATCTGGTTGCCGCCGGATGCCCCCAGGGCGAACCAGGGGTCACCATCCCGATGCTGGGCGATGACCGGGCACATGTTGTTGGGCGCCCGCCGGCCGCCGTGCAGCGAATTGCGCCGGTCGGGGTGGGGGTCGAACCAGGCCATCCCGTTGTTGAGCAGGATGCCCGTCGACGGCGACATGACCCGGGCCCCGAACCGGTTCAGCAGCGTGAAGGTCAGGCTGACCAGCATGCCGTCGGCATCGACGGCGTTCACCTGGGTGGTGCTGCCGCCCTCCGGCGACGGGGCACGCATCAGATCGCCGTGCCGGGCGAAGGCCGATTGCAGCGCCGCCGCGATCGCGACAAACCCTTCCGGCGTCGGTTGGACCCCCTCCAGCGCGCCCAAGGCGTCCAGCAGCCGGCGTCCGCCGCTGGTGTGGGGCGCGACGGCGATGCGGGCAGGGCCGTGGGTTCCCCAGTCCGGGGCGTGGATCGACGCGCGGTAGCCCGCAAGGTCTTCCTCTGCGATGGCGCTGCCACCGGCACGCAGGTCGTCCAGAAGGCACCCCGCGATGACGCCGGTGTAGAAGGCGTCCGGGCCGGCTTCGGCAAGGGTCCGGAGCGTCCGGGCAAGCGACGGATTCGCCAGGCGGGTGCCCGGGGCCGGCGGCGATCCGCCGGGCAGGAATACGCCCTTTGCCGCGGGATCGCGCACGAGGTCCGCATGGGCCAGGGCAATCGCCAGGGTCGCGTGCCAGTCGATGCCGATCCCCCGGTCGGCCATGTCGATTGCCGGGGCCAGGACACGGTCCCAGCCCAACCGGCCCCACCGGTCCAGGGCGGCCGACAGGCCGGCCACCGCACCCGGGACGCACACCGCCTCCCACCCGACCACGTTCCGGTCGTTCTGCACCCGGGGAAAGCCAAGGAAAGAGGTGCCGCCGGCCGGATCCAGCGGATAGCAGGCCGGATCGATCGACAGCGGGCATTGGCCGGTGAACTCCACCACCATCACCGCGCCCGACCGTTCGCCGACCAGCATGTAGCCGCTGGCCGCCAGCCCTGACATCCAGGGCTCACAGCATTGCAGGGCCAGGGCAGTGGCGACCGCGGCATCGACGGCATTGCCGCCATCCCTTAGCGCGTCGGCGCCGACAGTGGCGGCCTGCCAGTGCTGTGAGGTCACGACGCCGCGGTCGGTGACGACGGCCGGCTTGCGGATCTGCCATTGCTCGACGCGGTCGGTGCCCATGCTACTGTCCGCCGTTTCCAGGCCCATCGCAGGGCGTTCCCCAACGATCCGGTTGTCCATGAGCTTGCCGCAAAACCGTCCGGGCGTGTTCCATATCGTCCCCCCGGTGGACGATGGGGCGCCGGCACCCGTCGTGTTCGATTCTCCGCATTCCGGCGTGGCCATGCCGGCCGGGTTTCAACCTGCCGTGCCGGACTCCCTGGTGCTGGTCTCGGCCGACACCCATGTGGACGCGTTGTGGGCCGCGGTTCCAAGGCATGGCGCCCCCCTGCTGGCGGCGGAGTTTCCGCGCAGCTTCCTGGACTTGAACCGGGCGCCTGAAGACATCGATCCAGTGTTGCTGGACGCCCCCTGGCCCGGGCCGTTGAGCGATGCGGATTCGGTGCGCCGGGGCATGGGGCTGATCTGGCGATACGCCTGGGGCGACACGCCGATGTATGCCGACCGTCTGTCGGTTCAGGCGGTCTGGCAGCGGATCGATACCTACTGGTATCCCTACCATGCGGCACTCGCCGACCTGCTCGATGCGGCCCACGGGCGCCATGGCGCCGTGTGGCATGTGGACTGCCATTCCATGCCGTCGACCGGGCACCGGCTGTCGCCGGATGCGGACGGGGCGCACCGCGCCGACATCGTGCTGGGCGACCGGGATGGTACGGCATGCGATCCCGGTTTCACCGATTTCGTCGCCACGGTGTTCCGGCGACAGGGCTACGAAACCCGGATCAACGACCCGTTCAAGGGGGCGGAACTGGTGCGGCGCCACGCCGATCCGGCCCACAACCGGCACAGCCTGCAGATCGAGATCAACCGGCGGCTCTACATGGACGAGGTGACGCGCGAACGCGGTCCCGGCTTCGATCGTCTGGCCGCCGACCTGGACGTCGTCGCCGAAGCCATCGTCGGCTATGCCGCCGCCCATCTGCCGGGCACGCGCTAGGCGGCTCATGTCCCGGAACGCTTCAACGTCGGATCCATCTCGTCGCGCAGCCAGTCGCCGATCAGGCTCATCGACAGCGTCGTCAGAAAGATCAGGATGCCCGGCGAGACGGAGATCCAGGGGGCGTTGATCAGGTAGTCGCGCCCTTCGCCGAGGATGACGCCCAGGCTGGTCAGGGGCGGCTGGATGCCCAGCCCGAGGAAACTCAAGGCGGTTTCCAGCAGGATGGTCAGCGGAAAGTTCAACGTGAACTGGACGATCAGGATGCCGGCGACGTTGGGCAGCACATGTCGGGCATAGAGGCGCAGCGGATTGGCGCCCAGCGCCACCACCGCCTGGGTATAGGGCTGGGCCTTGGCCGATAACACGACGCCGCGGGTCAGGCGGGCGTAAATCTCCCACCCGTTCAGCCCCATGATGAAGATGAACAGGGTCAGCGAGTTGCCGAAGAAGGCCAGCAGGCACAGGGCGATGATGATGAACGGCATCGAGGCCTGGAAGTCGACCATCAACATGATCGCTTCTTCGGCCCAGCCGCGGGCGTGCGCCGCGAGGAACCCCAACAGGGTCCCCAGCACCGCACCGATCAGCGTACCCAGGATGGCGATGACGACGCTGACCCGGAGCGCAAAGATCAATCGCGCCAGCAGGTCACGCCCGAGCCGGTCGGTGCCCAGCAGGAACTCCGATGAGCCGCCCATGAAGACCGGCGCTTCCAGGCGATTGAGGAGGTTGGTTTCGGTATAGCCGTGCGGGGTGAGCAGGTTGCCGGCCAGGCACAGCAGAACGATGAGCGTCAGGAAGACGAACCCGGTCTGCACTATCAGCGGGGCCCGGCGCAGGCTGCGGAACAGGGCAAAGCCGGCCGGTTTCGCCGGCACCGCGTCTTCCGGCCTGCTGGGAAGATCGCTCATCGGGTCACGACCCCCCGGTCAGCCGGATGCGCGGGTCGAGCACGCTGTACAGGATGTCGACCGCCATGTTCACCATCACCATGGTGAAGGCGATCATGATCACCAGCGCCTGGACCACAGCCAGATCGCGGTTGCCGACGGATCCGACCAGCAGCCGGCCGACACCCGGCCAGGCGAACACCGTTTCGGTGACGATGGAGCCGGCGATCAGCGACCCTAAGCTGAACCCGAGGATCGTCACCAGCGGGATCGCCGCGTTCGGCAGGGCGTGGCGCAGGATCCGGCGGCCGTAGGGGACGCCCTTGGCCTGGGCGGCCTTCATGTAGGGCCGGTTCAGCACCTCAAGCATCGACGACCGGGTGAACCGGGCAAAGGTGCCGGCCACGGCCAGGCCGAGCGTCGCCGCCGGCATGATGATATGCGCCACGGTCCCGTGGCCCGAGCTGGGCAGCCATCGAAGCTGCAGGGAAAACAGCAGGATTAGCAGGATCCCGAAGAAGAAGTTGGGGATCGCGAAGCCGAAGACGGCAAACGCCATGGTGGCGCGGTCGACCGGACGGTTGCGGTTCAGCGCCGCGACGATGCCCAGGCTGACGCCGATCAGCACGGCAAACCCCAGCGATGTGAGCCCCAGCCGCAGCGTCGCCGGAACGCGCTCCAGGATCACCTGCTGCACCGGCCGGCCGTCCAGGTAGGAGAAGCCGAGATCGCCGGCCAGGATGTTGGCGAAGTAGCGACCGTACTGGACGATGATCGGGTCGTCGAAGCCGTAGCGTTCCGAATAGTAATCGATGACGTCCTGGGGCGTGTCCGGCGGCAGCAGCGCCTCGACCGGGTTTCCGGTCATCCGCAGAACGACGAAGACGAATGTCAGCACCATCCACATGGTGATGAGGGCGCGCAGCAGCTTGGTGACGACATAGCGCCCGTTCATTCGGCCAGACTACCTCCAATTGCTCAGGGAGCGATCCTCTTCGTGGAATATTATTTCGCCTGACACCAGTATGGCAAACCCGGTTTTGTTGGGATAGGAGGTTCTTTATTGCGCCCGGTCCGCTGCCAGAGGAGGCCCTGTTGCCGACAGCCGCCGCCGCCGGCCCCCTGCTGGCGGTCGAGGGACTGACCGTCCGGCTGCCCAGGGGCAGCGACCGGGACCTCGCCGTCGAAGACGTATCGTTTGCCGTCGGCCGTGGCGAAATCGTCTGTCTTGTCGGCGAGTCCGGCTCGGGCAAGTCGATTTCCGCCCAGGCGATCATGGGGCTGTTGCCCCGTGGCCTGTCCGTGCAACAGGGCCGCATCGATTTTGGCGGGCGGGATCTCACCCGGCTGTCGCGGGCGGAACGCACAAGGATCAACGGCGCCGAGATCGCCATGATCTTCCAGGAGCCGATGGCGACGCTGAACCCCGTCTTCACCGTCCGGGCGCAGATCGACGAGGTGTTGCGCCTGCATTCGGACCTGACGGCCCGACAGCGTCGCGATCGCATCCTGGCGCTGCTCGACGAAGTGCGCTTGCCCGATCCGGCCCGGCTGATGGCAGCGCATCCCCATCAGCTTTCCGGCGGCCAGTGCCAGCGGGTGATGATCGCCATGGCCCTGGCGCTGGAACCCAAGCTGCTGATCGCCGACGAGCCGACGACGGCGCTCGACGTGACCACCCAGGCCCGGATCCTGGATCTGATCCACGGGCTCCGGTCGCGGCATGAGGCCGGGATCCTGTTCATCACCCATGATTTCGGCGTGGTCGCCGAGGTGGCGGATCGGGTCGTGGTGATGCGCCGCGGACAGGTTGTCGAGGCCGGGTCGGTCCAGCAGGTGTTGCGCCAGCCGGAGCATCCCTACACCCGCTCGCTGATCGCCGCCGTGCCGCATGGCCGACCGCGCCCGTCGCGTGCCGTCACGGCGCCGCCGCTGCTCCGCGCGCAGGGATTGCGCAAGACGTTCGGCGGCCGGGGGGGACTGTTCTCCCGCAACCGCCCGGTTGCCGCGCTCGATGACGTGGCCCTGGATCTGCGCCGGGGGGAAACTGTCGGGCTTGTCGGCGAAAGTGGGTCCGGCAAATCCACGCTGGCCCGGTGCATCCTGCGCCTGGAAACGATCGATGCCGGCGTTCTGGAACTGGACGGTCAGGACATGCGCCGGTTGTCCGGCGCCAACCTGCGGCGGCTGCGCAAGCGGGTTCAGATCGTGTTCCAGGATCCTTATTCGGCTTTGAACCCGCGGCAGAAAGTGGGGGCCGCTATCGCCGAAGGGCCGATCATCCATGGCGTCCCAGCGCCTGAGGCCCTGGCCAGGGCGGCGGAGCTGCTGCGCCTTGTGGAACTGCCGGAAAGTGCAGCGGGCCGATACCCGCACGAGTTTTCCGGCGGTCAACGGCAGCGGATCTGCATCGCCCGGGCCCTGGCGCTGGAACCGGATATCCTGGTGGCGGATGAGGCGGTGTCGGCCCTGGATGTGTCGGTCCAGGCGCAGATCGTGCGCCTGCTGTCGGACATGCGGGACCGGCTGAACTTCGCCCTGCTGTTCATCACCCATGACCTCCGGCTGGCCGCGGAACTGTGCGACCGGGTGGTGGTGATGCGGTCGGGGGCGGTGGTCGAAAGCGGACCGACGGCGGATGTCTTCGACAATCCGACCCATCCCTATACCCGGGAACTGCTGGACGCGATCCCGGGACAGGGTTTGCTTGCGTTGCCGGGCGAGGGGCCTACTGGCCCTGCAGCGCCGTGACCGGGACCATGCGCGTGGTCCGCCAGGCGGGATAGAAGCTGGCAACGGCGCCGAGCATCAGGACGGCGACCACGATCTCGACCAGCAACCACCACGTGATCTCTGGCTGAACCAGCCCCTGGACCGCGGGCATGGCCGATACGAAGGACGCGCTGGCGATGCCCAGCGCGATGCCGACGGCGCTGCCGATCGCCGTCAACATCATGCCTTCCGTGACGATCATGGCGATGATGCGCAGGCGGCCCCAGCCGATGGCGCTCAAAATGGCCAGCTCCTGCTTGCGTTCGGTAACGGACATCACCAGCGTGTTGATGACGATCAGCACGGCCATCACCAGCGCAATGGCCGACACGGCCCAGCCGAACCCCTGAAAGATCTCCACCATGCGGTTGTCCTGGGTGATCCCCTCCGGCGACGCGGTGCGCAGGCGGGGCCAGGTGCTTTCGATCGTCGCCCGGATCTCGGCCAGGGCTTCGGCGTCGCGGGGGTCTTCGAGCTGCAGGTGGAAAACGGTGACGACCCCGTTCCGGAAGGTCAGTTCCTGCATGCTCGACAGGGGCAGAATGGCCCGGTTGTCGTTCATCAGGCTGTCGAACTCGGCAATGCCGGCCACCAGGAACGGCTCGTAGAGCAGCTCGACAGTGTCCCCCGTACGCTTGCCCAGGCTTTCCGCCAGACGAGACCCAAGCACCACCGAACGCGGCTGGTCCTGCGAAGGCAGTTCGCCCGCGACAAGGGGCACCGTGTCCCAGAGAAAGCTGCCCGCCCCCCAGCCGTTCAGAAGGACATGGGAATCGGCCTCCGCCGGCACCAGATTGGCCAGATCCGGCGCCACGTTCGTCACGCCGTCGATCGCGCGCAGGTCGCTTTCCAGGTCCATCGGCAGGGCGCTGGCGAAGATGTCGACCACGCCGCGTTCGGTGACGATCAGGTGGATCCCGTTTTCCGTCAGTCCATCGCGCGCGGCGTTGTCGATCCCGCGCGACAGGCCGGCGAGCGCCACATAGGCCGCCACCGACAGGCTGACGCCCAACAGCGTCAGGAACGACCGGGTCGGCCGCTGGGTCAGGTTCCGCCAGGGCAGGGACAAACCATTCATGCGGCCCGCCCTTCGCCGCCGTGGACCCGATCTTCCACCACCCGTCCATCGACCATGCGTATCTGGCGATGGCAGCGTTCGGCGACGGCCGGGTCATGGGTGACCAGGATCAGCGCCATGCCGCGGGTCTTGTGCAGGTCCATCAGCAGTTCCAGGACATGCGCCGAGGTCCGCGAGTCCAGATTTCCCGTGGGTTCGTCGGCCAGCAGCACGCGCGGGTCGTTGGCCAGGCTGCGGGCGATCGCCACGCGCTGGCGTTCGCCCCCGGACAGTTCGCCCGGGCGGTGGTGCGCACGATCGGTCAGACCGACTTCGGCGATCAGTTCGTCGGCTCGGGCACGGCGGGCGGCGACGCTGCGGATGCGCGGAAACATGGCGACCTCGACGTTCTCGCGCGCGGTCAGCGTCGGCAGCAGCAGGAAACTCTGGAAGACCAGACCCATGCTCGACTGCCGCAGCCGGGTCCAGTGGGCCGCGGACGGCGGTTCCCGGCCGTCGATCAGCACGCGGCCGCGGGTGGGGCGATCCAACCCGGCCATGGCATTGAGCATGCTGGACTTGCCGCTGCCGCTCCGGCCGATGATGGCGACGGATTCGCCTTGCCCGAACCGTAGGGTGACATCGTCCAAGGCGACGATCCGTCCCCCGTCATACTCCTTGCGCACCCGATCCAGGTCGACGACCGCAGGGACCTCTGCCCGGGCCGTCAACCCCCGAGCCCCCCGCTGGACAGCGCTTCCGTCAATGCCGGTACATGGCCGTCATGGCGGCCCAGGAATGCGGTGAACTCGTCCCGGCTGGTCACGCTCAGGCTCACGCCGTCCAGAACGATGTCGACGATATGCCACCCCTCATCAGCCGGCCGCAGCCGCCACAACAACCGCGACGTGGACCCGTCGCGGCGGGTGGCCTGGGTTCCCAGCAGGACGTCGGCGTCGCCGACGGGACGGGACCCCAGAACCTGGAGCGGCGCGGGCTCGAAGTCGCGGAACCGGCGAATGGTCGTTGCGGCGATGTGCCGGCCAAGCGCTTCTGCATAGGCCGACCGATGGTCTGCGGTCGTCTGCTGCCAGTAGTCGCCTAGAGTGAAGCGGGCAAGCGTGCCCAGTGCAAAGGCGTCTTCGACCAGTTCGGCGACGTCGTCGACAGCCGTGTTCTCAGCGGCTTCGGGGTTGGAAAGGGCATCCATCGTGGCGTCGGCAAGACGGCTGACTACCTGGTCGGGTCCCTCCGTCTGGTCGGGCGCCGTCTGCGCCGACACCGCCGGACCCAACACCAACAAGGCAGCCAGAGCCAGGCTGCCTGTCACGCCCCAGACACTTAGTCGAGGTCGCAATGACACCATTGGCGGCCTCTCCTTCGACGCGCGCACCCGAACCGAGCCACGCATAGATGTCATACGATCCCGGTCCGGTCCGACGAAGCCTGACCGTCCGCATTGGTCAATATGCCTCACCGGATTCGCCAATGGCCGTCAAGCGCGGCGATGTTCGGTTAGGCCGATTTAGTTTGATCCCGAAACGCCGGGAACGGGCGGCGATCGGGTTCACAGCCTTGATGATCCATCGGATTTGGGAGCAAACTGCCGTTTCAAGATCAGCTTTTGCGGGAGAATCGAGACCGTCAAGATAGCGAAAACCCGCAAAGGTAAGCATGCAGAACCGGCGAATCCGAACGGCTTCCAAGAAAAGTGCCGGCTGCAATGGTTTGTTGGCCAGGTTTGGGCAAGGGAAATGATAATAGGCAGCGCGCAGGAGACGGACGCGCTGCCGATCGCCGAGCTTCAACATGTGTTTCATTTGGGATGCCAGCTTGCCAGCGGGATCCGCCAGTTGAAACGAGGAAGTAATGCCCGACCGCCCTCACGTGTCCGCGGCCCTCGGCGCGTGCTTGAAATCCGTTGCTGTCGTCCTGGCAATGTCAGTCTTTTGGTTGGGGCTGCCGTCGCCTGCCTTTGCCGACATCGTCGAGTGCCATCTGCCCTCGGGGCAGACGATCACGACTTCGCGGGATGCCTGCCGCGATCAGGTCGGATTGATTGTCCGGACACTTCAAGGTTCCCCGGGCGCGACCCCGGCCATTCCAGCCCAGGCACCGATCGGCAGCGGGTCAGGCGTTATCGTCAACGCACAAGGCGACGTCCTCACCAATCACCACGTGGTTTCCCGTTGCGACTCCGTGCGTGTTCATCTGGAGCGTGCCGGGATCGTCGGAGCCGCGGTGGCCGCCCAGGATGTCGAGCACGATCTGGCCTTGCTGCGATCATCCTTGTCGACCGACAATTTCGGATCCTTCAGATCCTCACCCGACCTCAGATTGGCCGAGGACGTCATCGCGGCCGGTTTTCCGTTACCGACCCTTCTGGGTGACGCCACCATCACCGCGAGCTTCGGCGCGGTCAGTTCGGTGGGTGGCGCCCGTGGTCGTCCGTATCTGTTGACCGTATCGGCGCCGCTCCAGCGCGGAAGCTCAGGCGGCCCCATCCTGGACATGAGCGGCAACATCATCGGGGTCGCGGTCGGTGCCCTGTCGCCTTCCGCAGCCGCCACGTCCGATGTCGTGTTTCCGCAGAACGTCAGTTTCGCCATCAATACGGCAACCATCACGCGGTTCCTCGACGCGAACGCGGTCAGCTATTCGACGCGGTCTTCCGAGCGGAGCCTTGAGCCCTCCCTGGTGGCCGAGCCGGCCCGGCGGTTCACGGTTCGCGTCCTGTGTTTTGGAGATTGATCATGGTGTTGCGGTATGCGCGTGCACCGGCTCTCGCCCTGGCCGCGGTGATGGCCACGAGCTGCCAGACCGAGATGCCGGGGCCGGTTGGGACATCGACAACGACCCCCGACGCCGGCGGCGCACCGGTTGCGACGGCGGGTCCGGTGGCCGTCTCGAGCCGGAATGTGGCGCCGATCACCACACCGATCGTGATGCGGGTCCGCCCGTTTGACTGCCAGCGTGTCGAGGTCAACGCTGTGTTCCGCCTCGACGCAAACGGACAGTCGTCTTACTCCCAGTATGCCTATACGGCGGACTTCTTCGGTGTCGGCGTTGGAGAGAACGTCGCAACGACGATCCAGAACGCCTGGGTACAGGGCAGGCAGGAGGGCCGGCCGGTCTGCTCGGAACTGCCCATGACACGCATGCTTCTGGACAACCGGGGCAACACCCTGGATGCGACGGTGGATACGGCCGACACCCGCGTCACGATCGATGACATCGAAGACCAGATTCTCCGACTAGTTCGTGAAACCAACGTCAACTTCGCGACGTTCCCCGAGCAGGGTGTCCGGAGCGGTGACGTTCTTTTCGACGGCGAAACGGGGCCTGACGACTTCACCGCCCGGCTGCGGACGGTGGCGCTCGGCATGACGCAATACCAGGGCCGTGACGTCCTGGTATCGCAGACGACCGGGCGGGTCGACGGCCCCTTCCTTCGGAACGGCGGTATCGAGCGGGTCGACTATCACGATCTGGACAGCGGCATGCGGGTGGCGGCTTCCAGCACGCTGGATATGCGACTGGCGGTGCTTGGGCAGAACGCGCGGATGTTGGTTCTGGAAACCGTCGATGTCGTTGGCGCATGCCGGCAAGAGGAGGTGGCACGGCATTGCATCGATCCGCAGCAGCCCATTCCACTGCTGGCCGCTCTGAACAGTTGCCAGTTTGCCTTCGACGGCGATTGCGATGAGCCGGGACGGGGAACCGGCCTGTGCACAGCCGGGACTGATACCGCGGACTGCTCGCTGCCCCAGGGGGCGAATAGCTGCCAGTTCGCCTTTGACGGGGAATGCGATCACCCCGGGGTCGGCACCGGTGCATGTCCGCCGCGTACCGACGTGGCTGATTGCAGCAGCCCGGCGCTCCAGACGGCAGGCGTGAACAACAGCTGCCAATGGGCGTTCGACGGCGAGTGCGACGACAGCCGCTACGAAGGTGCGATTACCGGTGCTTGCCGGCGGGGGACCGATGCCAGCGATTGCCGGGGGCTGCGGCTCCGGTCGCCCCAGGAACTGGCGGGAAACGAATGCCAGTGGGCGTTTTCGGGGACATGTGACGATACCGGCTTTTTCGGGTCCGAAGGCGGCTGCGCGCGGGGAACCGATACCGCCGATTGCCGGTCATCACGGCCCCGGCCGGCGCAGTCGCTGATCGGCAACGAATGCCCATGGGCGTTCGATGGTGAATGCGATGACGCGCGCTTTGCCGGGGCGGTGACAGATGTCTGCGCCAGCGGTACCGACACTGCCGATTGCCAGGGCCTCCGGCTCCGGTCGTCCGCATCGGATCGGGCCAACTCCTGCCAATGGGCCTATGACGGGGAATGCGACGAGCGCGGGATCGGCACCGGTCTGTGCCAGCCAGGGACCGACAGC
This sequence comes from Alphaproteobacteria bacterium, assembly GCA_028281985.1. GTDB lineage: Bacteria > Pseudomonadota > Alphaproteobacteria > DSM-16000 > Inquilinaceae > JANQIU01. Next base: position 46,962 of record JANQIU010000030.1, on the reverse strand, counting down.
GCGGACTGCCGACCGTCTTCCCGGGCCGGGTCCTGACCCATCTGCCTGGATGGGCAGCGGCGAAGCAGGGGGGCAGGGGCGGGCCGCTGACCGCTGCTTCGGTCACGCCTCCGGCCCGGCGGGCGGATGGATCGGTTTTGGAAGTATGGCTCCCCGGGCCGGACTCGAACCAGCGACCCGGTGATTAACAGTCACCTGCTCTACCAACTGAGCTACCGGGGAGCAGACGCGGCGCGGCCGCGTGAGGCCGGGCTTATAGCAAGCCGCCAGGAGCACTGCAAACCCTGCTTGCCGCAGCCCGTTACTCCGCCACGGCCGGCTCGCCGACATGCCCGGACGGCGGACGGGTCGGTTCCCGCCGAAGATCGTCACCAGTGGTCGGCGCCGTTCGGTTTTTCTCGTTGCGATCCTGGTCTTCCAGGATGGATCGGACCTCCAAGGGGCTGCGCGGCGGCAGCGCCGATACCGGCAGAGTGACGACCGCCATCGTTCCGGTCCCCACCGCACTCTCCAGAACCAGGTCGCCGCCATGCTGGCGCGCCAGCGCCCGGGCGAGGGGGAGGCCCAGCCCGCTCCCCTCCATCTTGGCGTAGTTGTGGGTCTTGGCCTGCTCGAACGGGCTCATCACCCGATGAAGGTCCTTCGCGTCCATCCCGATCCCGGTATCCGTGACCTTGATGCGCACGAACCCTTCGATCTCACTGTCCGCCGAAATCGTGATCGTGCCGCCCTCGGGCGTGAACTTCCATGAGTTGGACAGGAGGTTGAGCAGGATCTGCTTGATGCGCAGCTCATCGGCGACGATGACCGGCAGTGATGCTGGTGCCGCCTCGATGCGGAGGGTGATGGACGACTCCTCCGCACGACCGCGCATTACCCGCAGGCAGTCGTTCAGTACATGCGGCAGGTCGACCGGCTGAGGGTTTAGGGTCAGTTTGCCGACCTCGATCTTGGACAGATCGAGGACGTCGCCGACCAGGTTGACCAGATGCTGGCCGCTGTCCCGGATATCGGTTGCGTACTCGCAGTATTTCGGGTGGCCAATCGGCCCGAAGACCTCGGACGAGATCATCTCGGAAAACCCGATGATCGCGTTCAGCGGGGTGCGAAGCTCGTGGCTCATCGAGGCCAGGAAGGCTGATTTGCTGCGATCGGCGGCCTTGGCCCGGTTCCGTGCCGCCTCAAGGTCGTGCTTGGTTTCCTCCAGGGCGCGGTAGCTGCCTTCCAGTTCCCGGAACGCCCCCGCCGTTTCCGACGCCATCTGCTGTTTCGCCAGCATGGCCGACTGCAGCTCGGACAGGGCGTTCGTTAGCGATCGCATCGGCAACAGATGCATCGCCAGATAGGCGCCGCCTCCCAGAAGGGCGCCTAAGACCGCGGCCGCCAGGCTCTGCCAAAGGGTCGGCGTCAGGGTTATCGTGGTTTCGATTTCACCCAGTTGTTCCCCCGCCACAACGATCGGTGCCGCGGTGCGCCAATGGGGTCCGGCGACATGCCCCCGCGTGGCGATGACTACGCCGTCGGCATTGCGGACGGTCTGCTGCAGCAACGGCTTGAGCCGCTGCCGGGGTTGGATCAGCGTGACGATGTGCTCGCCCGAGTACTCCCACGCCGGGCCGCTCGTATAGGCGTACTGCGCCAGGCGCTCGGCATAATACTGGGAAAACTCCGACATCATGGCGTTGGCATGGACCAGCGATGCAACAAGGTAGCCAACCGGGACGGTCAAGGCTGTGAAAACGGCGATCAGCATGGAGAACCGGCGCAACTTGCGCCGCATGCTGGCGATCTTTGAAAGGCTCTTCACCATCGGTGGTCCGGGCGATCAGGGCAGCGCTGCGCGGTCGCCGGCCGGGATCTGGCCGACCCCCGCCAGCACGGATGCGGCATCGGAGGACAGCACGAAATCCAGAAAGCGGCGCGCGGGTTCGCTTGCCTGCGGGGAGGCGACCAGGAAGAACGGCATGGCCAGCGGATAGCGGCCGTCGACGATGTGTTCCGCCGACGGTGCAACGCCGTCCAGGCTGACGATGGTGAGGTCCGGCGCTTCCGTCATCACCTGTGCCAGGGTGGCGGCCGTGAACGAGCCGAAGACCATCCGGGCCAGGTTGACGTTCTCCTGGTCGGTGGCCGCGATCGGTATCTCCGGTCGGCGATAGGCTGATGCGATCGCTTCCGCGAACCCTGGCAGGTCGGTTGCCAGCCGCCGATAGAGCGATTCCTGTTCGGGACGCAGAATGATCCGCACGGGCGTGCCATCGGGCCAGTGGTTGCAGATCTGCGCGAACAGCTCGACCACCCGATCGGCCGACACGTCCAGCGGGCCCGAACGGGAACTGACGAATGCGATGGGGGTATCGGCCAGATGGAACGAGCGAAGGCCCGTCGCGCGTTCGTCGTCGGTCAACGGCCGGGAGGTGACGGCCAGATCGACATGGCTGTCCTGCAGCGCGCGGATGCCGCCGGTACTTCCCAGGCTGGGCAGCACCCGGACCGTAACGTCAGGCAGGGTATCAGCGGCGGCATCTGCGAGCAGGCGGATCGTCGACAGCACGGCGCCGCTGCCGCCGATCGTCAGCGTGTCCGCCGCCGCGGGCAACGGCGCCAGCAATACCAGTAGCCAGACTACGGTCATTGTTGAATGGACACGCAGCCTATCGAAATAGGTTAACAACATATCAGCATGGATCCGGTGCACACGTCACGGTTCTAAAATAGTCGCTAATGATATAACGGCGAGTTAAATTGCAATGTTGGGCTGCTACGTCTTACGCATAACAGACATTTAGATGTTACATTTCTCGCGATCCGACGACCGATTTGGCGAGCGGCCGGGGAAGGCAATTCTATTGTTCGTGGGCATGCCCGCCGACCGATGCCGAACACGACCTAGACAACGGCGGGTCCGCCCGCCGGCCTTCGTCCGCAGATCGCGCATTCGGATGTCTTGGGCGTGTCGCCGCCCTGATGTGGGCTGGAGGCGCGGACCGGATTCGAACCGGTGTACAAGGATTTGCAGTCCTCTGCGTAGCCTCTCCGCCACCGCGCCGGATACTCCGACACTTAGGCGCCCGCTGGCTGACGCGTCAAGGCATGGACCGCGACACCGTACCGTCCACCTGGAAACCGCGTTGTTTCCATCGCTTACCACCAGTATACATCGCATCGATCAGCCGCGTTTCCGAAGCGGTCGTCTTATCTGGCACGGCATTCCTGCTATGGTGCCTTCAATTGGTTCCGCGCGATGGACGAGGTCCGATGACCCCGAGCGTTGATTTCGAGTTGGCGCGCAGCCGCATGGTCGCGTCGCAGATAAAGCCGAACCGGGTGACCGATCCGGCAATCGTCGATGTGATGTCCCGGATCCCGCGGGAGGTTTTCGTCCCGCGCCCGCAGCGCGGTTTTGCCTATCTGGACGAGGACATTGCCCTGGGGAACGGCCGGCACCTGATGGAGCCGATGGTGTTCGCCCGCATGATCAATGCCCTTCGCATCCGGCCGGACGAGGTGGCCTTGGATATCGGATGCGGCACCGGCTACTCCACCGCCGTCCTGGCGGCTTTGGCCAACACGGTCGTGGCGCTGGACAGCGACCCGGAAATGGTGCGCACGGCGACCGAGAACCTGTCGGATCTGGGCATCGACAACGCCGTGGTCATCGAAGGGGACATGACCGGTGGGCATGTCGACCAGAGCCCCTATCCGGCCATCATCCTGGGCGGCGCGGTCGCCGAGGTGCCGGCGGCGCTTCTCGATCAGATCGGCGAGGGCGGGCGCCTTGTGGCTGTCGTCGCGCCGGAGGGCGGACTGGGCCAGGTGATGCTGTTCAGCCGTGTCGGCGGCAGCGTTGCCCATCGCGCGTTGTTCGACGCCAACACGCCCTTGCTTCCCGGTTTCGCGCCGGAGCCGAGCTTTGTCTTCTGACGCCGCCCAGCGATCGCACGAATCACCCGGCAGCGACGGGGCCGATGCCGATCCGCATATCGATGTGGCCCGGCTGTCGGAACTGCGGGCGTCGGGTGAACCCCATCACGTTCTGGACGTCCGGGAAGCCTGGGAGCGCGACATCGCCGCGCTTGAGCCGAGCCTGCATGTCCCGATGGCCGACCTGCCGACCGCGGTCGACAGCCTGCCCCGGGACAGGACACTCGTCGTGATTTGCCATTCCGGTGTGCGAAGCCATCATGCCACGGCTTGGCTGCGGGCATCCGGTTTCGATCGTGCCGTCAACCTAAGGGGCGGCATCGATGCCTGGGCGACGCAGATCGACCCGACCATGAGGCGGTATTGATGCGGAAGTGCATTGGATTGCTTGCCGGCGTGCTGATGGCCGGTGCCGGCCCGGCCGCTGCCCAGAACTCGCTGGCCGAGGCCTTGGCGCTGGCCTACGAGACCAATCCGGAACTGGCGGCCCAGCTGGCGGCTTTGCGGGCCACCAATGAGGGCGTCCCGCTGGCGTTGTCCGGCTTTCGCCCGACAATCGAGGCTTTCGGGTCCGCCGGCGTCGAATGGCAGAACGTCGACCCCGAGCCACCCGGCGACCAGGACGAACTGACGACACCGGGGTCGATCGGCATCACCCTCAGCCAGCCGATCTTCACCGCCGGGCGCGTCGATGCCGACGTCAGCAGTGCGGAGAACAGCGTGCTGTCGGCCCGGGCGACGGTCCTGATCATCGAACAGTCGGTGTTGCTGTCCGCCGCCACGGCGTTCATGGACGTGGTTGAGGCCCAGGCTGTTCTGGAGCTGAACATCAACAACGAGGACGTGCTCCAACGCCAGTTGGACGCAACCGAAGACCGTTTTGCCGTGGGCGAACTGACCCGGACCGACGTCAGCCAGGCCGAATCGCGCCTGGCGGGCGCCGTGGCCGACCGTATCGGGGCGGAGGGAAGCCTGCGCACCGTGCGCGCCGAGTTCGAACGCGTCATCGGCGCGGCGCCGGGCCTGTTGATCGCCCCCAGGCCGCTGGAGGGTTTGCCGACCTCCCTGGAAGAGACCGTGGCGCTGGCGGAACAGAACGACCCGGCGATCCTGCAGGCCGTGTTCGCCCAGCGCGCGGCCGAGGACGACATCGATTCCGCCCGCAGCGAGCTGTTTCCGACGCTGTCGCTCGAGGGTTCCGTCAGTCGCAGCTTCGAACCGAGTGCGGGCATCGATACCACCGATGTGGCGACGGTGACGGCCCAGCTTCGCGTGTCGCTGTACCAGTCGGGGGCCGAATACGCGCGCATCCGCCAGGCCCGCGGGCTTGCCAGCCAGGCCCGTATCGACATCGAAACCGCGCGCCGGGGATCGATCGAGACGGCGGTCACCGCCTGGGAGGCCCTGACGACCGCCCGAGCGACGATCCAGAGTTTCCTCAGCCAGGTGCGATCGGCAGAGATCGCCCTGGACGGGGTTCAGCAGGAAGCGCAGGTCGGCTCGCGAACCGTCCTGGACGTGCTGGATGCGGAACAGGAGCTGCTGGATGCCCGGGTGTCGCTGGTCCGCGCCCAGCGGGATGAAGTCGTGGCCGGGTTCGCGGTGTTGTCGGCCGTCGGGCAGTTGACGGCCCGCGACCTGGGTCTGCCGGTCGAGTATTACAACGTCGAAGCCGACTACGACGCCGTTCGCGATGCCCTTATTGGCACCGGAATTGAGGGCCGTTGACCGGGCTTGACGGCGCCCCGGCCGCGGCATCGCAGTAAAAGCGTTTGTGTTTCTTAACCACATGCTTTTACCGTGTAGCGTAACGCCCGCGGATCGCTGGGCGTTCAATCGTCATGGGCCGGTTAAGTTGGCATGAGCCAAGCGTCTAAGACTCAACAAGAACCGTCGATGGAGGAGATCCTCGCCTCCATCCGCCGCATCATCTCCGAGGAAGGTTCCGAACAGGGCGACGAGACCGAAGAAGCCCAGCCGGAACCCGATGCGGAGCTGGAAGCCGCGTCCGAGCCCGAGCCGGTCGAACCGGAACCTGTCGAACCAGACCCTGTCGAGCCGGAGCCGGCCGAACCGGAGCCGGTCGCCGCGGAAGCGGATGATGACGATGTCCTGGAACTGACGGAGATCGTCGAGGAACCGCCGGCCCCGCAGCCGGAACCGGAGCCAGAACCCGTTTTCGAGGCCGAGCCCTCGCCGGCGCTGGACGCCGATCCGCTGCCGCCGGTACCCGATTTTGAAACGCCTGCGCAGGACGACCGTCTGGTGTCCTCGGCAACCGAGAGCCTGACCAGCGCAGCCTTTGCCCGCCTGAATGCCGCCGATGCCGTCGACGGGGCCCTGCCGTTGGGCAACGGTGCGGCGACCGTGGAGCAGATCGTCCGCGAGATGCTGCGCCCCATGCTCCGCGAATGGCTGGATACGCATCTGCCAGGCATGGTCGAAAGGGCCGTAGAGCGGGAGGTCAGCCGCATTGGACGATCGGGCCACGGCCGCTAGAGCGCTGATCCTGCCCTAAGGTCCGCGCTGCGATCGATCTCCGGCCGTCGCCCTTGCAGGGGCGCCACAAGCCGGGCTTTATCCCGCTTTCCGTCTTCCAACCCCATCGATGCCGAGTTGGGCCATGCTGGACAAGACCTATAGCCCGTCCGAAGTGGAGGCGCGCACATACCCCACCTGGGAACAGTCGGGCGCGTTCGCCAGCAACACCACATCGAACGCGCAGCCTTTCTGCGTGATGATGCCGCCGCCGAACGTAACCGGCAGCCTGCATATGGGCCACGCGCTCAACATGACCTTGCAGGACGTCCTGACCCGGTACTACCGCCGATCGGGCCGCGACGCGCTTTGGCAGCCGGGAACCGACCATGCCGGCATCGCCACCCAGAGCGTGGTCGAGCGCCAACTGGCCGGCGAGGGCAAGACCCGTCACGACCTGGGCCGCGACGGTTTCGTGGCCAGGGTCTGGGACTGGAAAGCGGAATCCGGCGGCACGATCACGCGGCAGCTACGCCGTTTGGGGGCATCGCCGGATTGGCGCCGCGAGCGGTTCACCATGGACGAGGGGCTCAGCCACGCCGTCCGCAAGGTGTTCGTCCAGCTCTTCAAGCAGGGCCTGATCTACAAGGACAAGCGGCTGGTCAACTGGGACCCGCGGCTGCACACGGCCATTTCCGACCTGGAGGTCGAGCAGAAGGAAACCAAGGGCCATCTCTGGCACCTGAAGTATCCGCTCGCCGATGATCCGCAACGGTTCATCACCGTCGCCACTACCCGTCCGGAGACCATGCTTGGCGATACGGCCGTGGCGGTGCATCCCGACGACGACCGCTACCGGGACCTGATCGGGCAGGACGTGCTTCTGCCGCTGGTCGACCGCCGGATCCCCATCGTCGCCGATGACTACGCCGATCCCGAACAGGGGTCGGGCGCCGTCAAGATCACACCGGCCCACGATTTCAACGACTTCAACGTCGGCAAGCGGCATGGCCTGCCGATGATCAACGTCATGGATCGCGACGCGCGCATTCTGGCGACCGCGGAGGTGGTGCCGGGCGGCGACGGAAGCGAACCGGACAGCGCCCTGCCGGCCGCCTATGCCGGGCTGGACCGCTATGAAGCCCGCAAGCGGATCATCGCCGACTTCGCCGCCCAGGATCTGCTGGAACGGATCGACGACCATCTGCATACGGTGCCGCATGGCGACCGGTCGGGCACGGCGATCGAACCCTGGCTGACCGACCAGTGGTACGTCGATGCCGAGACCCTGGCGCAGCCGGCGATCCGCGCCGTGGAGGAGGGGCGCACGGTTTTCGTGCCGCGCACCTGGGAGAACACCTATTTCGAATGGATGCGCAACATCGAGCCCTGGTGCATATCGCGCCAGCTCTGGTGGGGCCATCAGATCCCGGCCTGGTACGGCCCGGACGGGACCGTGTTCGTCGAACAGTCGGAAGAGGAAGCGCAGGCCGCGGCCAAGCGGCACTACGGGCACGACGCCGCGCTGACCCGCGACCCCGACGTGCTCGACACCTGGTTTTCATCGGCCCTCTGGCCGTTCTCCACCCTGGGCTGGCCGGACCCGGCACCGGAGGTCGACCGCTACTATCCGGGCGACGTTCTGATCACCGCCCACGACATCATCTTCTTCTGGGTCGCCCGGATGATGATGATGGGACTGCACTTCATGGGCGAAGTGCCGTTCCGCACCGTCTACATGCATGCCCTGGTGCGGGACGAGAAGGGACAGAAGATGTCCAAGTCCAAGGGCAACATCATCGATCCCCTGGGACTGATCGACCGCTACGGCGCCGATGCCCTGCGCATGACGCTGACGGCCATGGCCGCCCAGGGGCGCGACATCAAGCTGTCCGACCAGCGGGTCGAGGGGTACCGCAACTTCGCCACCAAGCTGTGGAATGCGGCCCGCTACTGCCAAATGAACGACTGCCGGCCGGTGGACGGCTTCGACCCGACGGCCTGCCGGCTGACCGTGAACCGCTGGATCATCGGGGCGGTGATCGATACCGCGGCGAAGGTGGAGCAGGCCTTCGCCCAGTACCGCTTCAACGAGGCTGCCGGTGCGCTCTACCAGTTCACCTGGGCGCAGTTCTGCGACTGGTATCTGGAGTTCACCAAACCGATCCTCACCGGTTCCGACGATGCCGCAGCGGCGGAAACGCGCGCCTGTACCGCCTGGGTGCTGGATCAGATCCTGCATCAGTTGAACCCGATCATGCCGTTCGTCACCGAAGAACTGTGGGGGGCGATCGGCGACCGGCAGGGCGACCTGCTAATCAGCCGTCCCTGGCCGGACTATGCCGCCGTCGATCCGGACCGGCATGCCGGCGACGAGATGGAGTGGGTGGTGCGGCTGATCGGCATGGTTCGCGCGGTCCGGGCAGAGATGAACGTGCCGGCGTCAGCGCGCATCGAGCTTCTGCTGCGCGGCGCCAGCGACCGGACGGCCGACCGGTTGTCGCGGCATCACGATCTGATCGTGCATCTGGCGCGCTTGACCGATGCCCGGATCATCGACGCGCCGGCACCCAAGGGCTCCGCCCAGGCGGTGCTCGACGACGCGACGCTGTTTCTGCCGCTGGCGGAGGTCATCGACCTGGACCAGGAGCGCGAGCGGTTGGAGCGGGAGATCGGCAAGCTGGACGGGGAGATCGCCAAGATCGACAAGAAGCTGGCCAACCCGCAATTCGTCGAGAAGGCGCCGGAGGAGGTGGTCGCCGAACAGCGCGACCGGCGCGCCGACTACCTGTCGACGCGCGAAAAGGTCGCCGCCGCCCTGGCCCGCGTCAGCGCCGGCTGACCGGCGGGGCCGGGGCCGCGCGTCTCCGGGAGCCATTTGCATCTGCCGGTGCGGGGGCTAGTCTTCGGTCTTCGTTTGAATGAAGAACCGCGCGAAGACGAAGGAACCCGCCACCATGCCCCTCGACCAGCCCGGCGACAGGAAAACCTGGGACAAGTCCAAGCTGCCCAGCCGGCATGTCACCGTCGGCCCCGATCGGGCGCCGCACCGGTCGTATCTCTACGCCATGGGACTGAACGACGAGGACATCGCCCAACCGCTCGTCGGCGTTGCCACCTGCTGGAACGAGGCGGCGCCCTGCAACATCTCGCTGGCCCGTCAGGCCCAGGCGGTGAAGTTGGGGGTCAAGGACCAGTACGGAACCCCGCGGGAGTTCACCACCATCACCGTCACCGATGGCATCGCCATGGGGCATCAGGGCATGAAGTCTTCCCTGGTTAGCCGTGACGCCATTGCCGACACGGTGGAACTGACCATGCGCGGCCACTGTTACGACGCGCTGGTCGGCTTGGCCGGATGCGACAAATCCCTGCCGGGCATGATGATGGCCATGGTGCGCCTGAACGTGCCGGCGGTGTTCATGTATGGCGGCTCGATCCTGCCCGGCCGCCACAAGGGCAAGGACGTGACCGTCCAGGACGTCTTCGAGGCCGTCGGCGCCCATGCCGGCGGCCGGATGTCGGAAAGCGAGTTGAAGGCCCTGGAATGCGTGGCCTGCCCTTCGGCCGGTTCCTGCGGCGGCCAGTACACGGCCAACACCATGGCCTGCGTGTCCGAGGCCATGGGGCTGGCACTGACCGGGTCGGCCGGCGCCCCGGCGCCTTACGAAAGCCGCGACCAGTATGCCAAGGCATCCGGCCAGGCGGTGATGCGCCTGCTGGAGCAGAACCTGCGGCCGCGGGACATCGTCACCTTGCCGGCGCTGGAGAATGCGGCTCGCGTGGTGGCGGCCTCCGGCGGCTCGACCAATGCCGCGCTGCACCTGCCGGCGATCGCCCATGAGGCGGGGATCGACTTCGACATCCATGCCGTGGCCAAGATCTTCCGGGAAACCCCGTACATCGCCGACCTGAAGCCAGCGGGCCGCTACGTGGCCAAGGACATGCACGAGGTCGGCGGGGTGCCGATCCTGATGAAGGCGCTGCTGGACGGTGGCTACCTGCACGGCGACTGCATCACCGTGACCGGGCGGACTATTGCCGAAAACCTGGCCGATGTGGTGTTCCCGACGGACCAGGACGTGATCCTGCCCACCTCGGCACCGCTGTCGCCGACGGGCGGCGTGGTCGGGCTGCGCGGCAATCTGGCGCCCGAGGGTGCCATCGTGAAGGTGGCGGGCCTGGCCACCTTGCAGTTCCGCGGGCCCGCCCGCGTGTTCGATTGCGAAGAAGACGCTTTCGCCGCCGTTCAGGCCCGCCACTACAACGAGGGCGAGGTTCTGGTCATCCGCTACGAGGGGCCGCGCGGCGGCCCCGGCATGCGCGAGATGCTGGCGACCACGGCCGCGCTCTACGGCCAGGGAACCGGCGGCAAGGTGGCGCTGATCACCGACGGCCGCTTCTCCGGCGCCACCCGTGGTTTCTGCGTCGGCCATGTGGGGCCGGAAGCGGCCGTGGGCGGACCGATCGGCCTGCTGCGCGATGGCGACATCATCACGCTGGACGCCGATGCCGGAACCATGGAGGTCGAGCTGTCGGACGAGGAACTGGCCGAGCGGCGCCGGAACTGGGCGCCGCGCGAGCACGACTTCCAGTCCGGTGCCCTGTGGAAGTATGCCCAGATCGTCGGGTCGGCGGAGAAGGGGGCCATAACCCATCCGGGCGCCCAGGCTGAAACCCACGTGTATGCCGATATCTGACCCGCTGGCGGCGGCGGCCGAGGGGCTCGGGACGGTCCTTATCCGGCCGGCCCGGGCCGAAGACGCCGCCGCCTGCGAGGTGGTTTTCGTTGCCGCCCGGCGCACCTGGCACTGGCACCCGCCGGACAGCGCCGACGATCTGGCCGCCGAGAGCAAGGGCGAGCGGCAATGGGTGGCCGAGGATCGGCAAGCCGGCGTGATCGGCTTTGCGTCGGTCTGGGTGGAACTGGATCTGTGGTTCCTGCACCACCTGTTCGTCTATCCGGACCGGCAGGGACGCGGCATCGGGGCCGCCATCCTTCAAGCCGTCGTCGACTGTGCCCGGCCCCTGCCAATCGAGTTAAAGACATCGACAGAGAACACGGGTGCTGTTCGCTTTTATCAGCGGCACGGGTTCGTCATCACCGAACGCCCGGCCCATGCCTCGCCGCCGTGGATCCGCCTGCGGCGGGTCAGCGGGTATGATGAGTGACCTCGCATATCGACATAACATTCTCAACATGGGCTAGTAGAGATACACCTTTGGCGAATGAGAGAATTAATTCCTATGATTAAAAATTGATGAACATTGAGACTATGGGATTGCGTCTATCGTCGCGAATCGTCATCTTGATCCAGTGGGGCGAATCGACACCGTATGTGGTGGTTCGCACCATATCTCGTGACTATTCAGGAAAGGAAAAGTTGTGTACGCAGAAGCGAAGAATCGGTACTATTCGGGCGAGATATGCCCCAAGTCAGCGACATATGGTCAGTACAGCGACCGAACGGGGCAATATGCCGGAGCAGAGTACGACCGGTTTGTAAAGAAGGGGGAAAGGTTTCCCCCTTCTCTCAACAACCATCACTTCCGTGAGAAGTAGACACTAACCAAACTGCGGTCCACATTTGCTTGCAGGCGCTGTGGACCATAAGAGGCGCAGCTAGCTGCGCCTCTTTTTTTGTTGATATTCACGGAATTGTCCACAAAAAAGTTTTTAGGAGTGGAGAATGTTGTGGAAGAATCGCAGCAACTAGGACTTCCCACGCTTGTCAATCCAGCAAATCACCACTGCACGAAGGCGATCCGATAGCCGTCGGGATCGCGCAATGTGAATTCGCGCCAGCCGGCCAGGGGGTTCCGATGCGGTTCGGAGACGATCTCCGCACCCATAGCGCCGGCCCGGGCGTGGACAGCGTCCAGGTCCGGCACGGTGACCCAAACCATGACGCCAAGGCCGGCCTCGGCATCCGTCGGCCGTGCCGGCATGCCGTGCTCGGCATGGTCCCAGCGGTGCAGCATCATCAGAACCTGGTCGCCGTCGACGATCCGGTCGAAATCGTCCCGGTCGTGGTCGGTGGCCGCACCCAACAGGTCGCGATACCAGGCGCCACTGGCCCTGACATCGCGCACGAACAGCATTGGTGTGCTTTGCATGGCTTTCTTACCAAGGACAGCCTTAGTCGGGGACAGTTTACTTAACTCTAGAAGAGTTAAGTAAACTGTCCCCGACTAGGGTAGTCCCCGATCCTTCAGTGTGACGATCACCGGTGTATGGTCGCTGGCCTTGGCCCGGCCGCGGGGTTTGCGATCGATCTCGCAGGCGTCCAGCCGATCCGACGCCTGCGGGGATAGCAGCAGGTGGTCGATGCGGATGCCGTTGTCCTTGTTCCAGGCGCCGCCCTGATAGTCCCAGAAAGTATAGGCGCCAGCGCCGTCATGCAGCGCCCGATACGCATCCACCAGCCCGAGATGAACCAGGCTGCGGAAACTTCGGCGCGTTTCCAGCCTGTATAGCGCATCTTCCGCCCAACCGGCCGGATCGTAGCAGTCCATCGCTTGGGGGATGACGTTGAAATCACCGCCCAGGACGAAGGTCCAGTCTTCGTTCAACAGGTCAGCGGCCCGGTCGCGCAGCCGGTCCATCCAGGCGAGCTTGTAGGTGTATTTGTCGCTAAGCTGACCCGTGGCGTCCGAAACCGGATTGCCGTTCGGCAGATAGAGCGAGGCGATCCTGACCCCGTCGACCGTCGCCTCCACATAGCGTGCCTGTTCGTCCTCGGGATCGCCCGGCAGGCCTTCGCGAACATCCTCCAGCGGCCGCTTCGACAGGATGGCCACGCCGTTGTAGGCACGCTGGCCGACCACGGCCATGTTGTAGCCCAGGTCGCCGATCGCTTCCTGTGGGAAGGCGTCGGCTTCGCATTTGATCTCCTGCAGCAGCGCCACATCCGGCTGGACTTCGCCCAGCCAGTCCACGACGACCGGCAGGCGGGCCTTCACCGAATTGACGTTCCAGGTGGCGATCCGCATGGCGTCTGGTCAGCCCCCATCCAGGCCGAAACGGCCGTGAATCTCGGAGATCGTATCGGCCGGAAGGCCCAGCCGCTCGCGGAGGCTGCGCAGAAAGTCGGTCTCCTCCGGCGTGTCCACGATGATGGCGGCCACGGCCCCGGCGTACATCGCCCGCGCCTGGGCCGGAGTGGTGGCTTCGCGTGCCAGGGCGTAGATCGGCATCGGTGCCTCGAACGCTCGTTCGATCTCCGCCCGTTCACTGGGCAGGAGATCCGCCTTGTCCAGGCGGGAGAAGATCCGCCGCCGTTCTTCGGCGTCGATGCGGCCATCGGCCGCCGCCGCCGAAATCATGGCGTGCACCACGGCCGCCGTCGCCGCCAGTTCTTCCTCGTGCTCGGCCGCGTCCGCGTCGGCGGCCGTCCGGAAGCTGTCCCAGGTGGCCTCGGCCGTGGACTTGCGATCGGCGTCCGACCGCACCTGGTCCGCAAAAAAGTCCCGGGTCAGGATCTCCAGAACCTTGCGGACCGACAACATGGCCGGTCGTCAGACCGCAAACGAGGTGCCGCAGCCGCAGGAAGACGAAGCGTTCGGGTTGCGCACCTGGAACGAGGCGCCGATCAGCTCTTCGACGAAATCGATCTCCGACCCGTCCAGCAGGTCAAGCGACACGTCGTCGACGACCACCGTGACGCCATCCCGATCGAAGGTCAGGTCGTCGTCGCGCACCGTATCGTCGAAGCTGAAGCCGTACTGGAACCCCGAACACCCGCCGCCCGAGACGGCAATGCGCAGCATCAGCGCGTCATCGCCCTGCTGTCGTCGCAGTTCGCCGACGCGGGCCGCCGCCGCGGCGGAAATCATCAGCTTGCGCCCCGTCGCCGCGTCGGCACCGGAAACGCCGGTCGTCATATCGCCCATGCCTTGGCTCGCATTACACTGAAATGTCCTAGTCCGGAATGTAGGTGCCGAAACGGCTGCATCAAAGCCACTTTATCATCGGCCCGGCCCCGACGGCGCGGATCGGCGCGCTCTGGCCGATCCTCCACGCCGTTGATACGGTACGGGACATGCCCGCGCCCTACGCCTGCGACCCGAGCCGTTCGCTTGGCCGCCTTCACGCCGAACCGGAGAGCGAGACCCGGACCGCGTATCAGCGCGACCGGGACAGGATCATCCATTGCGCCGCCTTCCGCCGGCTGAAGTATAAGACCCAGGTCTTCGTCTTCCATGAAGGCGACTACTACAGGACCCGGCTGACCCACAGCCTGGAGGTGGCCCAGATCGCCCGCTCGGTGGCGCGCCATCTGCAGGTCGACGAGGACCTGGCCGAGGCCATCTCCCTGGCCCATGATCTGGGCCACACGCCGTTCGGGCATGCCGGCGAGACGGTGCTGAACGACCTGATGGCGCCTTACGGCGGCTTCTCCCATAACGATCAGACGGTCAGGGTACTGACCGATCTTGAGCGCCGGTATGCCGAATTCGACGGGCTGAATCTGACCTGGGAAACGCTGGAGGGCGTGGTCAAGCACAACGGCCCGGTCGCCGAAGAGGCCCGCTCGCCGGCCTTCGCGTCCATCCTGGCGCTGGATGGCCGGGCGCATCTGCGCCTCGACACCTTCGCGTCGCTGGAGGCGCAGATCGCCGCCGTGTCCGACGACATCGCCTACAACAACCACGATATCGATGACGGGTTGCGGGCCGGCTTCTTCACCGTCGACGAACTGGCGGATCTGCCGGTCGTCGGCCCGATCGTGCGCACACTGGACCGCCGCTATCCCGGACTGGAGCCGCGCCGCCAGACGCACGAAATCGTTCGCCAGACGATCGGCCATATGGTCGGCGATCTGCTTGCCGAGACGTCGCGCCGGCTGGAAGCGCTGGCACCGGATGATCCCGAAGCCATTCGGCTGGCCGGCACGCCCATGGCCCAGCCTTCGGCCCAGGAACAGGAGGACGAGCGCCGCTTGCGGGACTTCCTGTTCGAACGCATGTACCGGCACTACCGGATCAACCGCGAAACCAGCAAGGCCCGCCGGCTGGTGGCGGACCTCTTCAACCTGTTCATGGCCGAGCCGAACTGCCTGCCGACCCCGTGGCAGGAGGTGCTGGGTACCGCCTCGGACGACGCCCGGCGCGCCCGCCATGTGGCCGACTACATCGCCGGTATGACCGACCGGTACGCGATGCTGGAACACCGCCGCCTGTTCGGCATAACGGATCCGGTGCGGACCTGACGCGGCGACGGTGAGGTGCACCGTCGGGGCATGCGACATCAAAAGGGCATTAACCAATTAACACTATCTTGAGGGTGCCGGTCGGATGGCGAGTCCGCCGGTGGGCGACCGTCCCGATTGAACCCCGATTGGCGGCGGCGCTAGTGTTCGTGCGGATGAGTCGGGCGAACCGGTTGGGGTCGGCTTGGGCGGGGTGCAGAGGTAGCGATGGGCGAGTGGCGGATGGATCAGGTTGGGGAGCCGAAGGTGGCCGTGCCCCATGCCCCGCCGCCGTCGGCCGGCTTGTCGGCAGGCCCGCGACCGACCGCCGCTGCGCCTGCCGCCGCCCGGGCTCGCGGCCCCGAGCGGGCATCGAGCGGAGGCCGGCGCCGGGCCTGGACGGCCGGTATCGCCATCCTTCTCCTGCTGGGGGCCGGTGCCGGGGTCGGCTGGTACACGCTGATCCGTGATCCCGGGCCGGTCTCGCTGGCCGACGTGCCGCTGATCCGCGCGGATCACACGCCGGTTCGCCTGCGCCCCGAAGAGCCCGGCGGGATCGACGTTCCGCATCTGGACCGGGCTGTCCTGCACGACACGGAGCGCGGAAGCGATGCGCCGGAGATCGGCACCATTGCGCCGCCCCCCGAGGAGCCCGTTGCCCGTCCTGCCCCCGCCATCGACATCGCGGCGGAACGTGCCGGACAGGAGGAATTGGGCTCCGAACCGGCCGGCTTGCCGGTCGAACCTACGGCGCAACCGGCCGAAGACATACAGATCGCGCCTTTGGCATCCTTCCCATCCCCTGAGGCGCTGATCGATCGGGCCGCACCCGGGGCCGAGGCGGTCGAGGCAACTGGGGCGGCCGAGCTGGCGGGGGCGGCCGAACCGACGGACGCCGCCGTGTCGGCGCTGGATGCGCCCGAGCCCCCGGACAGCATCGAATCGGTGATCGAAGCCCTGCGCGATGAAGCGGCGGCGCCGATCAATCTCGAACCCGCCGCTTCGGCCGCCAGCCCAGACGACACCGGCGCTGCCGACGATGCGCCGGAGTCGCTGCTCGCCGACGAAACCGTAAGTCCGGCGGCCGATCCGGATGCGGGCGACTCCGGTCCGTCGGACGCTCTGCCACCGCCGGCACAAGCTGCCGCCGACGATCCCGAACCGCTGGCCGGTGCCGAGCCGGTTGCGGCAGGGCCTGCCGGTCCGTTCTTGGCGGCGCAGCTCGGCGTGCCCCCTGATCTCATGTCGGTGGAGCCGGAACCAACGCCCATCACTGTGATCCCTGCGCTGCCGACGCAGCCGGAATCGGAGGGCGACAGCCGGATCCAGGTGGCGGCGGTGGAGAGTGAAGAGGTCGCGCGCCAGGAATGGGTCCGGTTCCAGGGGCAGTTCCCGAGCCTTCTGGGCGATCTTCAGCTCATCGTCACCACGGTCGAGGTTAACGGTCAGCTCTTCTACCGCATCCAGGGCGGCCTGCTGACCGAGGCAGCCGCCCGGGACCGTTGCCGCTCCCTTCAGGATCTGGGGGCCGACTGTATTGTCCGCTGACGCGCCGCATCGTCCGCGTGCGGTCATCTTCGGCTGTTCAGCGGAAGCCCTGACGGCCGACGAACGGGCGTTCTTTGCCGATGCCGATCCCCTCGGGTTCATCCTGTTCCGTCGGAACTGCCGCGACCCGGAGCAGATCCGCCGTCTGACCGGCGCGCTTCGCAATGCGGTCGGCCGCGACGACGCGCCGGTAATGATCGACCAGGAAGGCGGGCGGGTTCAGCGCCTGCGCCCGCCAAACTGGCCGGATTATCCAGCCGCCGGGCGGATCGGACGTCTGGCGGATACCGATCCCGATCGCGCCGTTGAGGCAGCCTGGGCTGTGGGCCGGCTGATCGCCGACGATCTTCTTCGCCTGGGGGTGACGGTCGATGCCTTGCCGGTCCTCGATCTGCGGCTGCCGCGGGCGACGAAGGCCATCGGTGATCGTGCCTATTCCGCCGATCCCGGCCTTGTCGCCCGTTTGGGGCGCGCGGCTGCCGAAGGTCTGATGGCCGGCGGCGTGGTGCCGGTGGCCAAGCATCTGCCGGGGCATGGCCGGGCGAAGGTCGACAGCCATCTGACCTTGCCGTTCGTCGATGTGGACTTGAACGTGCTGGAGCAGGCCGATTTCCAGCCCTTCCTGTCGCTTTCGGACCTGCCCTGGGGTCTGACCGCCCACATCGTCTTTCCGGCGATCGACGCCGATCGGCCCGCGACGCAGTCGAAGCACCTTATCGACACCGTGATCCGGGGCCGAATCGGCTTTGACGGGTTGCTCTTGAGCGACGATCTCTGCATGGATGCGTTGACCGGACCACCGGCTGTTCGGGCAAAGGCGGCGCTGACGGCAGGCTGCGATGTGGCCCTTCATTGCAACGGCAACCTTCATGAGATGCAGTCCATTGCCGCCTCCGTCGACCTGCTGCGGGATGCGGCGATGCACCGTCTAGGCCGAAGCATGGCGCGGGTTGCGGCCTCGCCCGAGCCGGTCGATCGGCGCGCCTTGACCGCCCGCCTGGCCGACCTGCCTATCGCCGCGTGAAGATCCCGACCCGTGCCGGATGATCCCGTCTACATTCTGATCGTCTGGGGTGTGCCGATCATCCTGGCGATCACCCTGCACGAAGCGGCGCATGGGCTCGTCGCCTATCGGCTGGGAGACGACACTGCGCGAAAGCGCGGCCGGGTCACGCTGAACCCGGTGCGCCATGTCGATCCGGTAGGCACCATCCTGCTGCCCGGGTTCATGCTCCTGTTCACGCAGTTCATCTTCGGCTGGGCCCGTCCGGTCCCGGTGAACCCGCGCCGCATGCACCGCCCGGTACGCGATATGGCCATCGTGGCGATTGCGGGTCCCGCAACGAACCTCGTTCTGGCGCTGGTGTCGGCGATCCTGCTGCGGTTCACCACGCCGCTGCCGGACAGCCCCGAGCGCTGGATCTCCGATGCGCTGGCCGTGTCGGTGTGGATCAACGTCATCCTGACCGTCTTCAACATGATGCCGCTTCCGCCCCTCGATGGCGGTCGGGTCGCCGTCGGCATTCTGCCCCCTGCGTTGGGCCAGCGACTGGCCCGGCTGGAGCGTTACGGCCTGATCATCCTTGTGGTCATCCTTTTCGTGATCCCACTGGCCGGCCGGCTGGTCGGATGGGATCTGAACGTCTTCGCCAAGCTGGTGCTGGAGCCCGCCAACTGGCTTCGGGTCGCCATCGGCCACCTGACCGGAATGATTTGATGGGGCAGGCGGGTACATCGGGCACCGTCGCACCTCCGGGCTTCGCCGAGGACCCCGATCCGCAGGCCCCCGGTTCGGCCGGGCTGACCGACGACGCGTTCGTCCTGCGGTTAGATGTCTATGAAGGGCCGATCGATGTCCTTCTGGACCAGGCCCGCGCGCAGAAGGTGGACCTGACGCAGGTGTCGATCCTGCAACTTGCCGACCAGTACCTGTCCTTCATCGAGCGTGCCCGGAAACTCCGCCTCGAACTGGCGGCCGATTACCTGGTGATGGCGGCTTGGCTTGCCTATCTGAAGTCGCGCCTGCTCCTCCCGGTGCCCGCCGATGACAGCGAGCCGACCGGCGCGGAGCTGGCTGCTGCGCTGGCATTCCAACTGCGGCGGTTGGAATCGATGCGCGACGCCGGGGTCCGCTTGATGTCGCGGCCGCGGCTGGGGATCGATGTACATCCCCGCGGCGCAACCGAGCCGCTGCAGACCGTCCGCCGGCCGGTCTATACGGCGACCCTGTACGAACTCCTGCGGGCCTATGCCGACCAGAGCCGGCGCAAGCAGGTGGCTGAGACGACCTTGCAGGTCGAGCCCTCGCGCCTGTACTCGACCGACGATGCCCTGGTCAGGCTGCGCCGGCTTCTGGGCCAGGCGTCCGACTGGATGCCGTTGGTCGCCCTCCTGCCGGAGGCGATCGGTCAACCCCTGGTCAGGCGGTCGGCTTTGGCAGCCACCTTCGCGGCCTCCCTGGAACTGGCGCGCGACGGGATTGTCGAGATCCGCCAGGACCTGACCTATGGGCCGATCCTGCTCCGGCAGGCCGGCTCCCAGGCGGATTGATCTCGGATATGAGCAAGCTTGCCCAGGATGTCCGCGTGGTCGAAGCCCTGCTGTTCGCCGCGCCTGAGCCGATGCCGGAGACGGCGATCGCCGACAGACTGGCCGACGGAACCGATGTTCCCCGCGTTCTGGCGGCGTTGGCCGACCACTATCGGGGGCGGGGTGTGAACCTGGTCCAGACCGGGTCGGGCTGGGCCTTCCGGACCGCGGTGGATCTCGCCGGCAAGCTGCAGCTTGAGATCGTGGAGCCCCGCAAGCTGCCGCGGGCAGCCCTGGAAACCCTGGCGATCATTGCCTACCACCAGCCGGTAACGCGCGCGGAGATCGAGCAGATCCGCGGCGTGGCGACCAGCCGCGGCACGCTGGACACGTTGATGGAGGTGGATTGGGTGCGGCCCGGACGTCGCCGACAGACGCCGGGGCGCCCGGTGACCTGGGTCACCACCCCGGCC
The DNA here is from genome assembly GCA_028281985.1 of Alphaproteobacteria bacterium. Classification (GTDB taxonomy): domain Bacteria; phylum Pseudomonadota; class Alphaproteobacteria; order DSM-16000; family Inquilinaceae; genus JANQIU01. The sequence goes on along the minus strand of JANQIU010000030.1, from coordinate 26,819 downwards.
TTCCTGGACCATTTTCAGCTCGCCCATCTGGACGACCTGCCCGGGGTCGCCGAACTGAAGGCCGCGGGACTGCTGGAGACGGGGCCCGCCATTGCGAAGCTGCCGGGCGGCCGGATCCTGGGCGAGGGCAGTGATGCCGACGAGGACGAGGCGGCCGGCGACGACGCAGCCGCGGCCCAGGAATGAGGCCAGCGGACGTGCGGCGAGACAAAGGGCTTCCGGGACCGTCGCTGCCGGCGACATGAGAATGCGTTGCAATTTCGTTCGCCGGCCACTAAGTCGTCGGCCATCGCCAACCGCAGACCCGTCATCTGAGCTGCCGCGGCCATGAGGTCCAACGCGACTGCGCCGAACGATCGACCGGCTGCGCTCTCCTACCACGCCGTCAGCCACAGTTACGGCCGGTTTCCGGCGGTCGATAGCGTGTCCCTGGGGGTCGACCAGGGCGAGATCGTCTGTCTGGTCGGCCCATCCGGTTGCGGCAAGTCCACACTGCTTCGCCTGGGCGCCGGCCTGGAAACGCTGCAGGCGGGCGAAGTCAGGATCGCCGGGCAGCGCGTGGCGCACAGCCGATCCTCGGTCCCGCCGGAGAAGCGCGGGATCGGCCTGGTGTTCCAGGACTATGCACTGTTCCCGCATCTGTCGGTCCTGGACAACGTCGCGTTCGGGCTGAATGGCGACGCCGGGCGGCTGCGCCGCAACCGAGCGCGGACATCCCTTGAGCAGGTGGGAATGGGCGGGTTCTCCGAGGCCTTTCCCCACACCCTGTCGGGCGGCCAGCAACAGCGGGTGGCCCTGGCCCGCGCGCTGGCGCCGGAACCGCGGGTGCTGCTGCTGGATGAGCCGTTCTCGGGCCTGGATGCGCGCCTGCGCGCGGCGGTTCGCGACGATACGCTGCATGTGCTGAAGGCGAATTCGGTGGCCACGCTGCTGGTCACCCACGACCCGGAAGAAGCGATGTTCCTGGCGGACCGCATCGCCCTGATGCGCGACGGCCGGTTGGAGCAGATCGGCACACCCGTCGACCTCTACTACCGCCCGCGAACCCCATTCGCCGCGGCTTTCTTCGGCGATGTGAACCGCAGCGGGGGGCAGGTCAGGGGCGGTGCCGTGGCCACCCCGTTCGGCCGGCTGCCGGCACCCGATCTGCCCGACGGTGTGGCGGTCGATGCGCTCGTGCGGCCGGAAGGGTTGGCCCTGACCCTGGACGGGGATGCGGCATCGGTCCGTGGCGTCGTCGATGCGGCCCGCGTGCTGGGCAGCAGCAGCCTGATCCATCTGACGGTGCTGGACGAAAACGGGGCGCGCCACCATGTCCATTCCCGAATGCCGGGCCAATTCCTGCCGCCGGCGGGAAGCGCGGTATCGCTGAGCGTAGACTTGAAGCAGGCTTTCGTATTTCCGTCGGAGGAAGCGGGCTGAAGGCGCTGGTGACGGGGGATTGCGGATGCCGCCCACGTTGCGGGGGCACCGGCTTTCTGCCATGATCCGGCCGTCGTGCGAGCAGGGACCGCGAAGACAAGGGAAAATCGCAATGAGCTTAGGTATTTGGCAGGTTGTCTTAATCCTGCTCGTCGTCTTGATCATCTTCGGCGCCGGCAAGTTGCCGAGGGTCATGGGCGACGTCGCCAAGGGCGTGAAGAACTTCAAGCAAGGCATGAAGGAAGACGAGGATCCCGCCAACCAGCGTCAGATCCCGTCGGATGACGCCGATGCCGGCACGACCTCGACGACAACGACTGGCCAAGCCAAGGACGAGGCGGCCAAGTCCTAACCCGCCCTGTTCCTGGGGCTTGCGCCGCTCGCTCAACCGCCGTTCGCGTGATCGGCCTGGTGTCGGATCGATGTCGGCGATGGACCTGATATGCTCGACATAGGCTGGTCGGAATTCCTCATCGTGCTGGTGGTGGCGCTGGTCATAATTGGCCCGCGGGACCTGCCGAAGGCCATGTACACCGTCGGCAAATGGATGCGCGCGGCGCGCAAGGTCGCCGGCGACTTCCAGCGTCATGTCGACGACATGGTCCGGGACACCGAACTGGACGAGGTGCGGAAGGGGCTGCAGACGGCCCGCGGCTTCAATCCGAAGCACCAGCTTGAGAAATTCATCGATCCCAAAGGGCAGTTGAAGAACGCCTTGGACCCAACTGGTGGCGACAAGTCGGCGGCGCCCGCGCCCACAGCAGGGGCGGAGAAGACGACGGATGCGCCTTCCGACGGCAAGGCCGCCTCGACGACACCTTCGGGCGGTGACGCGGACCCGGTGGGCCGCATCAGCCAGTCGGAACCGAGCCGGCGCGAGTCGGAACCGGAACCGATCAAGGCCAAGCCGGTGCCGGTGAGCGATACGTCGGACGGGACGAAGGTTGAAGCGCCGACCCCGGCGAAGGGCAAGGCGCCTGCCAAGGCACGCGCAACCGGCGCGAAGACCAAAGCGCCCGCCACCAAATCGGCTGCACCAAAGACGGCATCGACACGCAAGAAGCCGGCGACAGCGAAAGATGGCGAGACGTCGGCGCAGCCGGCGAAGCGCCGCACGCGGTCTTCGCCTGCAACCAAGAGCACCAAGGCATCATCCGCGGCCGCGTCGGACGGGCAGCCGGACCAAGCGGCGGCGCCGGCAAAGACGGCGCCAGCCAGAAAGAGAAAGACGCCCGAGCCGGCAGCACAGGCCGCGGCCGAGAGCAGTGAGTGACGGTCGTGACCAGCCAGGACGAAATCAACGATAAGGAAATGCCGCTGCTCGAACACCTGATCGAGCTGCGGAACCGGTTGATGTATGCGGCGATCGCGCTCTTCGTCGCCTTTATCGTTTGCTACATTTTTGCGAGCGACATCTACGCATTTCTTGCTGATCCACTGATCAGCCAGCTTGGCCCGGATCGCGGTTTGATCTACACCCAGCTAACGGAAGTTTTCTTCACAAATATCAAGATTGCATTCTTTGCCGGGACCTTCGTGTCATTTCCGATCATCGCACATCAACTGTACCTGTTCATAGCGCCCGGTCTCTACAAGGTCGAAAAGCGCGCCTTCTTGCCCTATCTGATTGCAGCGCCGATCCTGTTCTTTCTTGGCGGCGCCATGGTTTACTACGGTATTTTCCCTCTCGCCTGGAAGTTCTTCCTCAGTTTCGAAAGCGCCGGAGATGATGGGTCGCTGCGGATCGAAGTCTTGCCGCGGGTGGCCGATTACCTAAGCCTGACGATGAAGCTGATTTTCGCCTTCGGACTGGCATTCCAGCTTCCGGTGGCGCTGACCTTGCTGGCCCGGGTGGGCATCGTCTCGGCGGACGGCCTTGCGAAACGCCGCAAATACGCCGTCGTCGGCGTCTTTATCGTCGCGGCACTGCTGACCCCGCCTGACATCATCAGCCAGGTCGGCTTGGCGATTCCGGTTCTCCTGCTCTACGAGGTGTCGATCTGGCTGGCCCGGATCACCGAACGAAAACGCGCCGCCCGGGAGGCGGCGGAAGAGGCGGAGCAGGCCTCCGGCGCCTGACCGGTCGGCCCCGCCGGGGACGTCCCGGGGGTGGATCTGTGCCGGAGCCGGCCCTATAAGGCGGTCGCTCAGGAAGGTGCGTTGCCAGTAGTCCGCGGCCGGGACCGCTTACCCCATGCATGACATCCGTTGGATCCGCGAGGATCCGGAGGCTTTTGACCGTGCGCTGGGCCGCAGGGGCCTGGAACCGGGCGCGGCCCGGGCATTGGCGCTGGATGAACAGCGCCGCCAGGCGCAGACCGACCTGCAGGCGGTTCTGGCGCGCCGGAACGAGGCGTCCCGGCAGATCGGGCAGATCAAGCGCCAGGGCGGCGACGCCCAGGCGGTGATGGACGAGGTCGCGCAGCTCAAGGACCAGGCTGGAAAGCTGGAGGAAGCCGAGCGCGAGGCGGCGCACGCCCTGACGGACCTGTTGTCCGGATGGCCGAACGCGGTCGACGACGACGTGCCGGATGGCGCGGACGAAACCGCCAACCAGGAACTCCGCCGCGTCGGAGATCCCCGCCAGGACAACGGTCTGGCGGAACACGATGCGCTGTTCGGCGACAGCGATCTGATGGATTTCGCGGCCGCGGCGAAGCTCTCCGGGGCGCGATTCGTCGTCCTGCGCGGCGCGTTGGCCCGGCTGGAGCGGGCCCTTGGCCAGTTCATGATGGATTTGCACACCCAGGAGCACGGCTATCGGGAGGTGGCCCCACCGCTTCTGGTGCGGGACCGGGCCCTGTACGGCACCGGTCAGTTGCCGAAGTTCGCCGACGATCTGTTCGCCACGGCGGATGGCTACTGGATGATCCCGACGGCCGAGGTTCCGCTGACCAATCTGGTGGCCGACGAGATCCTGGCCGCCGACGATCTGCCGTTCCGGTTCACCGCGCTGACCCCCTGTTTCCGCTCGGAAGCCGGGTCCGCCGGCAAGGACACGCGCGGCATGATCCGCCAGCACCAGTTCAACAAGGTGGAACTGGTCAGCGTGACCACGCCGGAGCAATCGGCCGAGGAGCACGAGCGGATGACCGCCTGTGCGGAGACGGTGCTGAAGCGGCTGGGCTTGGCCTATCGGGTGGTGTCGCTGTGCACCGGCGACATCGGCTTCGGCGCGCGCAAGACCTATGACCTGGAGGTCTGGCTTCCAGGGCAGCAGCGGTATCGCGAGATATCCTCCTGTTCCAATTGCGGTGACTTCCAGGCACGGCGCATGAATGCACGGTGCCGGCCGAAAGGGGAAAAGGCGACCCGGTTCGTCCACACCCTGAACGGTTCGGGGGTGGCGACGGGGCGCGCGTTGATCGCCGTGCTCGAGACCTATCAGCAGTCGGACGGCTCGGTCCTGGTGCCGGAAGCGCTGCGTCCGTATCTCGGTGGACTGGAAGTGATCACGACCCATGCCTGACACGCCTTTGCGCATCCTCGTCACCAACGACGATGGCATCCAGTCCGCCGGCATCGCTGTTCTGGAGAGAATCGCACGGACGCTGAGCGATGATGTCTGGGTCTGTGCCCCGGCAAGCGAGCAGAGCGGTGCCAGCCATTCGCTGACCCTGCACCGGCCGGTGCGGGTCCGGACCGTGTCTGATCGGCGGTTCACCGTCGACGGCACGCCCAGCGATTCGGTCCTGCTGGCGTTCAACTATCTGTTGGAGGACCGGGCCCCGGACCTGGTCCTGTCGGGCATCAACCACGGCTACAATCTGGGCGTCGACATCCCGTATTCCGGGACGATCGCCGCGGCGGCGGAAGCCACCCTGCAGGGGACCCGGGCCATCGCCTTCAGCCAGGCCTACGACGCAGCGACCGGCATCGATTGGGCAACGGCGGAAACCTGGGCGCCCGATATCGTCCGAAAGGTGATCGGCCCCGACTGGCCCCAGGGGTCTCTGGTCTCGGTGAACTTCCCCGACCGGCCGCCCGACGCGGTGCAGGGCGTGCGCACCACGGGCTACGCGCCGCTCAAGCAGGGCGACGACTACATCAAGCGGGACGACCCCAGGGGCCGGTCGTATTTCTGGATCGGCTTGCCGCGCTATTCGGGGGCGGTTCCGCCCGACACCGACGCCGAAGCCCTGTCCCAGGGATACATTGCGGTGACGCCCTTGCAGCTCGACCTGACCCACCGGGGCCTGCTCGAGACCCTGAAGCAGGTCCTGTCTTGAGTGGCGAAGCCCGCAAGATTCGCTTGCTGATGCATTTGCGCCGGTCGGGGATCACCGACCACAAGGTGCTGGGCGCCCTGGAACGGGTTCCCCGGGACCTGTTTGTGCCCGAGACTTTTCTGGACCAGGCCTACGAGGACAAGGCGTTGCCCATCGGTCTGGGCCAGACCATCAGCCAGCCGCTGGTGGTTGCGATGATGACGCAGGCGCTGGAGATCGACGACCGGCACAAGGTTCTGGAGATCGGGACCGGATCGGGCTACCAGGCGTCGGTGCTGGCGAAGCTGTGTCGGCGGGTCTACACCATCGAGCGGCACAAGATATTGTTGGAGACGGCGGAAACACGGTTTGCCGCGATGCGGATCCACAATATCGTCGCGATTTGCGGGGACGGTACCCGCGGCTGGCCCGAGCAGGCTCCTTTCCAGCGGATCATCGTCACGGCGGCCCATGCCGGACATGAACCGCCCCCGGCCCTGGTCGAGCAGCTCGACGACGGCGGGATCCTGGTCATCCCCATGGGGGACGACTGGGGTGGCCAGCAAGTCGTCCGGTTCCGCCGCGACGGCGACGACGTGCAACGGGAGGACCTGTGGCCGGTTCGATTCGTACCCTTGGTACCCAACATGCCGGCGTAGGGCGCAGACTGCTTGCCGCCGGTTTCGGCGCCTGCCTGACCACGGCCTGCATGCTGGGCGGCGACCTGCCGCCACCGGCCTCCGATGGGACGCTGCCGCCGGTGATCCTTGTCCCGGCCGATACCACGCTATTCGACATCGCCCGCCATTATGACCTGGCACCCCGCGATCTTGTGGCGCTGAACGGTCTGGCGCCGCCGTTCACGGTGACGGAAGGGCAGGTCTTGCGGCTGCCCAGCACTGCCGAGGTGCCGCCGGCCTTCGCCGCCCCGCAAACCGCCACCGGCTTTCAGCCGGCGCCCCAATCCTTGACGCCTTTGCCGGGGCCGTCCGCGAGCCCCAGGCCGGTCGAGGTCGTGCCGTTGGCGCCGCCAGCTCCGTCGGCTGGGACGCCGGCACCGGCCGCCGGACCGCCGGCCGCGGTTGCCGAGGCGACCGCGCAGCCCGTGCCCCTTCAGCCGGTCGAGATTCCAGCGCCGGTTGCGGTTCCCGACGAGCCGGCGGCAACCCAGCCCCTGGTCACCGTGCCCGACGATGCTGCGGGGATCCCGTTACCGCCGGGACCGGCATCTGCTGGCCCGACCGGCATCCCCAGCGTCGAAGCCGGCGAACCGCCGCCAAGCGTCGCGGCGGCGCCCACTGTCGAAGCGGATGTGGCGCCGAGGCCCGTCATACCGCCCGCACGATCCGGTGCGGGATTTGCCTGGCCGATCACCGGCGAGCTGGTTGCCAGCTTCGGGTCGGAGATCAACGGCGACCGGTCCGACGGTATCCGCCTCGCAGCGCCGCGCGGCACGGCCGTGCGTGCGGCCGACAATGGGACCGTCGCCTATGCCGGAAACGAGGTCCGGGGCTACGGCAACCTGGTTCTGGTCCGGCATGAAGGCGACTGGATCACCGCCTACGCCCATCTGGACAGCATCCTGGTGGCGCGGGAAGAGGTGCTAACCGCGGGCCAGCCGTTGGGCACCGTCGGCGATACCGGGGCCGTCGCCACGCCGATGCTGCATTTCGAAATCCGCGAAGGCACCGAAGCGGTCGATCCCCTGGGCCTGCTGCCGCCTCGCTGAACCGGCGCGGCGCGGCCGGGACCCGTCACCCGCTGGCCGACGGTGGCCGGGCTTCGATCAGCCACAACAGGGCAAAGCCGCCGACCAGCGTTGCCAGGACCAGCCACCCCACGAGGGTCGCGTTGCGGTCGATGAAGCCCCGGATCGGCGGGCCGAACCACCACAGGACCGCGCCGATGGCGAAGAACCGGGCGCCGCGGCCCAGCAATGACAGCAGGACGAAGAACGGGAAGCTGAAGGTCAGCAGGCCGCTGGCGATGGCGATCAGCTTGTAGGGCAGGGGGGTTATGGCCCCGACGATCACCACCATCCAGCCGACATCGTCGAACTGGAGTTGCACGGACTCGAACTGGGCGGTCATACCGTAAAGGTCGATCAGCCACCGACCCAGCGTCTCGTAGAGAAAGAAGCCGATCGCATAGCCCGCAGCGCCGCCGGCAATCGACGTCACCGTGCAGATCGCGCAGATCAGCCAGACCCGGCGCCGGGACGCCAGCATCAGCGGGATCGAAATGGCGTCCACGGGCAGCGGTAGCACGGCGCTTTCGGAGAACGACACCAGCGCCAGCACCCATAAGGCCCTTGGTCCTTCGGCGGCACGCAGCGTCCAATCGTAAAGCCGCCGAAACATGGGCCAGGAGGGTCCTCTCGGGATACGCGCCGGATCGTCCGGCGTCCGCACGGACGCCAACGAACCGTTCAGGCGGAGTTGCTTAGTCGACCGGCGACAGGCGGCAGCCGAGCCGGCCGGCAAGGTCCTGCAGATACTGCCAGGCCACGCGTCCCGACCGGCTGCCGCGGGTCACCGACCATTGCAGGGCATCGGGCCGCCAGGTTTCCTCGTCGACGGGCAGGCCGAACGCGTCGACATAGCCGGCAATCATGTTCAGATAGGTCTGCTGGTCGCAGGCGTGGAAGCCAAGCCACAAGCCGAAGCGATCCGACAATGACACCTTCTCCTCAACCGTCTCGCCCGCGATGATCGCGGTGGACCGTTCATTCTCGATCATCTCCCGCGGCATAAGGTGCCGCCGGTTGGAGGTGGCGTAGAACAGGACGTTGTCCGGGCGGCCTTCGATGCCGCCTTCCAGCACGGCTTTGAGCGACTTGTAGCTGGTGCCGGTGGTGTCGAACGACAGGTCGTCGCAGAACAGGACGCAGCGCCGATCGGTCGCCCGCAGCACGTCGAGCAGCCGCGGCAGCGTCGCGATGTCCTCGCGGTGGATCTCGATCAGCGCCACCTTCCGGCCGCTGCTGTCGTCCGCGATCTCGTCATTCACCGCCGCATGCACGGCCTTGACCAGCGAGCTCTTGCCCATGCCGCGTGCGCCCCAGAGCAGGGCGTTGTTGGCCGGCAGACCGTCGCGAAACCGGCGCGTGTTGTCGGTCAGCTGGCCACGCTGGAGGTCGATGCCCTGCAGCAGGTCGACCGCGACCCGGCTGACCGCACCGACGGGGGCCAGCCGACCGGATTCGGCATGCCAGACGAAGGCGTCGGCTACCGTCAGGTCGGCCGGTTCGGCCTGCCCCGGCGACAACCGTTCCAGGGCATCGGCGATGCGGCCGAGCAGGCCGAACAGGTCGGGTTCGTTGGTGGCCAAGGGACCGTCGCTGGAGGGTGGTCGGGAACGAAGAATTCGGCCGCGGAACCTAACACAGCAACTGTGTCCGGCAAGGGCGGCGCCAGGCAGGGCATGCCGACTGATCGCTGGCCGGCCGTCCATCGCTTCTGCTATCAACCTGTCGGGGGCCGTTCGGTCCCGCCACACGCTCCGCTGCGACACGCACCAACCGGGAAAAACGCCGATGCCTCGCAAACTGATCGCCGGCAACTGGAAGATGAACTGCCTCAAGGCGGAGGGCATCGCGCTGGCGCGGGAACTCGGGGTCCGGTACGCCCAGGACAGTGATCCGGAGTACGACCTGCTGGTCTGTCCGCCCTTTCCGCTGATCGATGCCGTGGCACAGGCGATTGCCGGCAGCGGCGTCATGCTGGGCGCCCAGGACTGCCACCCCGGGGAAAAGGGTGCGCATACCGGTGACGTCGCCGCACCGATGCTGGCCGATCTTGGGTGCACCCACGTCATCGTCGGTCATTCCGAGCGCCGCCAGGACCACAAGGAACTGGATCTGGAGGTGGCCGAGAAGGCCAAGGCCGTTGTCCGGGCCGGCATGACCCCGATCATCTGCATCGGCGAAACCGAAGAACAGCGCGATGCCGGCGAAACCCTGACCGTCTGCGCGCGACAGATTGCCGGTTCGGTGGCGGACGGCCTGTCCAGCGATACCCTGGTCATCGCCTATGAGCCGGTCTGGGCCATCGGCACCGGGCGCACCCCGACCACGGCAGATGTGGCCGAGGTGCATGCCCTGATCCGGGCGGAACTCTCCCGCAAGGTGACCGATGCGGAGAATGTGGCCATCCTCTATGGCGGGTCGGTGAAACCCGGCAATGCCGAAGAACTGATGCATGTGCCGAATGTCGACGGTGCCCTTGTCGGCGGCGCCAGCCTGGCCGCCGACGATTTCTGGTCGATCGCCCAGAGTTCGCGCTAGCGGCCTCCGATCCGTCCGTCTTCGGAAATCGCACTGGCGCGTCCCGCGGTCCTGCGCTACAAGGCGCGCCCGTAGCCGGCGACACTGGTCTGCCGGCCGCTTTGGCGTTTCCACGCCCATTCGCCGTACCGATGCGAGGCGATCGTGAGTCAGACGATCCTGTTGGTGATTCATATTCTCATCACGGCAGCCCTGATCGGCGTCGTGCTGATCCAGCGTAGCGAAGGCGGCGGCCTGGGCATGGGCGGCGGGGGCGGCGGCGGCATGGGACCGTTCATGTCCGTGCGTGGGACGGCCAACCTGCTGACCCGGGCGACGACATTCCTGGCCGCCTGTTTCGTTGCCTCCAGCATGATCCTGGCCATTCTGGCGAACACTGCCCGTGAGGCGCCTTCGATCATGGAGGGCGGCGATCCGATACCGGCGGAGGAGTTCCCAATCGGCGAGGGCGTCGGGGCTCCGGATGATGCGCCGGCGGCCGATGGCCCGACCTTCCCCGCGATCCCGCTGGACCAGTAACCGTCCGACGATTCGCCCGGTTCGCACCCCGAGATCGCCCTTCGTCGACCCGGCCGAAGGCGCTGGAATGCTGGGTTCGCCAGTAGCGCTTTGGCCCGCCCGAGCACTCCGCTAAGGTCGAATTCCATGACGCGGTACATCTTCATCACCGGCGGCGTGGTGTCCTCGCTCGGCAAAGGATTGGCTTCGGCAGCGCTCGGCGCGCTGCTGCAATCGCGCGGCTTCAAGGTCCGTCTGCGCAAGCTGGATCCCTACCTGAACGTCGATCCCGGCACCATGAGCCCGACCCAGCACGGCGAGGTCTTCGTCACCGACGACGGCGCGGAAACCGATCTGGACCTGGGCCATTACGAACGGTTCACCGGCGTTCCCGCCCGGCAGAGCGACAACGTCACCACCGGGCGCATCTATCAGACGGTGATCAGCCGGGAGCGGCGCGGCGACTATCTTGGGGCGACGGTCCAGGTCATTCCCCACGTGACCGATGCCATCAAGGAGTTCATCGCGTCCGACGTCACCGACGAGGATTTCGTGCTGTGTGAGATCGGCGGCACGGTCGGCGACATCGAGAGCCTGCCCTTCCTGGAGGCCATCCGGCAGTTCGGCAACGAGCGCGGCCTGGCGCAGACCCTGTTCATTCACGTCACCCTGCTGCCCTACCTGCCGTCCTCCGGCGAGTTGAAGACCAAGCCGACCCAGCATTCGGTCAAAGAGCTGCTGTCCGTCGGGATCCAGGCCGGGCTGCTGCTGTGCCGGGCCGATCAGCCGATCCCGGAAACCGAGCGGGCCAAGATCGCCCTGTTCTGCAACCTGAAGCGCGAGCAGGTGATCTCCGCGCTGGACGTGGACACGATCTACCAGGTGCCGATCAGCTATCACGAAGAAGGGTTCGACGATCAGGTCCTGGGGTATTTCGGCCTGCAGGATGCGCCGCCGCCGGATTTGAACCGCTGGCAGGACATCGTTCAGCGCATCCGCCGCCCGGAAGGCGAGGTGACGATCGCCGTGGTCGGCAAGTACACCTCGCTGATCGACAGCTACAAGAGCCTGTCCGAGGCGCTGACCCATGGCGGGATCGCCAACAACGTCCGGGTTCGCCTGCGCTGGGTCGAATCGGAAGTATTCGAGCGCGAAGACCCGGTCACGCATTTGGAAGACGTGCACGGCATCCTGGTTCCCGGCGGGTTCGGCGAGCGCGGGACCCATGGCAAGATGCAGGCGGCGCGTTTCGCGCGCGAGCATCGGGTGCCGTATTTCGGCATCTGCTTCGGCATGCAGATGGCGGTGATCGAAGCGGCGCGCACCCTGGCGGGGTTGTCGGATGCGACGTCGTCGGAATTCGCGCCCGCCGACGATCCGGTGGTCGGCCTGATGACGGAATGGGTGCGGGAGAACACGGTCGAGACCCGCTCGAGCGACAGCGACAAGGGCGGGACGATGCGCCTGGGCGCCTATCGGGCAACCCTGGCGCCGGACAGCCTCGTCGCGTCCATCTACGGCGAGACCGACATCCAGGAGCGGCATCGCCATCGCTACGAGGTCAACATCAACTACCGGGAGCGGCTCGAGTCCGCCGGGCTACGGTTTTCCGGCCTGTCGCCGGACGGGGCGCTGCCGGAGATCTTCGAGATGCCCGACCATCCCTGGTTCGTCGGCGTCCAGTTCCACCCGGAGTTGAAGTCCCGGCCGTTCGCACCGCATCCGCTGTTCACCAGTTTCATCGGTGCAGCGATACAGCAGAGCCGCTTGGTGTGACCGGACCGAGCCAGGAGGCGGCGTCGGGGGCAGTGTTCTTGCGAGGCGCGCCGCACTTACCGAGGATTGTATCCACCTGTTGGTGTCCGATCCGGTCGTGGACGCCGATCCATACGGGGTACTGATCGACGATGACGGCAGCGAAGACGGTGGCAATCGGCAACGCGGTCTTGGCCAACGACCGGCCGATCGCTCTGATCGCCGGTCCCTGCGCGCTGGAATCGCGGCAACATGCCCTGGAGGTCAGCGAAGCCCTGGTCGGCATTGCCGCAGATGCCGGGATGCCGCTGATCTACAAGACGTCCTTCGACAAGGCCAATCGGACGGGATTGGGAAGCCCGAGGGGCATCGGGATGGGCGAGGGGCTGCCGATCCTGGCGGAGATCAGGGAGCGCTTCGGCTGCCCCATTCTGACCGACGTCCATGAGCCGCGCCAGTGCGCACCGGTCGCCAAGATCGTCGATGTCCTGCAGATCCCCGCCTTCCTGTGTCGGCAGACCGACCTGCTCGTCGCCGCCGCGGAGACCGGTCAGGCGGTGAACGTGAAGAAGGGGCAGTTCCTCGCGCCCTGGGACATGCGCCATGTGGTGGCCAAGCTGCTGGCCTCCGGCAACGACCGGATCATGCTGACGGAGCGGGGTGCCAGTTTCGGCTACAACACGCTGGTCAGCGATATGCGGTCGCTGCCGATCATGGCGCAATTCGGCTATCCGGTGGTGTTCGACGCCACGCATTCGGTGCAACAGCCGGGCGGGCAGGGTGAGCGATCCGGCGGGCAGCGCGAGTTCGTCCCGGTCCTGGCCCGAGCGGCGGCGGCCGTCGGCGTGGCCGCGGTCTTCATCGAAACGCATGAGGATCCCGACCGGGCTCCCAGCGACGGACCGAACATGCTGCCCCTTTCCCAGTTGCCGGCTCTGCTGGAGGACATCGTGGCGCTTGACGCGATCGCCAAGGCGCGGCAGCGCCTACCCCAGGCGCGGTAATCATCGGGCGGCGGGGCGACCGGCTATGTTGGGAGACCATTTTCGGGCCGAGGCGGCGGCGAACACGGAAGCCAATGCGCGCCTTTGGGATGCCTGCCTAGCCCTGGGCGACGAGGCGCTGGTGGCGGAGGCGGGACGCCCCTATGCCTCGATCCTGGCGGGGCTGCAGGGTTTGCTTACCGAGACCCTGCATTCCGTCACCGCGATGGAGGAGACGGTTGTCCGCCTGGACACCGGTCGGCGGACGCTGCATCTGGTCGCCGGCAACTCCGACATTCCGGACCGGCCCGAGGATCTGGCCCGCGCGCAGGCCGCGCTGGACCGCCGCCTGGAAGCTGTGTGCAGCCTATTGGACGATGACCTGATCGTTTCCATGGTGGCCACCCCCGATGACGCGGAGAGCCGCCGACCGGTCGGGGTCGGCGAGGTCTTGCGCCGGCTGTTCGTCGAACTGCCGTTCCGCCGGGGGCAACTGGACGCGATGCTGAGTACGGTTCCCGAATACGCGGCCGGATCCGACTGACCCCGATCGACGGCAGTCGTCGCAGCCCGCCGGCAACCGGGTTGCCGCGATCAGTCGAGCAGCGCCAGCACGTCGTCCGGGATCGCCTGGGCACCCAGAGCCCCAGCCCCCGCGTCAAGCAGCGCCTGGGGAGCGGACTTGGCCGATTGGGCCAGCTGGGGATCGTCGGTCGGCACCGTTGCCGCGGTACCATGCCGGAGATCGACCCGGTCCACGGCGGGCGGTGTGCCCGGTTCCGGGGTCGGCTGGGCCGATTTCGCGTCGGTTGCGGCCGGGGTCGGCGGCAGCGGACCACGGTTTGCGGGGAAGGGGCCGATTGTCGTCATACTCGGTCTCGGAATTCCTGTTATGCAGCCAATGCCGACCAGCAAAGCACATACCACCCGCAAAACCGTTGATTTTCCGTATACGACCGCAGGATTCCGCGGTTTTCCCTTGGCCGGCGGGGCAAACCCTGCCGGGTTGGGGCGCGGCACCCGGCGCCGATTGCCGACCAGATCCCAGGTGACCCCCACGGCACAGCGGCTATACTGACGCTTAGTCGCGACCGGCTTGACGGCCATAAAGACGATGCCCGGATGTCGGGCACGCAGACGTTGCGACCCTGACCAGATCGATCCGCCGCCGACAGGCGATATCGTCCGCACGATTAGGTCCCATCACGGGCCATACGATAGGGGGAGGTACAGCCGATGACCGCCATCATCGACATCCATGCGCGCGAGATCCTCGACAGTCGCGGTAACCCGACCGTCGAAGTGGACGTCACGCTCGAAACCGGCGCCACCGGTCGGGCTGCCGTGCCGTCGGGCGCCTCCACCGGCGCGCACGAAGCCCACGAGCTGCGCGACGGCGACAAGGACCGTTTCGGCGGCAAGGGCGTGCGCAAGGCGGTGGAAGCCGTTAATGGCGAGATCGCCGATACGCTGTCCGGCCTGGACGCCGAAGACCAGGTGGCGGTTGACGCCACGATGAGCGAGCTCGACGGCACGCCCAACAAGGCCCGGCTGGGCGCGAACGCTATTCTCGGCGTCAGCCTGGCGGTGGCCAAGGCGGCTGCCGAGGAAGCCGGGCTGCCGCTCTATCGCTATGTCGGCGGGGCGTTCGCCCACATGCTGCCGGTGCCGATGATGAACATCGTCAACGGCGGGGCGCATGCCGACAACCCGATCGACATTCAGGAATTCATGATCATGCCGGTCTCCGCCCCGTCGGTGGCGGAAGCCGTGCGCATGGGCGCGGAGGTGTTTCACGCGCTGAAGGCCGGGCTGAAGGCCGCAGGTCACAACACCAATGTCGGGGACGAAGGCGGGTTCGCCCCGGCGCTGAAGTCGACCAAGGAAGCCCTCGACTTCATCATGCAGGCGATCGAGAAGGCCGGCTGCAAGCCGACCGACGACATCGTCCTGGCCCTCGATGCGGCGTCGACCGAATTCTACAAGGACGGCAAATACGATCTGGCCGGCGAGGGCAAGACGCTCGATGCCGCCGGCATGATCGCCTACTATCAGGAGCTTTGCAGCGCCTACCCGATCTTCTCGATTGAAGACGGGCTGGCCGAGGACGACTGGGCCGGCTGGCAGTCGCTGACCTCGACGCTGGGCGGCAAGGTCCAGCTTGTCGGTGATGACCTGTTCGTGACCAACCCGGAGCGGCTGGCCGACGGCATCGCCAAGGGCGTCGGCAACTCCATTCTGGTCAAGGTCAACCAGATCGGATCGCTGACAGAGACGCTGAAGGCGGTCGAGATGGCCCATAAGGCCAGCTACACGGCGGTCCTGTCGCACCGGTCCGGCGAGACCGAAGACAGCACCATCGCCGATCTGGCCGTTGCCACCAATGCCGGGCAGATCAAGACCGGGTCCATGAGCCGGTCGGATCGCATGGCCAAGTACAATCAGCTTATCCGCATCGAGGAGGAACTGGGGTCGGCGGCGGCCTATGCCGGCCGCTCGATCCTGAAGTAAGGCGCGTTTCGGGGTCCCCCGGGGGCGGCGGCCGATCGCCGGTTGCCGCTGCCCGGACCCCGTTTCCGGCTTTGTCGAGTCGGATCAACGGCTTAGCGGTCGGTCGGTAAATCTTTGAATATTCACGATAAGTCCGATTGACACCGGGACTCGGCCATGATTCGATGGCCGTATGTTCAAGGCACTCGGAGTCAAGCAGAATCTCCGCCGAGCGATCCTCCCGGGTCTCTCGGCCGCCTTGGTCGTGTACTTTGCGTATCATGCCATCCAGGGCAACCATGGGTTTCTTGCCCGGGCGCATCTCCAACAAGAGATTGCAACCGCGCAGGTGACCCTTGAGACGTTGGGACAGCAACGGGCAATGCTGGAACAACAGGTTAACCTTCTGTCGACCGACAGCCTGGATCTGGACATGTTAGAAGAACGCGTACGGGTTATGCTCAACTTCGGCCACCCGACGGACGTCGTTCTTCACCTGGACTGACACTTTCGCTCAGGCTTTGCCGGCCGCTCGCCAGGAAGTGCAACGATTTCAACTATGTTGCAGTGCACTTGGCTTGCCAAGCACCAGGTCGGAGGCTAGCTGTTTAATCACTGCCCTCATGGGAAGCAGGAGGTATGCGTGGCATCGACTAGGGGCCGCAGCAAAGCGACTTCCGTTTCGGAAGACCGCCCGGCTAACAATCGCGAAAATGGTGACGGACGGTCGGCAGGGGCTTCCGCCCCAAAGGAGGAGTTGCTCAAATTCTATAACGACATGCTGTTGATCCGCCGGTTCGAGGAAAAGGCGGGGCAACTGTACGGCATGGGTCTGATCGGTGGCTTCTGCCATCTCTATATCGGCCAGGAGGCCGTCGTCGTCGGGATTCAGGCGGTGCAAACCGAAGCCGACAGCGTGATCACCGGCTACCGCGACCATGGTCATATGCTGGCGACCGGCATGGAGGCGCGCGGGGTTATGGCCGAGCTGACCGGCCGTCGCGGCGGCTATTCCAAGGGCAAGGGCGGCTCGATGCACATGTTCAGCCGGGAGAAGAAGTTCTTCGGCGGACACGGCATCGTCGGTTCGCAGGTGTCGCTCGGCACCGGCCTCGGCTTTGCGCATCGCTATCAGAAGGATGGCGGGGTCTGCCTCTGCTATATGGGCGATGGCGCCGTGAACCAGGGCCAGGTCTACGAGAGCTTCAACATGGCAGCCTTGTGGAAGCTGCCGGTGGTCTATGTCATCGAGAACAACAAATACGGCATGGGCACGTCCGTGGCCCGGGCTTCGGCGACGACGGACCTGCACAATCGCGGTCAGGCGTACGGCATCCCCGGAAAACCGGTCGACGGGATGAGCGTTCTGGATGTGCGCGCCGCCGCCGCCGAGGCGCTGGACCATGCGCGCAGCGGCAAGGGGCCGTTCATTCTGGAGGCGCTGACCTATCGCTATCGCGGCCATTCGATGTCCGACCCCGCCAAGTACCGGACCAAGGACGAAGTGTCGTCGATGCGGGAAACCAAGGACCCGATCGAGCAGGTCAAGCGGCTACTGCTGGACGGCGGACATGCGGACGAGGACGAGTTGAAAGCCATCGACAAGGATGTGCGCGCCGTCGTCAACGACGCGGCGGAGTTTGCCCAGCACAGCGAGGAACCGGATCCCGCCGATCTTTGGACCGACGTGCTGGTCGACGCCTGAGCTGACCCCCCGGCGGTCGCGCCGGCTCCGGAGGACACACCATGCCGATCGAGATACTGATGCCCGCCCTGTCGCCGACGATGACGGAGGGCGTGCTGTCCAAATGGCTGAAAAGCGAAGGGGACAGCATTTCTGCCGGCGAACCGATCGCCGAGATCGAAACCGATAAGGCGACGATGGAATTCGAAGCGGTCGAGGAAGGAACCCTGGGCAAGATCCTGGTTCCGGCCGGCACCGGCGAAGTGAAGGTCAACACGCCGATCGCGCTGCTTCTGGAAGAAGGCGAGGACGCGTCGACCATGCAGGTACCGCCACCGGCCGCTGCGCCGGAACCCGCCGTTGCCCCGGAGCCTGCCGCGGTGCCGGCCCCCGCACCGGTTCCCGCACCGCCTGCGCCCGCCGCCGCCGCGGCAGCCGAACCGGAAGCGCCGCCGGCCACCGACGAAGACCGGTTCTTCGCCAAGACCGTTCGCCAGACGGTGCGCGAAGCGTTGCGCGACGCCATGGCCGAGGAGATGCGGCAGGACCCCACCGTCTTCGTCATGGGTGAGGAGGTGGCCGAGTACCAGGGTGCCTACAAGGTGACCCAGGGGCTGTTGGCCGAGTTCGGCCCGGATCGCGTCGTCGACACGCCGATTACCGAACACGGCTTTGCCGGGCTCGGGGTCGGCGCTTCCTTCGCGCGGCTGCGGCCCGTTGTGGAGTTCATGACCTGGAACTTCGCCATGCAGGCCATCGATCAGGTCATCAACTCCGCCGCCAAGACGCTCTACATGTCCGGCGGCCAGATGGGCAGTTCCATCGTCTTCCGCGGCCCCAACGGTGCCGCCGCCCGGGTCGCCGCGCAGCACAGCCAGGACTACGCCAGCTGGTACTCCCACGTGCCGGGACTGAAGGTGGTGACCCCGTGGTCGGCGGCCGACGCCAAAGGCTTGCTGAAGTCGGCCATCCGCGACCCGAACCCGGTGGTGTTCCTGGAGAACGAGATCCTCTACGGGCAGGCCTTCGAGGTGCCCGAGGATCCCGAATTCACCGTCCCCATCGGCCGCGCGAAGATCGTGCGCGCCGGCTCGGATGTGAGTATTGCCGCCTATTCGATCATGGTCGGCAAGGCGTTGGAAGCCGCCGACATCCTGGCCGAGGCGGGCATACAGGCGGAGGTGATCGACCTGCGCACGCTGCGGCCGCTGGATACCCACACGATCGTCGAATCGGTCAAGAAGACCAATCGGCTGGTGGTGGCCCAGGAAGGCTGGCCCTACGCCGGCATCGCCGCGGAACTGGCGGCCCGGATGATGGAACACGCCTTCGATTATCTGGATGCGCCGGTCGGCCGGGTGTGTGCCGCGGACGTGCCGCTGCCCTATGCCGCCAACCTTGAAACGCTGGCATTGCCGCAGCCCGACGACATCGTCGCCGCCGCCAAGGCGGCTTGCTACCGCTAACCGGATTGCCGGAGCCGAGGGGAGGAGACGATGCCGATCGAGATCCTGATGCCGGCACTGTCGCCGACGATGACCGAAGGGACGCTGGCGACCTGGTCGAAGCAGGAAGGCGATACCATCAGCGCCGGGGACGTGATCGCCGAGATCGAGACCGACAAGGCGACCATGGAGTTCGAAGCGGTCGACGAAGGTGTGCTGGGCAAGATCCTGGTTGCGCCCGGCACCCAGGGGATCGCCGTGAACACGCCGATCGCGCTGCTGCTGGAGGAGGGCGAGGACGCTTCGGCGCTGGACACCTACAGTCCCGGCGCCAACGGCCAGGCCGCCGCCGCGCCGCCCGCCGCCGACCCCGAACCGGTACCTACCGCCGCACCGGCTGCTGCAGCTGCGCCATCGCCGGCAGCCCAGGTTGACGGTCGCGTGTTGGCCAGCCCTCTGGCCCGGCGGCTGGCCGGTGAAGCAGGCCTGGACCTGGCGGCCACCGCCGGCAGCGGGCCGCATGGCCGGGTGATCAAGCGCGATGTCGAAGCGGCGGTTGCCGCGGGCACGGGCAAGGCCGCGCCGCCGAAGCCGGCGCCGGAACCGGTCGCCGCGCCGGCGGCACCGGCCGCAAAGGCGGCCGCGGCCGCGCCGGCCGGACCGGATGCCAAGGTGCTGGCCGACGCCTACGGCATCCCCTACCAGGAAGTACCGAACAGCAACATGCGCAAGACCATCGCGCGCCGGTTGCTGGAGGCGAAGCAGACCATCCCGCACTTCTACCTGACGGTGGATGTCGAGCTGGATGCCCTGCTGAAGCTGCGACGCGACCTGAACGCGCGCGGCGAAGCGGACGGCGTCAAGCTGTCGGTCAACGATTTCCTGATCAAGGCGGCGGCGCTGACGCTGCGCAAGGTGCCGCGCGCCAACGCTGCCTGGACCGATCAGGCGATGCTGATGTTCGACCGGGTCGACGTCTCGGTAGCCGTGGCGACGGACGAGGGGCTGATCACGCCGATCATCAAGGATGCCGATCGCAAGGGGCTGGCCACGATCTCGTCTGAAATGAAGGACCTGGCGGCCCGCGCCCGGGAGGGCAAATTGAAGCTGGAGGAGTTCCAGGGCGGCACCTTCTCCATCTCCAATCTGGGCATGTACGGGACCCGGGAATTCTCGGCCATCATCAACCCGCCCCAGGTGGCGATCATGGCGGTCGGCGCCGGCGAGCAGCGACCCGTGGTGCGCGACGGGGCCCTGGCGGTCGGCACGGTCATGTCGTGCACGATGTCCAGCGACCACCGGGTTGTCGACGGTGCGGTCGCGGCCGACTTCATGTCCACGTTCAAGAAGGTGGTGGAAGATCCGATTGCGATGATGCTCTAGCCTGCGGCGTCGGCCGACCCCAAAGGATCGTGTAAAGCGACGGGGCGGGCGCCAGGGGCGGACCCGGCGACAGGAGACGACAGGGATGGACAAGGAGCAGGGTTTGGGCGCCGGCCGGCGAGGGGTCGGACGCCGATCGGTACTGCGCGCGGCTGCCGCCGTCCCGGTGCTGGGGACCGTCCCGGTGATCGGGGCCGGTGCGATGACATCGCCGGCCCTGGCACAAACCGCGGCGACGGATCCGGCGGCCGAGGATCTGCAGGGCGCCGGCTTCTACCGGTTCAACGTGGGGTCCATGTCCTGCCTGGTGGTTTCCGATGGCGGGATGAGCTTCGAACTCCACCCCACCTTCGCGATGAACGCCGATCGGGCGGAGTTCGCCGATCTGCTGGACGAGCACTTCCTGGACATCGATGCCGGGCCGTTCACCTCCAACGTGCTGCTGGTGGATACCGGGGAGCGCCGGGTCCTGTTCGACGCCGGCACCGCTGAAGCGTTCGGTCCTGCCATGGGGCGGGCTGTGGCCAATCTGGCGCGTGCCGGCATCAGCGCCGACAGCATCGACATGGTCGTCATCAGCCATGCCCATCTGGACCATATCGTCGGGCTGACCGACCCGACGGGTGCGCCGGTCTTTCCCCGCGCCGACATCCTGATCTCCGATGCGGAACTCGCCTTCTGGACCGACCCGGATCTGGCGGCCGTGCTGTCGGGTCTGCCGATCCCGCCGGACATGCAGGCCGGTATGATCGCATCCGTGCAGAACCGCATGCTGCCCCTGGGCAACCGGATCAGCACCTTTGCATTGGACGAGGAACTGATGCCGGGCATCCGGTCGGTCTCGGCGATCGGCCATACGCCCGGGCACAGCGCGTTCCGCATCGAGTCCGACGGCCAGCAGCTTCTGCATCTGGTGGACACCGTGCACCAGTATGTCAGCGGCCTGCGGCGTCCGGATTGGCAGGTCGCCTTCGACGTCGATCCGGAAATGGGGGCAGCGACGCGCCAGCGGCTACTGGACGAGGTGGCGGCCGATCGCGTGCTGACCATGGCCTACCACTTCCCGTTCCCGGCGCTGGGACATGTGCGCCCGCGGCAGGAGGCGTTCGAGTGGGTTCCGGTCGCCTGGACATGGTAGGCCGGGGCCGGTTGGTTGGGATGATTCCTTAGCGCGAAGGTGGCTCCGGATGGCGGATGCGGATTTCGATTTGGTGGTGGTGGGCACCGGACCCGGGGGCTATGTCGCGGCGATCCGCGCCTCTCAACTCGGCATGAAGACGGCGGTGGTCGAACGCGACGACCTGGGCGGCATCTGCCTGAACTGGGGATGCATCCCGACCAAGGCGCTTCTGCGCTCGTCGGAGATCCATCATCTGCTCCACAACCTCGACCAATTCGGTTTTTCTGCCAAGGAGATACGCTTCGATCTTGAGAAGGTGGTGAAGCGGTCGCGGCAGGTGGCCAAGCAGTTGTCCGGCGGCGTTTCGTACCTGATGAAGAAGAACAACATCACCGTCCTGTCCGGCCATGCGCGGCTGGCCGGGAAGAACACGCTGACGGTCGAAAAGGACGGCAAGACCCAGTCGGTCACAGCCCCGCATATCATCCTGGCGACCGGCGCCCGCGCCCGGGTGCTGCCCGGCCTGGAGCCGGACGGCGAGCGGATCTGGACCTATCGCGAGGCGATGGTGCCCACGCGCATGCCGAAGAGGCTGTTGGTGGTCGGCTCCGGCGCCATCGGCATCGAATTCGCCAGCTTCTACCTGAACATGGGCGCCGAGGTCACGGTGGTCGAACTGCTCGACCGTATCCTGCCGGTGGAGGACGAGGAAATCTCGGCCTTCGCCCACAAGCAGTTCGCCAAACAGGGCATGCAGCTGAAGACCGGCGCGAAAGTCGCCAAGGTCGACAAGAAGCCCGACGGCTTGGTCTGCCATGTCGAGGCGGGCGGCAAGACCGAGCAGATCATCGTCGACACGGTGATCTCGGCCGTGGGCATTACCGGCAACACCGAGAACATCGGACTGGAAGGCACCAAGGTCAAAGTCGACCGGGGCCATGTGGTGGTGGACGAGTGGCTGCGCACGGGGGAGCCGGGCGTCTACGCCATCGGCGATCTGGTCGGTCCGCCCTGGCTGGCGCACAAGGCCAGCCATGAGGGCGTCCTGTGCGTGGAAAAGATCGCCGGCAACGGACATGTGCACCCGCTGGACACCAGCAATGTCCCCGGCTGTACCTATTGCTACCCGCAGGTGGCCAGCGTCGGCCTGACCGAGGCGGCAGCCAAGGCGGCGGGCCACGAGGTGCGGGTGGGGCGCTTCCCGTTCATCGGCAATGGCAAGGCCATCGCCCTGGGCGAGCCGGAAGGCATGGTCAAGACGGTGTTCGACGCCAAGAGCGGCGAGCTTCTGGGCGCCCACATGGTGGGTGCCGAGGTCACCGAACTGATCCAGGGCTACGGCATCGCCAAGACCCTGGAGACGACGGAGGCGGAGTTGATGGAAACCATCTTCCCGCACCCCACCCTGAGCGAGACCATGCACGAGGCGGTGCTGGACGCCTACGGCCAGGTCATCCACATCTGACGGCGAGCCGCGCCGACCCATACCGTCATCCGGATCCGTCATCATGAGTGACCTGGACATCTTGCGCAGTTTACCGCTCTTCGCCGACGTGGCTGAAGACCGGCTGCAGCAGATCCTGGCCGAAGGCGAAACCGAGGTGGTCCCGGCAGGGGTGGAGATGATCCGCCAGGGCCAGGAGATCACCCGGTTCTACGTCATCCTGTCGGGAACGGCCGAGGTGCTGAAGCACATGGATGGCCAAGCCATTCCCGCCGGGCATCATGAGGCGCCCAGCTTCATGGGCGAGATCCAGCTGCTGACCGAGGAGCCGGTGCAGGTCGCCGTCGTGGCCAGCACCGACTGCCGTGTTCTGACACTTGCCGAGCCGCATTTCCGTGCCCTGCTGGCGGATTCCCGCCCGTTCTCCCGGTGCATCTACCGGTCGATGGGCGACCGCCTGAGCGGTTTTCAGCGCATGCTGGTCAATCGCGAGAAGATGGCCTCGCTGGGGACACTGTCGGCCGGCCTGGCCGACGAACTGACGGCTCCCGCGACCGTCATCCACCGGTCCGCGGACGAGCTGGGCCGGCATATCGGGATCATGCACGCCGACACCATGACTCTGGCCAGTTCCGGCCTGACCGACGATTGCCTGGCCATCATCCGGGGGCTGGCCGAGGCACGGCGGCCGCAGGGTCTGGTCGGCGCCGGCAACCCGATCTTCGAAGGCGACCGGGAGGAGGCGTTCGAGGACTGGCTGGAGGCCCATGGGATCCCCGAACCCTGGTCGCTGGCGCCGGCGCTGTCGCACAGTGGCGCCGAACTGCCGCAGCTCGATGCGCTGGCGGAACGGTTGCCGAAGGAAGGGCTGGCGGCTGCCCTTCGCTGGGTCATGCATTGCCGGGACTGCCGGGCGCTGGTCGACCAGACCCGCACGGCCAGCCAGCGGATCACCGACCTCGTCCGAGCCGTGAAGTCCTACAGCCATATGGATGAGGCCCCGAAACAGCAGGTGGACCTGCATGACGGCATCGAGGACACGCTGACGATCCTGCAGCACCGGCTGAAGGCGGGGATCAACGTGACCCGCGACTATGACCGTTCCCTGCCGCAGATCGACGCATTCGGCAGCGAGCTGAACCAGGTGTGGACGCATCTGATCGACAACGCCATCGATGCGATGGATGGACGCGGCGACCTCCGGGTCCGAACCGCCCGGGACGGCGAAGTGGCGGTGGTCGAGATCGTCGACAGCGGCCGCGGCATACCGGACGATCTGAAATCCCGCGTCTTCGATCCGTTCTTCACCACCAAGCCCGTGGGGCAGGGGACCGGCCTTGGGCTGGACATCGCCTACCGAACGGTGCGCATCCGGCACCGGGGGGCCATCACCTTTCGCTCGGAAGCCGGCCACACCGTCTTTCAGGTGCGGCTGCCCCTCCCGGCTTGAATGGCAGGTCTGCGCGCGCGCCGATTTGTCTTGGCGACGGATCGTTAGCCCCTAGATTGGATTGCACTGATAAGCTTCGCAGGAACAGCCAGGGCGATCATGGACGACGCCGCGACCATCCGCCGTCTCAGGCATCCGGAAAAGGCCCACCGGCCGGACAATCCGATCCAGCGCAAACCGTCCTGGATCCGGGTCAAGGCGCCGGTCAGTCCGGAGTACCAGGATCTGCGCCGGCTGATGCGGAGCCTGAACCTCAACACGGTCTGCGAAGAGGCGGCCTGCCCGAATATCGGCGAATGCTGGACCCATGGGCATGCCACGGTGATGATCCTGGGGTCGGTCTGCACGCGGGCATGCGCGTTCTGCAATGTCGCCACCGGGCGGCCCGACCAGCTTGACCCGCATGAGCCGCAGCATGTCGCCGAAGCCGCCGCCAAGCTGGGCCTCAACCATCTGGTGATCACGTCGGTCGATCGCGACGACCTGGACGACGGAGGCGCGGCGCATTTCGCGGCCACGATCAAGGCGGTACGCGAGCAGGCGCCCAACACGACCATCGAGGTGCTGACCCCGGATTTCAAAGGCAAACCGGGCGCCCTGGAGACCGTGGTGGAAGCGCGCCCGGACGTCTTCAACCACAATCTCGAAACCGTACCACGCCTCTATCCGTCGATCCGGCCCGGGGCCCGCTACTTCACGTCGCTCCAACTGCTGGCACGGGCCAAGGAACTGGACCCGTCGATCTTCACCAAGTCCGGCCTGATGGTCGGCCTGGGTGAGACCATGGACGAGGTCTATCAGGTGATGGACGACCAGCGGTCCGCGGATGTCGACTTCCTGACCATCGGCCAGTATCTGCAGCCGACACCAAAGCATGCCCGTGTCGACCGTTTCGTGCCGCCGGAGGAATTCCAACGCGCGGAGGCCGTTGCCCGCGGCAAGGGGTTCCTGATGGTGTCCGCATCGCCGTTAACCCGGTCCTCATATCTTGCCGGTGACGATTTTGTGAAGCTGAGGGCGGCGCGCGAAGCGCAATTGTCGGGTCTCGGCTCAATGAGGCTGGCCGATCTGGCTGCGACCACGTAGCCTGCACGGCCCGCCTGGATCTCCTTACCGCCAAGGACCACCTGACAAGCATGCCAACCCACGCCGAACGCCGAATCGTGTCCTACAGGCAGGACCAGATGTTCGACCTGGTCGCCGACGTGGCGAAGTACCCGGACTTTCTGCCGTGGTGTCTGGCGTCCCGCGTCCGTAAATCGTCGTCGACCGTGATGACTGCGGATCTGGTGATCGGGTTTAAGCGGGTCAGGGAAACCTTCACCAGCCGCGTCGAACTGGTGCCGTTTCGCGGGATCGAGGTGCAGTACATCAAAGGTCCGCTGCGTTACCTGCAGAACCACTGGACGTTCGAACCGCATCCGGATGGCTGCGAGATCGACTTCACCGTGGATTTCGAGTTTCGCAACAAGGTGCTCCAGAAGCTGATCGGCAGCCTTTTCGGCGAAGCCTTTCGGCGTATGGTCGGGGCGTTTGAAGCCCGCGCCGCAGAACTCTACGGCGCCCCCGACGGCGAACTGGCACTGGGCCGTCAGATCGCCTGACCCCGGGTCAGAAGTAGACCCGAGCCTCCAGCCGGTCGGCCTCGTTTCTCGGTTCGAAGTTGGCTTTGTCGGCCGCCGCCCGCCAGGCGGCCCAAGCGGCGACAACCGCATCGAGCGCGTCACCACCGCTGTCCGTGACGATCGACCGAAGCCGGTTCTGCGGTAGCCGCAGGCCCTCCAGCATCAGCGCGTCGGCGATGTCCCGTCGGGAAACCGAGTGATGGGCGGCGTTGCCTTTGTACGGCCGATACATGCCCAAGCGCTTCAGCAATGATGCCGGGCAGGCTTCGATCAGGAGCGGCAAATCGGGGGCTGGCGGCTGCATGGGCGCGGCACGGGCACGCCCCGCGGTGACCAGCCGGTTCAGCAGGCACCCGATCACCCACCAGGTCTGCCGGTACAGGCGCAGATTGTAGGCCGCAAAAGGGGTCCTGGCTTCAAGATCGCAGGCGCGCTTCAACTCCCGGTTCGCGGATAGCTCCTGGCAAGTGGCTCGGAAGCCGTCCGGATCGGGAAAGCGTCGGGGAAAACCGGCGACGAATGCCGTCCAATCGCTCTCGACGACCAAGGTCAGGGGCAGACCGAAGGGAGAGTCGATGCCGACGATGGCCTGGGGCTGGACGGCGATCCACTCAGCCAATGCCGGGAACACGGCCTCCGGAACCATCGCGCCGCCAACCAGCTGGGCGGCGGGGATCACGCTTTCCAACGTGGGACCGATCCCGGGATCCGAGATGGTGGCGATCCAGGTCAGTCGACCCGCCTGCCGGGAGGCGCTGACGTCGATGCCGATCGCCTTTCCGGCATGGAAAGGCGCCTGCGTCACGCGACGGCGGTCGCCGGCGTGGCCAGGATCAACCGCAGGGCGGTTTCGGCTGCGGCTATGCGGATCGCGTCGCGGTTGCCGGAAAACTGGTGGCGATGCGCTTTCGCCAGTCCACCCCGCCTGGCGACGGCCAGGTAGACGAGGCCCACCGGCTTTTGCGGGGTGCCGCCGGTCGGTCCGGCGATGCCGGTGACCGAGACGGCGATCGTCGCCGTCTCGGCG
>JANQIU010000011.1 GCA_028281985.1 Alphaproteobacteria bacterium | reverse complement strand
CAACGGAAGCCCGCAGGCGTTGGCGAGGTCGGCAATCTCGGCGAGGTACCGGTCGGTCGACGCGTAGGGCTGGCTGAACAGCACTACATCACAGCCCAGCCTGGCCAGGGTTTCGCCGGTCCGGAGCCGGTCGGCCTGGCTGTCGGCGGTTCCGCCGCCGACAACGGTCGCTTTGCCCTTCGCGACCTCCACGACGGCGGCCACCATCCGTCGCTTCTCCTCGTCGGTCAGGACGCTGACTTCGGATGCGAAAGCCGGGACGAGGAACCCGGCCACACCGGCTTCCAAGGCCAACTGCGCGTGCCGCTGCAGGGCCCGGTCGTCGACCCGTCCGTTTTGATCGAACGGTGTATTGAGAACTGTGACGATTCCGCGCATGACGCTGCGATCCTAGCTGCCGGGGGCCTCCGACCGCCAGGCGATACGGATCAGTCTGCCGGGCAATGGCGCCCTGCGCGCGTCGTTGCGGCGATGACCCCGGCAGTCGGACCGCTTCCAAGGGCGAAAGGGGGCCGATCCGGGCGCCAGTTGGGGTTGCGGCGAGCAATGCCTTAACCCGATCCAGGTCAAGCTCCCTTTCGCTAAAACCACTCGATACTGACCATTGGTCGCGGTTTCCGGCTCCGTTTGCTCAGGATTCCACACTCATTCGAGATTAGACCATCGTATAAATTAGAATCTTGTTCGTACAATACGCGCCGATCATGGTTTTCGATTAGTTGAAGCTCTCCCGCCAGTGTAGTTCACGATTCAGAAAGGCGTTTTGAGACTATTTGAACTGATTGGATACTCCAGGAGAAGCGGTGATGAGTGGTTTCGTTTTCCGAAGCGTCGCAGCAAAGCTGATGCTGGTGGCGATCATAGCAACGGCGGGTCTGCTGGGGTTCGGCATCAACACCGTGCTGGATAACCGGCAGGTGTTGGTGGCGACCCGGGCTCTGACCGCGATCGTCGACATGGCGCCCGATTTCGGCCTGGTGATCCACGAGTTGCAGCGGGAACGGGGCAATTCCGCCGGCTACATCAGCAGTGCCGGCGGCCAGTTCGGCGACCGGGTCGCCGATCAGCGGGATATGACCGATGTCGCGCTGGCGCGCCTTGCCGAACGCCTGTCGGCATTCGAGACCGGGGAACACGGGGCCGATCTCCGCCAAGCGGTCGATGAAGTGCGCCGACAACTCGACAGACTGCCCGCAATGCGGGTGCAGGTGACGGATCTCGACCTCAGTGTCGGCGAAATGGCGACCTACTATACCGGGACCATCCGCGAGCTCTTGTCGGTCATCGGCCAGATGGCGATCGTCAGCGACGATGCCCGGATCACCCGATCGATCGTCGCCTATCTCAGCTTCCTGGAAGGCAAGGAGCGTGCCGGGCTCGAACGCGCCATGGGCGCTGCCGGGTATGCCGCCGGCGGCTTCTCCGAAGCGGTCCACAGCCGGTTTCTCCGGCTGGTCGGCCAGCAGGAGGTGCTGTTCGCCGAATTCGCCTTGCTGGCCGATCCGGAACTCGTTTCCTTTCAGCGAAGCACGGTCGCCGGCCCGGCGGTCGAGGAGGTCGACCGGCTGCGATCCATCGCGATCTCCAGCGTCCATGGCGGCGATCTGGGTGACATCGAAGGCGGGTACTGGTTCGATACGATCACCCAGAAGATCGACCTGATGAAGCAGGTCGAAGACAGGATCGTCGAGCAGCTGGCGGTCCAGCTCGACACGATCTCGTCCAGCGTGCAGGCCACCTTCTGGATCTACCTGGTTGTCGTATCGATCGTCGTCACCGTCACGGTGGTGCTGACGGCGATTGCCGGGCGCAACATCGCCCGGCCGATCATCGGCCTGACCGATGTGATGGGGCGGCTGGCCAGAAACGATCTCGACGTAGACATCCCGGCCGCCAGGCGCAACGACGAGATCGGGCAGATGATCGGCGCCGTGACCGTGTTCCAGCAGAACATGCGCAAGTCCCGCGACCTCGCCGCGGCAGCGGCGGCCGAGGACGAGGTGCGGCAACAGCGCACCAAGCGGGTCGACGGCCTGACCGCCGATTTCGGATCGTCGATCGACGTCATGGTGGAAGCGTCTTCGACTGCCGCGGAGGGCATGCAGGCAGCTGCCCAGTCAATGGCATCGATCTCGGAGAAGACCGGAAGCAAAGCGGATGCGGTTGCGGCTGCCGCCACCCAGGCCTCCGACCAGGTTCGCGCGGTGGCCTCGGCAACAGGTGAACTGAGCGGTTCGGTCCGGCAGATTGCCCAGCAGGTTCGCCACCAATCGGAAATCGCCCAGCAAGCTACCGAGGCTGCCCAGCATAGCCGGAAGGAAGTGGGGGCTCTGACCGAACAGGCGGAAAGCATCGGTGAAGTGGTCCGGCTGATCACCGGCATTGCCGAACAGACCAATCTCCTGGCCCTGAATGCCACGATCGAAGCGGCCCGCGCCGGCAGTGCGGGCAAGGGCTTCGCCGTGGTCGCGTCGGAGGTGAAGGGCCTGGCGGCACAGACGGCGAAGGCGACCGATGAGATCGCAGAGAAGATCGGCCTGATGCAGGACCGCACCGGCGCCACCGTGGCCTCCATCGAGCAGATTTCCGAAACGGTCCAGTCGATGACGGAAATCGCGTCCGTCGTGGCGGCAGCGGTCGACCAGCAGGAAGGGGCAACCCGGCGGATCGACGACATCGTCGATCAGGTGGGCCAGGGCGCGCAGCAGGTTCTGTCGGCGATCGGCGGGGTCACCGAAGCCTCGGGCGAGGCGGAGGCGTCCTCGACCCTGATTCTGCAAGCGGCGGACAAGGTGGCCGAGCAATCGAACGGCCTGTCGGACATCGTGAAGCGGTTCCTGGAAGACGTCCGGGCGGCCTGAGCCGGCCGTCGGTCAGGGTCGATCGACACCTCCAACATGGCACTGACGAGCCGGCTCCACTAGAGTTCCCGGGCCGGCCGCCAGCGATGGCGTCATCGGCGCACGGACCCCGCGATGGGCTGGCAGCATGGGTGATCTGAACCTGACCGACTGGGTTGGACGGACGGAGCGTCGGGAGGACACGATCGGCCCCGCCTTTGCCGATGCCCTGTCGGCGACGCTCGACCGATCCGATCCGCCGGCCCGGCCGGGAGATCCGTTGCCGCCGGTTTGGCACTGGATGCTGTTCTGGGATGTCCGGCCGTTGTCCCAGCTAGGGCGCGATGGACACCCGCAGCGGGGCGGTTTCCTGCCGCCGGTGCCGCTTCCGCGGCGGATGTGGGCCGGCAGCCGCCTGTCCTTCGCCGCGCCGCTCCGGATCGGCGACCGGGTCACCCGTTTGTCGACGATCGAACGGGTTGAGACGAAGCAGGGACGCTCCGGTCCCCTGGTCTTCGTCACCGTCCGCCACGAGGTCGATGGCGCCGGCGGCGGCCGTGTGGTCGACCGGCACGACATCGTCTACCGGGACGACCCGCGGCCGGGTGAGGCAGCGCCCGCCATTCCGACGGGACCGGCCACGCAGCCTGCATTCCGCCGGACGGTCGTACCGGACCCGGTGATGCTGTTCCGCTACTCGGCGCTGACGTTCAACGGTCACCGCATTCACTATGACCCCGGCTACGCCCAGGGGGTCGAGGGGTATGGCGGGCTGGTCGTTCACGGCCCCCTGCTGGCCACGCTGCTGCTGGACCTGGTCCGCCGCTGGTTACCGGATCGTGAGGTCGTTTCTTTCGATTTCCGCGCCCTGCGACCGGTCATCGCCGGCACGGCCGTTCATCTGCTGGGGGCCATGGAAGGCAACGAAACCGCCCTTGTGTGGACCGAACTGGACGACGGCGGGCCGACGATGACGGCGCAAGTGGGGCTGGCCGGGTAGCGCCCGAACCGGGCTACCGATCGCGGGACAGTCCCCAAAACGTGTTCGATGTGCGGC
>JANQIU010000278.1 GCA_028281985.1 Alphaproteobacteria bacterium | reverse complement strand
CACGAGCAGCGGGATGCTGCCTTCGCGGAACTTGTCCAGCGTGTCGATCCGCACCGGCTGCGCCATGTCCCCATGCAGGCGACCGGCATCGAACCCGTGCCGCTGCAGCGATCGGTAGACGATGTCCACATCGCGCTTGCGGTTGCAGAAGATGAGCGCGTTGTTGGGCGTCTCTGTCTGGATAAGGCGGCGCAGCGCTTCACGCTTGTCGGCGCTGGACACCATCACCAGGGCCTGTTGCACCGTCTCCGCCGGCGAGGCGGGCGGCGACACCATGATCTCCTGCGGGTCCACCAGAAACGCGTTGGCGAGGCGTCGGATCTCCGGCGGCATCGTCGCCGAGAAGAACAGGGTTTGCCGGGCCCGCGGCAACAGTCCGACAATCCGTTCGATATCGGGAATGAAGCCCATATCAAGCATGCGGTCGGCTTCGTCGATCACCAGGATCTTCACGTCAGCCAGAAGCACCTTGCCGCGCTCGAACAGGTCCAGCATGCGCCCCGGCGTCGCGATCAGGACGTCGACGCCGCGGTCGAGCCGGCGGATCTGCTCGTCGAACCGGTCGCCGCCGATCAGCAGGGCGTAGTTCAGCCGCTCGTACTTGCCGTAGAGCTCGAAATTGTCCGCAACCTGGCTGGCCAGCTCGCGTGTCGGCTCCAGGATCAATGACCGCGGCATGCGCGCACGGGCTCGCCCATTGGCCAGCATGTCGATCATCGGCAGGGTGAAGCCGGCGGTTTTTCCGGTTCCCGTCTGGGCAATGCCCAGCACGTCGCTGCCCCGCAGGACGATGGGGATGGCGCGTTCTTGAATGGGGGTTGGGATTTCGTAACCGAGATCGTCGACGGCCCGGAGGATCTCAGGTTTCAATCCCAGATCGGCGAACTTCATCGTGCCGATTTGGCCTGTTGCTGTATGGGAGGAAGTGACATCAAGTCTGCGTGTCAATTGGGGATCGGCGGCGAAAAGTCAAACGATTGCCGTTCAGACCTGACGTTTACCCCCGGTCTGTGGCATAGCCGCATCCATCCGTTGCCTTCGAAGGGGTGACATGATCATCGAAGCCCACCGCTCGTTGCTGCTGGCCATCGACCTGCAGGAACGCCTTACGCCGGCGATGACAGGGCTTGAGCCGGTCCTGGCCAATGCCCAGGTGCTGCTGCACGCGGCGCGGGAAACGGGCGTCCCGGTCTTGGCCACCGAGCAGTACCCCAAGGGCCTCGGCAGGACCGTCGCCCCCGTTGCTGACTTGATTGCGCACGACGATGTCCTTGAAAAGGTGGAGTTCTCAGCCGCCGCCAACCCGGGTGTGAAGCAGCGGATCGGGGATGCCGGACGGCCCGATATCGTGGTGTTCGGGATCGAAGCGCATGTCTGTGTGCTGCAAACGGTCCTGGATCTGCGGTCCGTCGGGCGGCGGGTCGCCGTTGTGCGCGACGCCTGCACCTCCCGCCAGCCGGACAGTGCCCAGGCGGCCTACGACCGCGCCGCCCGTGCCGGCGCCGATGTCGTCACCACGGAAATGGTCTGCTTCGAGTGGCTGCGGCGGGCCGGCACCCCGGCGTTCAAGGCCGTCAGCCAACTGATCAAGTGACAAAGCCGATAGGGGGAACCGACTGGTGACAATGCCGGCAAAGATCACTCTGGCCAGGGCTTTCGACCGGATCGCTGAAGCGTGGTCTCCAAAGATCATCGGCGCCGTCAACGGCATGCATGTAAAGCTGGCCAAACTGGAGGGGGCCTTCGAGTGGCACAGCCATGCCACCGAGGATGAGCTGTTCCTGGTCGTTGCCGGCCGCTTGCGCATGGAGTTCCGGGAGGGTGTTCGGGTTCTGGAGCCGGGCGACATGATCGTCGTGCCGCATGGCGTCGAACACCGCCCGGTGGCGGAACCGGAATGCCAGATCCTGATGGTCGAGCCGGCATCGACGGTGAACACCGGGCAGGTGGTGACCGACCGGACCCGCGAGCCGGAGTGGCTGTTGCCGGAAGACGCCGCCTAGAGCGTGGTCAGGTTGGTCGGAAACAGGTGTGTTTCCACCCAACCGGTGAATCGCGCTCTGATGGATGAGAGCCCGATCGCGTCAGATGTCGATGTCGTCCACCGCGGTGGCGTGTTCCTGGATGAACTGGAGCCGTTTTTCCGGCTTTCGGCCCATCAACCGCTCGACCAGACCGGCGGTTTCCGGATCGTCCGCTTCCGCCAGGGCGACGCGCCAGAGCATCCGACGCTCCGGGTCCATGGTTGTCGACCGCAACTCCGACGAAGGCATCTCACCCAAGCCTTTGAAACGACTGGTCTCCACACTGCGTTTGCCGGCGAAGGCGGTTTCCATCAGCTCTTCGCGGTGCCGGTCGTCGCGGGCATAGCGCACGGTCCCGCCATGCTGCAGCCGGTAGAGCGGCGGCTGTGCCAGATAGAGGTGCCCGTCGGCGATCAGGCCGCGCATCTCACGATAGAAGAAGGTGATCAGAAGCGACGCGATGTGGGCCCCGTCGACATCCGCGTCGGTCATGATGATGACGCGGTCGTACCGTAGCCGGGTCCCGTCATAGCTTCCGCGCGTCCCACAGCCCAGCGCCTGGGTCAGGTCGGCGATCTCCTGATTGCCGGCAAGCTTGTCGGCGCTGGCGCTGGCGACATTCAAGATCTTGCCGCGCAGGGGCAGGATCGCCTGGGTCTCGCGCTGCCGGGCCTGTTTGGCCGAGCCGCCGGCCGAGTCGCCCTCGACCAGGAAAATCTCCGTCCCCTCCTGGGCGCTGCGGGCGCAGTCGACCAGCTTGCCGGGCAGTCTGACCCGGCGGGTCGCCGATTTGCGCGCCATGTCCCGGGCCTGGCGGCGGCGCAGCCGTTCCTCGGCACGATCGACCAGCCGGTCCAGAAGCGTGCCGGCGGCGGCGGGATCGCTGGACAGCCA
This sequence comes from Alphaproteobacteria bacterium, assembly GCA_028281985.1. Lineage (GTDB taxonomy): Bacteria > Pseudomonadota > Alphaproteobacteria > DSM-16000 > Inquilinaceae > JANQIU01. The sequence continues at coordinate 1,065 of JANQIU010000278.1, read as the reverse complement.
ATGGTCGAAGCGGTCGCGGACGGCGCCGTCCACCAGCCGGGCGGCCTCCGGCGAGGCCAGGCGTTCCTTGGTCTGGCCCTGGAACTGGGGTGAGGGCAGAAACACCGACAACATGATGGCAGCGCCGCCAACCACGTCTTCCGCGGTGATCGCCGACGCGCGCCGGTTGCCCGACAACTCGGCGAAGGCTTTCACGCTACGCAGCAATCCGGTTCTGAGCCCAGATTCGTGGGTTCCCCCTTGCGGCGTCGGCACCGTGTTGCAGTAGGTGTGGCTGAACCCTTCCTCGTCCTCGGGCCAGGTGATCGCCCATTCCATGCGGCCGCCGGAACCGTTGAACGGCGCCTCCCCGGAAAAGGCGGCCGGGACGATCGCGGGGCGATCGCCCAGCGCCGCCTCCAGGTAGTCGGCCAGGCCACCCGGAAAATGCAGGATCGCCGTTTCCGGCACCGTCCCGCCCGAGGGCAGCCGCTCGGCCGCACAACGCCAGCGTATGGTCACGCCGCGGTGCAGGTAGGCCTTCGACCGGGCCATTCGGTACACCCGATCCGCGCGGAAGGCGGCGTCCTTGCCGAAGATCTTCCGATCCGGACGCGTCGTCACCGTGGTTCCGCGGCGGTTTCCGACCACGCTCCCCGACAAGGGGCCATCCGGAACGCCGGCCCGGTAGGTCTGAATCCAGAGCTGCCGATCGCGCGCCACCTCTACCCGCAGCTCCTCGGACAGGGCATTCACCACGGAGAGCCCGACCCCGTGCAACCCGCCGGACGTGGCATAGACGCGGTTGGAAAACTTGCCGCCCGAATGCAGCGTCGTGAGGATCACCTCCAGCGCCGATTTGTCGGGGAACTTCGGGTGGGGATCGACGGGAATGCCCCGGCCGTTGTCGCGGACCGTCACGGTGCCGTCGGCGGCCAGATCCACGTCGATCGTACTGGCATGGCCGGCCACCGCCTCGTCCATGGCGTTGTCCAACAACTCCGCCACGAGGTGGTGCTGGGCGGCCTCGTCGGTGCCGCCGTGATACATGCCGGGACGCCGGCGCACCGGCTCCAGGCCTTCCGG
>JANQIU010000217.1 GCA_028281985.1 Alphaproteobacteria bacterium | reverse complement strand
TCGCCATTCCCGAGCACCTGCGGCACCCGGACGGCCACTGGTTCGGCCTGTCCAAGCGGGCCCGGGTGATCATCTACAATCAGGAGGAAGGTCTTCCCGAAGGCCTGGCGGACTACGAGGATCTGGCGGACCCGGCCTATGCCGACATGCTGTGCATCCGCAGCTCGTCCAACATCTACAATCTGTCTTTGATGTCCTCGCTCATCGATCACCATGGCGAGGAAGCGGCAGAAGCCTGGGCCGAAGGCGTGTCCGCCAACTTCGCGCGCGAGCCGGAGGGCAACGACACCGCGCAGATCCGGGCGGTGGCGGCAGGCGAATGCTCGCTGGCCGTGGCCAATACCTACTATGTCGGACGGCTTCTGGCGTCGGATGATGCCGGCGATGTCGCCGTCGGCGAGGCGGTTGGGATCCTGTTCCCCAACCAGGACGGCCGCGGGACGCATGTGAACATCTCCGGAGCCGGTGTTCTGGCCAATGCCCCGAACCCGGAGGGCGCGACGGCGTTCCTGGAGTACCTGGTCAGCGAGGAAGCCCAGCGCATGTTCGCCGAGGGCAACAACGAGTATCCGACGGTGACCGCGGTGTTGCCGAGCGGCCCGATCGCGGCCTTCGGTGAGTTCGAGGAAGATACGATCAACGCATCGGTCTACGGCGAGAACCAGCCGGTTGCCGTGCGTGTTTACGACCGGGCCGGCTGGCCCTGATCGGGGCTTGGGCAGTGGCGGCTTGGCCGCCGCTGCCCGATCTCCCGCCGTCGTGATCGCTATGGGGATGGAGGCGTCTGTCCCGGCCGGCTGCGGCCGATCATGCGGCTGAGCAGGATCACCGGGACGATACCGACTGCGACAATGGTCAGCGCGGCGGTGGATGCCTCCGCCAGTCGTTCGTCGGAAGCTAGGCGATGCACGCGCACCGCCAGCGTGTCGAAATTGAACGGCCGCAGGATCATCGTCGCCGGCAGTTCCTTCATCACATCGACGAAGACGAGAAGCCCGGCAGTGATCATGCCGCCGCGGATTATCGGCAGGTGCACCCGCCGCAGCGTCCCGCCCGGGCTCTGTCCAAGCGTTCGGGCTGCGGCGTCCATGTTCGGGCTGACCCGGGTCAGGCTTGCCTCCACCGTGTTGTAGGACACGGCCAGGAACCGGACGAGGTAGGCGTAGACGAGGATCGCCATCGATCCGGTCAGCAGCAGGCCGGTCGAAATGCCCAGGAACTGCCGGGCGAGCCCGTCGATGGTGTTGTCGAGCCCGGCCAGCGGCACGTAGATGCCCACCGCGATGACCGATCCGGGAACCGCATAGCCCAATGACGACAGCCGGACGGATGTGCGGACCGCGATATGGTTTCCGGCGTTGCGCATGGCATAGGCCAGGAGCACCGCCAACCCGACGCCAAGACCGGCGGTAACGGTCGCCAGAATGAAGCTGTTGCTGGCGAAGGCGAGGAAGCGCGGTCCCCACATGGGATCGCCCCGGGTCACGGCAAGCTCCAGCAGAACGGTCGCCGGGATCAGGAAGCCGATCGCCACTGGCGCCAGGCAGGCGGCCAGGGCCGTAAGCCCCTTCAGCCCGGTTAGGCGCAAAGGCTCGATGGGACGATATCGGTTCGTCGTGTGATGGTAGCGGGCCTGTCCCCGCGAGCGGCGCTCCATGATCACCAGCACGATGACGAACAGGAGCATCATGCCGGCCAGTTCCACGGCGGCGGCGCGTTCGCCCATACCGTACCACGTCCGATAGATGCCCGTTGTGAAGGTCTGAACCCCGAAGAAGTAGACCGTGCCGAAATCGGCAATGGTCTCCATCAGCACCAGGGCCAGGCCCGCGGCGATCGCCGGACGGGCCAGCGGAACGGCGATCCGGGCAAACGCCGACCAGGGGCCGCGGCCCAGGGTGCGGCTGACCTCAAGCGTACAGACTGACTGCTCCAGGAAGGTGTTGCGCGCGAGCAAGTAGACATAGGGATAGAGGACGAACGCCATCACCAGGATGGCGCCGCCCAGCGACCGGATATCCGGAAACCAGTACTCCCTGGCGCCCCAGCCGGTCAGTTCACGGATCGCCGACTGGATCGGCCCGGCGAACTCCAGAAGGTCGGTGTAGACATACGCCATCACATAGGCCGGTACCGCCAGTGGCAGGAACAGCGCCCATTCCAGGATCCGACGGCCTGGAAACGTGTACATGGTGACCAGCCAGGCCGCGCCGACGCCAACCGCCGCCGATACGATCCCGACGCCCCCCATCAACAAGAGCGTGTTGGCGACGTAACGGAACAAAACCGTGCTGAACAGGTGCGCCCGGATCTCCGCCTCGGCCGAGCCGATGCCGGCCACGACCGAGATCACCGGGAAAGCCACAAGCAAGGCCACGGCGACGGCCGCGACAACGCCCAGGCGGCTGCCGGTCCAGGTCCGGGCGGGCGGCAGCCGCCGGCTCGCCTCCTGAAAATCGATGGCCAAGGTCGGTTGCCGTTCCGGATCGGTTGGGAAGGACCGGCTTATTACTGCGAATGGTTCGCGATAGCAAACCGGTGTTGCGCCCCGGCCTGTCGATCCACGGGTTGTCGACCGACAGGCCATGCCCCCCGCGTTGACTATGCCGGGGCCGACACTTATGTGATAGGGCCGTTTCCCCACCGGCCGCGGTTCTCTGTTCTTGTCATCGAGGTTGCCATGCTCGGCGCGCTCGTTCGTAAGGTTATGGGTACGACCAACGACCGCACTGTGCGGCGTATGGGAAAGACCGTCGACACCATCAATGCCCTGGAGCCCGAGGTCGCCGCGCTGGACGACGATGCCTTGCGGGCCCGGACGGTCGCGTTTCGCGAGCGGGTCGCGGCGGGTGAGAGCCTGGACAAACTGCTGCCCGAGGCGTTCGCCACCGTGCGCGAGGCGGCGAAGCGCACGCTGGGCCAGCGCCATTTCGACGTACAGCTCCTGGGCGGCATGGTCCTGCACCAGGGCAAGATCTCGGAGATGAAGACCGGCGAAGGCAAGACGCTGGTCGCGACCCTGGCCGTCTACCTCAATGCGCTCTCCGCCAAGGGCGTCCATGTCGTCACCGTCAACGACTACCTGGCCAGGCGCGATGCCGCCTGGATGGGGCAGATCTATGCGTTTTTGGGGCTGTCGGTCGGGTGCATCGTCCATGGGCAGTCCGATGCGGAACGCCGGGCCGCCTACGCCTGCGACGTCACCTACGGCACCAACAACGAGCTGGGTTTCGACTATCTGCGCGACAACATGAAGTTCCGGCTGGAAGACATGGTCCAGCGCAGCTTCAACTTCGCGATTGTCGACGAAGTCGACTCGATCTTGATCGACGAGGCGCGGACGCCGCTGATCATCTCCGGCCCGGCCCAGGACAGCTCGACGCTGTACATGAAGGTGGATGCCCTGGTCGCCCGGCTGGAGGCGCAGGATTACGAGAAGGACGAAAAACAGCGCGCCGTCACCCTGACCGAAGAGGGCCAGGAGCGGGTCGAGCAGTTGATGCGCGACGACGGGCTGATCGAGGAAGGCAGCGGCCTTTACGACGTCCGCAACGTCAATCTGGTGCACCACGCCAATCAGTCCTTGAAGGCGCGCACGCTGTTCCAGCGGGACAAGGACTACATCGTCAAGGACGGCAAGGTCGTCATCATCGACGAGTTCACCGGTCGCATGATGGAAGGCCGCCGGTACTCCGAAGGGCTCCACCAGGCGATCGAGGCCAAAGAGCGGGTGGCGATCCAGCGGGAAAACCAAACGCTGGCGTCGATCACCTTCCAGAACTATTTCCGCCTGTACCCAAAGCTGGCCGGCATGACCGGAACGGCCTCGACGGAAGCGCCGGAATTCGCCGAGATCTACGGCCTGGAGGTGGTCGAAATCCCGACCAACGAGAAGGTCCGTCGCGCCGACGAGCACGACGAGGTCTACCGGAGCACGGCCGAAAAGAACAAGGCGATCCTGACCTTCATCCGGGAGTGCCACGACCGACAGCAACCGATCCTGGTCGGTACCGTTTCGATCGAGAAGTCGGAAGACCTCGCCAAGGAACTGAAGAAGGCGAAGATCAAGCACAATGTGCTGAACGCCCGGTTCCACGAGATGGAGGCACAGATCATTGCCGGTGCCGGCGAGCCGGGCGCGGTGACGATCGCCACCAACATGGCCGGCCGCGGCACCGACATTCAGCTCGGCGGCAATCTCGACATGCGGGTGGCGACGGAAGCAGCCCCGATCGAGGATGAAGCCGAACGGGCGGCAAAGGTCGAGGCGATCAGGGTGGAGATCGCCGAACGCCGCAAACTGGTGCTGGAGGCGGGCGGGCTGTGCGTCATCGGCACCGAACGGCATGAGAGCCGCCGCATCGACAACCAGCTCCGCGGCCGGTCGGGCCGCCAGGGTGACCCGGGACTGTCGAAGTTCTTCCTGTCGCTGCAGGACGATCTGATGCGCATCTTCGCCACCGACCGGCTGGACGGCATGCTGCGCCGGTTGGGGCTGAAGGAAGACGAGGCGATCGCCCATCCCTGGATCAACAAGGCGTTGGAGAAGGCCCAGCAGAAGGTCGAAGCCCGCAACTTCGACATCCGCAAGAACCTGCTGAAGTTCGACAACGTGATGAACGATCAGCGCAAGGTCATCTATGAACAGCGCCGTGACATCATGTCGGCCAAGGAGGTGGCCGAACTGGTGGAAGGCATGCGCCACGATGTGGTCGGGGATCTGGTCAGTCGGGCGATCCCGGCGAACTCCTATGCGGAACAGTGGGATATCCCGTCGCTGAGCGACGGGGCCAAACGGGTCCTCGGCCTGGAACTGCCGGTCGCGGATTGGGCCAAGGAGGAAGGCATCGCCGACCAGGAGATCGAGCAGCGCATCCGCGATGAGTCCGATCGCAAGATGGCGGAGAAGGCAGCCAATGTCGGTCCGGAGGTTATGCGGGCGGCGGAGAAGAGCCTGCTGCTGCAGATCCTGGACCAGAACTGGAAGGACCATCTGCTCAGCCTGGATCACTTGCGCCAGGGCATCTCCCTGCGGGCCTACGGTCAGCGCGATCCCTTGCGGGAGTACCAGTCTGAAGCCTTCAACATGTTCGAGGGCATGCTGGCGCAACTGCGCGAGAACGTGACCCAGATCCTGAGCCAGGTGGAACTGCGGGTCGCCCGACCGGAGGAGCTGGAGGCCCGCCGCCAGGCCGCTGCCGAGCAGCAGCGTCTGCAGGAAACGCGGAGCGACCCGGCATTGGCCGGCGCCCATGCCGAAGAGGAGCGAGCCACGGGCACCTATGGCGGCGGCACGTTCCGCCGCGCTCCGGCGGCCGGCGTGGCGTTTGATCCCGCGGATCCGGAAACCTGGGGCAAAGTCCCGCGAAACGCCCCGTGCCCCTGCGGGTCGGGCAAGAAGTACAAGCACTGCCACGGGACCATGGGCTCACAGTAGTCCCGCGGCTGCAGACGGCCTGAAAGAGCGGCAGGCTTACTCCGCAGCTTGTTGCTGCATGGCTTGCCAGGCCGGGGAGCGGTGGATCCCGCACTCGGTTTTGGCCAGCCCGCGCCACCGGCCGGCGCGGGGATCTTCGCCCGCCGCGACCCGCGTGGTGCACGGAATGCAGCCGACCGATGGAAAGCCCTCGGCTTCCAGTGGATGCCGCGGCAGCCCGGTGGCGGCGAAGGCTGCGTCGATATCCTGCCGGGACCAATGGGCCAGGGGGTTCACCTTGACCCGTCCGGCAGCATCGGCCTCGATCACCGGCACGGTGCGCCGGCTGGCGGCCTGAAAGCGCTTCTGGCCGCTGATCCAGGCATCGAACCCCTTGAGCGCATCGTCCAGGGGCAGGGTCTTGCGCAGGGCACAGCAGCGGTCAGGATCCTTGGCCCAAAGCCGACCGTCCGGATCCTCCGTGGCCAGGGCTGCCGGCCGTGGCTGGATGTCGCGAACATCCCTCAGCCCAAACCGGGCGATCAGCTGATCGCGGTAACGAAGCGTCTCGGCGAAGAGTTTGCCGGTGTTGAGGAAGATCACCGGCGTGGCCGGATCGGTCCGGGCGATCATATCCAGCAGGACCGCCGATTCGGTGCCGAACGAGGACACCACCGCGATCCGTCCTGGAAACGCCTCACGGCACATCCAGTCGAGCAATGCGTCCGCCGGCAGGTGGCCATAGCGGGCGACAAGCTCGTCGATGTCTGCCGAAAAGCGGACCGTCGAAACCGGCGTGATCGCGTTCATCGGGCGCCCAGTCTTTCGCAGCGGGAACACCCTTAGAAGAAGGAGATTTTTCTCTCGTTTGACAATAGACGGCGACAGAAAGAAAACTCTCTCTACGGTGGAGTGGTTTTGGGGCGTGTTTTTTCCGAATGGAGGAAGCCCGGAGATGGATAAGGCCGACCGGAAGATCCTGGACCTGCTCCAGACCGACGCCAGCTTGTCCTTGAACGAGATTTCCGAGCGAGTCGGCCTGTCACCGACACCGTGTTGGAAACGCATCCGCAAGCTGGAGGATGCCGGGGTGATCCTGCGCCGGGTTGCCCTGGTCGACCCAGCCAAGGTGGGGGCGGGCGTGACGGTATTCGTCACCCTGAAAACCCGTGAGCATAGCCGGGATTGGCTGGAGGCCTTCAACGATACCGTGTCGGCCTTTCCGGAGGTCGTGGAGTTCTATCGGATGAGCGGCGAAGTCGACTACATGCTGCGCGTCGTGGTTCCGGATATCGCGGCCTACGATCTGTTCTACAAGAAGCTGGTGGGGGCGGTGCCGCTGGCCGATGTGACCTCCCGCTTCGCCATGGAGGCGATCAAGCACACGACCCGGCTGCCCCTGGCCTGAATTGCCCTATTCACCGCGCATGGCGCCGTGTTCGAACCGGCCCAGGCGCCCGTCCACATTGCCCAGAAGGCTGCACTCGCCGGCCAACCGAACCGCCGACGTGTCCAGACGCCGGCCGGCTTCCGGCGGCACGAGACTGGGTTCGACACTGCAGCCGGACAGGCCGTCGAAATCGGGGATGGGAAGCGGGGCGCCGCTGACGCAGTCGATGACGAACGTCACCCGCCGGCTGCTGTTGGGTTCGACCGGGACGGAGACGGCGCAACTCGAGTGCTGGCGCGCCGACGGCACAGAAGCCGCTGGATACTGCGGACGGTCCGACTGGGCGAACGCCGCGTGCGGGACGAAGACGATCAGGAGGAAGGCGAGGAGGCGCATGGATCTCGATCAAGTGGTTCGGGGTTGGGGGCCGACCGCGTCAGGCCACGATGGTCCAGACCAGGAAGCCAGCGATCCCGGCACTGACTGTCGCCGTGGCGGACATGCCGAAGCCCCGACCCATCGGATGGATCAGGTAGCCGATGGCATACAGGATTCGCGATGCGACGAACACCACCGTCAGGGCGGGTAGGGCGCCGCTGTCGGCTGCCGGGAGGGTGGCGCCCAACGCCAGAAGCAGCGGCACGAAGGCGGCCGTCTGCTCCACCGTGTTGGCCAGAATGCGTTGGCTCTTGCGGAACAGCCGGGGTTCGGGATCATCCAGCGGGTTGTAGGCGCCCGTCAGGCCCCGCGCCGCCATCACGCAGACCGACAACAACAGCACCAACGCTCCGGGAACCGCGATCAGCTGCGCGGCAAGCACAAACGCGTCGTCGGCCGGCGCGAAAGCGCGGTCGAGCAGGAGAAAACCCGCAACTGCCGCTGCAACGCCGGCAAGGTTCCCGAGGGCAATGGCCGCCAGTTGTTGGCGCGTCATCGGCAGCTGCTTCGGTCGCTTGTCACCTGACTAGCTGACGCCCGCCTGACCCATTCGCAGGAACTTCTCCCGCCGCAGGCCGCGAAGACGTTCACCGTCTTCGGCGCACAAGGTATCGAGGGCCTGATCGATGGCTTCGCCAACCGACTCGATGGTTTTGCTGGGATAGCGGTGGGCGCCGCCCATCGGCTCCGGCACGACCTCGTCGATCACCCCAAGCTGCTTCAGGTCGGCCGCGGTCAGTCGCAGGGCGGCGGCTGCGTCCGCGCTTTGCGAACCGCTGCGCCAGAGGATCGAAGCGCAGCCCTCGGGGGAGATGACGGAATAGACCGAATGTTCCAGCATCAAGACGTGATCGGCCGCCGCGATGGCGATGGCGCCACCCGATCCGCCTTCGCCGATGACCACGGCGATCGACGGGACCGTGATCTTCAGCCCCGCATCGATGCTGCGCGCGATCGCCTCAGCCTGGCCGCGCTCCTCCGAGGCGACGCCGGGATAGGCGCCGGCGGTGTCGACCATCGTGATCAGGGGCAGGCGAAAGCGGTCGGCCAGGCCCATCAGGCGCTGGGCCTTGCGATACCCGTCCGGGCGGGCCATGCCGAAATTGTGCCGCAGGCGGCTTTCGGTATCGGCCCCCTTCTCCTGCCCGATGACCACCACGCTCCGGCCGCGGAAGCGACCCAGACCGCCCATGATCGCCTTGTCGTCCGCATAGAGACGGTCCCCGGCCAGCGGCGTGAAATCGTCGATGAGGGCGTTTACGTAGTCGCTGAAATGCGGACGGGTGGGATGCCGGGCGACCTGAACCTTCTGTGCGGGGGTCAAACGGTCGTAGGTGGACCGCAGCAGACGGTCGACCTTGGACTGCAACCGCCCCACTTCTTCAGCGATGTTGATATCGCCGGCATCCGACAAATGTCGGAGCTCTTCGATCTTGCTCTCAAGCTCGGCAATGGGTTTTTCGAAGTCGAGGAAAGTTTGCATCGTCGCTTGCGGGCGTCAGGGGTTCCAGGCGGCTCGACGCCACAAGATATAGTGCGTCGGCGCCGATACCAAACATTCGGTTCGGCCCCGGGCTTGCCATAGGGTGGGTCGCCGGTCGGCTGCGGCATTCCGGGGCCGGCGCCCGGTGCGGCGCCGGTCCGGAACGCCAGTCGGGTCAGGCGTCGCCGATCTGTTCGGCCATCCTGACCATGTTTTCCGCCTGCTTGATCGAGGCGATGTCGATCAGACGACCGTCCAGCGAAACAGCGCCTTTGCCTTCCCGCTTGGCGGTGTCCATCGCTTCCAGGATTCGCCGGGCCTTGGTGACCTC
>JANQIU010000186.1 GCA_028281985.1 Alphaproteobacteria bacterium | reverse complement strand
AGGCTGCTGATCGGTGGCCGACCCAGTCTTTCTGCGGCCAACTGGCCATAGAAGGTCGTGTCGTACTGGGCGGCAGCCGCATACCATTGCTCCGCCGCGTTGGGGTCGCCGCGGGCCTCTTCCGATCGGGCCGTCCAGTAGGCGCCCCGGGCCAGGCTGATGGGCGACGTGACGTTGCCATAGAGCCGCTGGAAGTGCTGCAGAGCCACATCGGGCTGTCCGAGGAACCGCAGCGCGATGAAGCCGGAGAACCACTCCGCCTGGGCAAAAGGAAAGCCCCCGGTCTGCCGGTGCTGACTGGCTACCGCGTAGGCGGCGGCATAGTTGCGGGCGTTGAACAGGCGCCGGGCGAGGATGTGCCGTTCGGTCCACCAGGATCGGGCATAGGCCGATCCTCCGGGCTCCTGCGGCAGCAGTTCGATGGCCCGGTCGGTCAGATCCTGGCGCCGGCGCCAGCGCAGGCGTTCGAAGACCAACCCTTCGTCGGCCAGGAGGGACGCCGGAATGGCGGCGATCGCGTCGTCGACACCCGGTTGCGAGGCGGCCAGGCGCAAGCGGGCCTCGATCAGCGCCTGGCGTCCGGAATCCACCAGCGGGTAGAGCCGCCGCGCCTCGTTGCTTCGGCCGCGCCAGGCCATGGTGTCCAGACGCCGCCAGTGATCGTCGGGGGTCAAGAAGGAGCCGAACCGGCTCACGAGCGTGGCCTGATCCGTTTCCGACAGGCTGATGTCCGTCCACTGTTCCCGCAGCACGCTTGCCGCCTCGCCCTGCCGGCCGAGGGCCACAAGGGCATCCAGCTGCAGGATCAATCCCTCGGCCGTCAGCGCCGGGAACCGGTCGAACCAGGCAGCGCGCGTGTCGGCCGGCAGTGCGGCGCTCATCGCCCCTTCGGCCCGGCGGCGCAGGCGGTCGGTGCGCGGCCAGGTCGGATGCGACTGCAGCATTGTGTTGAGGGCGTCAAATCCCAACGTCTCGGGACTCGACTGGGTTAGCTGTACCCAGCGGACTACGTCGACCAGGACCGGGTCGCCCGCCTGACGGGCCAGGGTATCGGCGGTCGCCCAGTTCTGGGTGTCCGCGGCGGCGAATGCCGCAGCATAGGTCGACGCGTCGGCACCGCTGAGCTGCGCGTGCGCCGGGCCGGACAGGGCGACCATGATGGCCGCGATGCCGGCACCCAGCAGGCCGCGGGCGGTTCGCTTGTCCGCCCTTCGCCGAAAGACTAAGGTCGCCGGCTTCGGAAAGTCTCGATCCCGGGTCAGCCAATGTTCCATGGTTCCATCACCGCGCTGATTACGCCCTTCACCGAAACCGGTGTGGACGAGGACGCCTTCCGCGCCTTCGTCGCCTGGCAGATTGCTGAGGGGTCCCATGGGTTGGTTCCCTGTGGGACGACCGGCGAGTCGCCGACGCTGAGCCATGCCGAGCATCATCGGGTCATCGACCTGTGCATCGAGGTGGCCCGCTCGGCCGAACGGGAGGTTCCCGTCATCGCCGGCACCGGCTCCAACAGCACGGCCGAGGCGGTCAGCCTGACGCGGTATGCCGCCGAGGCCGGCGCTGACGCGGTCCTGGTCGTCACGCCGTACTACAACAAGCCGACGCAGGAGGGGCTCTATCACCATTTCCGGGCTGTCCACGATGCCGCCGAAATCCCGGTGATCATCTACAACATCCCGGGCCGGTCCGTCGTCGATATGTCGGTGGACACGATGAAGCGCCTAGCGGAACTGCCAAGAATTCGCGGCGTCAAGGACGCCACGGCCGATCTGGCACGCCCGCTTCAGACACGACTCGAAATCGGCGAAGGGTTCTGCCAGCTCAGCGGCGAGGATGCTACGGCAACCGCTTTCCTGGCCCAGGGGGGGCATGGCTGCATCTCCGTAACCGCCAACGCCGCGCCGGCCCTGTGCGCCCAAATGCAGGATGCCTGGCGCCACGGCGACTTGCCGACCATGCAGGCGCTGCGCGATCGGCTGGCGCCGTTGCATAGGGCGCTGTTCCTGGAAAGCAGCCCGGCACCGGTGAAGCATGCCTGCGCCCTGCTGGGCCGCGCGCCGGAGACGGTGCGGTTGCCGTTATCCCAGATAACGCCGGCGACGCGGGCGGCGGTTCGGCAGGCCATGGTCCATGCCGGGCTGATCAACGGCTGACCGGCCGCTCGCCACAGGTATCGCCGTCGCTGGTATCGACTGATGAGCAAGCCTTCCGAGACGCCAGGCCGTCGCGTCGCCCAGAACCGCCGGGCGCGTCACGACTATTTCATCGACGAGCGCCTGGAGGCGGGCATCATGCTCGCCGGGACGGAGGTCAAGGCTCTGCGCGAAGGTCGTGCCAGCCTGCAGGACGCCTATGCCGGCGAACTGCAGGGCGAGCTGTTTCTGTTTAACGCCTATATCCCGGAATACAGGGCCGCCAACCGCTTCAACCACGAAACCCGGCGGCCGCGAAAGCTGCTGGTGCATCGGCGCGAACGCGACCGGCTATTGGGTGCGGTGCGCCGCGAAGGCGTCACGCTGGTTCCCCTGGCGCTGTACTTCAATCGCCGGGGTATCGCCAAGATCGACCTCGGGCTGGCCCGTGGTAAACGGCAGTATGACAAGCGCCAGGATCTTAAGGAACGGTCGTGGCAGCGGGAGCGCCAGCGGCTGCTGCGGGACAAGGGCTGATCCGCCCTTCATACGGCCTGCTCAGGGCGCGGCGGCGGATCGGTCCAAGATCGCCCGAACGGCGGCGAATACGGCTTCAAACATCTCGGGTGTCAGGCGGCCGGTATTCGTGTTGTAGCGGGAGCAGTGGTAGCTGTCCGCCAGGGTCAACCCGTCGGGCAGCTCGAAGACGGCACCGTGCTGGAACTTGTAGCCGCTGACCCTCTGGCCGAGTGCCCGCAGGATCGACTGGTGGGCGATGCCGCCCAGAGCCACGATCACCCGGAGCCTGGGCATCGCCGCGATCTCCGCCGATAGGAAACGCCGACAGGTGTTGGTTTCTGCTGCCGTCGGGCGGTTCTCCGGCGGCACGCACCGCACCGCATTCGTTAGCCGGCTGTCCACCAGTTCCAAGCCGTCCCGCGGATCCGCGGCATAACGTCCTTGCGCAAACCCGAACCGGAGCAGTGTCTGGTACAGCAGGTCGCCGGCATAGTCTCCGGTGAAGGGGCGACCGGTCTGGTTGGCACCGTGCAGGCCTGGGGCCAGACCGACGATCAGCATCCGGGCCGAAATGGCGCCGAAGGCCGGCACCGGCGCGTTGTGGTACGCCGCATACCGATCGCGATTACCGTCCCGGAACCCCACTAAGCGCGGGCACAAAGGGCAATCGCGGGTCGGCGCCGCCGACGGCGGCGCCCCGATCACGCCGACCGTGAATAGGCCGTCGCCGGCTCGTCCGGCTCGTCCTCGTCATCCACCGCCATGGGCCGCGGACCGGCCAGGCCCTCGTTGACGCCGCGCTGGGGCATGTGGTGGCTGTGGCTCATGTTGCGCTGGATATGGGGCGCCAACTCCATCAACTCGATGAAGTTGTCCGCCTGCCGGCGCAACTCGTCCGCCACCATCGGTGGTTGCGATTTGATGGTGCTGACGACAGTCGTCCGCACCCCCTTTCGCTGCAGCGCTTCGAGCAGCCGACGGAAGTCGCCATCCCCGGAGAACAGCAGAATGTGATCGACCTGCTCGGCCATGTCCAAGGCGTCGATCGCCAAATCGATGTCGATACTACCCTTGGTTTTCCGCCGGCCCTGTGAATCCGTGAATTCCTTCAGCGGCTTGGTCACCAGTGCGTAGCCATTATACTCCAGCCAGTCGATCAGCGGACGAATGGGGGAGTACTCCTGATCTTCTATAAGCGTCGTATAATAGAAAGCACGGATAAGCCGGCCACGGCTGGCGAAAAGTTCCAAGAGACGTTTGTAGTCGACATCGAACCCCAAGGCCTTAGCGGCCCCGTAGAGGTTTGCCCCATCGATGAACAGGGCAAGACGCTCTTCCTTGTAAAATATCATGATCCAGTTTGTTCCCAATCAACGGCAATTCACCATGTCGTCGCTATCCCTTTTTGGCACCACTGTCAAATCCACGCGGCGGCCAGAGGCGGGTTTCCCGGGCGTTGTCGGGCGCCCCTTCAAGCCGCGCATTGCCGCCCTGCGGAGACCGTTGCTTGCGCGGAACGGGCGTCGTTCCTATAGTCCTAAGCAATTCTCGATCACTTTGGAGCAGATGCCAAATGGCGCGCGTCACAGTTGAAGATTGCGTCGTTCGTATTCCCAACCGCTTCGAGCTGGTTTGCACGGCAGCACAACGAGCGCGGGAAATCTCCGCCGGTTCGCCGCTGACTGTAGACCGCGACAACGACAAGAACCCCGTCGTTGCCTTGCGGGAGATTGCCGACGACACGGTGTCGCTCGATGAGTTGCGCGACAATTTGGTGCGCGGCCATCAGCGGGTCGTCGAGCCCGACGAGCCGGAAGACGAGATCGTCGAGTTGATGGCCGGCGAAGAAGAATGGCTGCAGAAGGGCGTGGCCGAGGACGCCGTTGGCGCGCCGACGGGCGACGCCGACGTGGCGGCCGAACCCGTTGGCGACGACTTCGGCGCCGATGTCAGTGCGTCCGACGCAGAACCGGCGGACCCGGCCAGCGCCGGCTGGGCCGAAGCCGAGGGCGGCCCCGAGGACGAAATCCTGGGCTAGCGCGGTGCCGGCGCGACTTGGGGTCGCATCCTAAGGAGTGTTTCTGGGGCAGGCTGGGCGCGGAACAGATCGGGGCGCGGCATGATCCGCCAATACGAGTTGGTCGAGCGGGTCAAGTCCTACGATCCGGAGGCGGACGAGGATCTGATCAACCGTGCCTATGTCTATGCCATGCAGCAGCATGGGTCGCAGACCCGTGCGTCCGGGGATCCCTATTTCCTGCACCCGCTTGAGGTAGCCGGCCTCCTGGCGGGTATGCGCCTGGACACTGGGTCCATCGTCACCGGCCTGCTGCACGACACCGTCGAGGACACGGGCGCGACCGTGGCCGAAATCGGCCAGATGTTCGGGTCGGAGATTGCCGAGCTCGTCGACGGCGTCACCAAGCTGAGCCAGCTTGAACTGCAGAGCGATCAGACCAAGCAGGCGGAAAACCTCCGCAAGCTGGTCCTGGCCATGTCGCGCGACATCCGCGTCCTGCTGGTGAAGCTGTGCGACCGCCTGCACAACATGCGCACGCTGGAGGCCATCAAAAGCCCGGAAAAACGCGTGCGCATCGCGCTTGAGACGCTGGAGATCTATGCGCCGCTGGCCGAGCGCATCGGCATGCACGAACTGAAGGACGAGTTGGAAGACTTCGCCTTCATTCACCTCTATCCGGAAGCGCGCGAGAGCATCGTCAACCGGCTGGCCCGGTTGCGGCGCGACGGGGCCGAGACGGTGCCCCGGATCATCGGCGACCTGACCAGAGTCTGCGCCGAAGGCGGCCTCGCCAATGCCCAGGTGACCGGCCGGGAGAAACGGCCCTATTCGATCTGGCGCAAGATGCAGCGGCAGAACCTGGGCTTCGAGCAGTTGGCCGACATCATCGCCTTCCGCCTGATCGTCGACACCACCACCGACTGCTACCAGGCCCTTGGCCTGATCCATGCCGAGTACCGGTCGTTGCCGGACCGGTTCAAGGACTACATCTCCACACCCAAGCCGAACGGCTACCAGTCGCTGCACACTGCCGTGCTGGGGCCGTATCAGCAGCGGGTCGAGATCCAGATCCGCACCCGCCATATGCACGAAGTGGCGGAACTGGGCGTGGCCGCCCATTGGATCTACAAGGCGGTCGACGGCGGCAAGGACGCGTCCGGCCCGCAATACCGGTGGCTTCGGGAGCTGCGCGATATCGTGGAATCCGCGCAGCGCCCGGAGGAGTTCCTCGAACACACCAAGCTGGCGTTGTTCCAGGATCAGGTGTTCTGCTTCACGCCGAAGGGCATGCTGATCTCGTTGCCGCAGGGGGCCACGCCCGTCGACTTCGCCTATGCCGTTCATACCGAGGTGGGCGACCATTGCCAGGGCGCCAAGGTCAACGGCCGCATGGTGACGCTGCGCCATACCCTGTCCAACGGCGACCAGGTCCAGATCATCACCAGCCGCAACGCCCAGCCGTCGCCGGAGTGGGAGCGGTACGTCGTCACCGGCAAGGCGCGGGCCCGCATCCGTCGCTTCATTCGCCTGAAGCAGCGGACCGAGTACTGCGACCTGGGCAAGGCGATGTTGCACAAGGTGTTCCGCCAGGAGGGCTACGATTTTACCGAACGGGCCGTTGAGGGGGTGCTGAAGGTCTTCAAGGTGCCGCAGGTCGAAGACCTCTATGCCGGCATCGGCAGTGGCATCACCAGCGCCCGCGAGGTGTTCAACGCCATCTTCCCCGGCCACCGGGACAAGCAGAAGGAAGCGGCCGACGCCTCCGACAAGGTCGTCCCGATCGCCCGGGCGCGCCGCTCGAGCAAGCCTCAGGAAAGCCAATCGGTTCCGCTGCGCGGCCTGATCCCGGGCATGGCTGTCCACTATGCGCGATGCTGTCATCCGATCCCCGGGGACCGCATCGTCGGCATCGTCACCACCGGCAAGGGTGTGTCGATCCATACGCTGGATTGCGAGACGCTGGACAGCTTCTACGAGATGCCCGAGCGCTGGGTCGATGTGAGCTGGGATGCCCGCGTCGAAACGCCGGCCGCCATCACCGCGCGCATCCATGCCGTCATCGTCAACGAACGCGGCAGCATGGGCGAACTCACCACCATGATCGCCCGGCAAGGCGGCGACATCACCAATCTGAAGATCACCAGCCGGTCGACCGATTTCTTCGAGATGCTGATCGACGTCGCCGTGCGCGACCGCCGGCACCTGACGGACATCCTGGCGGCCCTGCGCGCCACGCCGGTGGTCAGCACCGTCGACCGGGCCCGCAGCGGCTGAAACCCTCCAAACGGACCCCCATGCCCGATCCGCTTCGCCCCCTTCGCCTGGGGGTCAACATCGACCATGTCGCCACCCTGCGGAACGCCCGCGGCGGCGGCCATCCCGACCCGGTGGCCGCGGCCCTGGCCGCCCAGGCGGCCGGTGCGGACGGCATCACGGCGCATCTGCGCGAAGACCGGCGCCACATCCGCGATGCCGACGTGGAACGGTTGAAGGCGAACCTGCGGGTACCGCTGAACATGGAAGTGGCCGCGACCGTGGAGATGACCCGGATCGCCTCGGCCGTTCAGCCGCATGCCTGCTGCCTGGTGCCCGAGCGGCGGCTGGAGGTCACCACCGAAGGCGGGCTGAACGTACGCGATGGCGGCCGGCCGCTGCGGGAGACGGTGACGGCGCTGCGGATGGCCGGGATTCGGGTGTCGATGTTCATCGATCCGGACCCCGATCAGGTCGCCGCATCGGCGGCGATCGGCGCGCCGGTCATCGAACTGCATACCGGCCGATACTGCGACACGCAGGGTGATGACCGGGCCGCGGAGTTGCAGCGGCTGCAGCAGGCGGCTGCGCAGGCGGCGGGGCTTGGCCTGGAGGTGCATGCCGGGCACGGCCTGTCCACCGGCAATGTCGGCCCGGTGGCGGCGATCCCCGAGATCGTCGAGCTGAATATCGGCCACGCCCTGATCGGCGATGCGGTCTTCGTCGGGCTGGATCGGGCGATCGGGGACATGCGCGCGGCGATGGCGGCGGGCCGCCAGGGAGCTGCGGCATGATCCTGGGGCTGGGCAACGACATCATCGACATCCGCCGCATCGAGCGGACCCTGGCGCGGTTTCCGGGCCGGTTCGAACGGCGGGTGTTCACCGACCTGGAACAGCGCAAGAGCGATCGCCGGAACCAGCGGGCTGCCAGCTACGCCAAGCGGTTCGCCGCCAAGGAAGCCTGCGCCAAGGCACTGGGCACCGGCATCAGCCGGGGCGTGTATTGGCGGGATATCGGGGTGGAGAACCTGCCCACCGGCCAGCCGACGATCCGCCTGACCGGCGGCGCCCAGGCGCGGCTGGAGGCGATGACGCCGGCCGGCATGCGCTCGGTCATCCATCTGACCATGACCGACGACATGCCCCAGGCCCAGGCGGTGGTGATCATCTCGGCGGTGTCGGCGTAGGGCGTTCCGGCGTCGCCAACCCATCGAGAGGCCGCCGGAATCCGGCGTCGATCGGCGACATCTTCTGGGCGAGGTTGCTCAGCGGACGGCCCAGGATCGGCGGTTCCGTCCGGGTGATGCCAATCCCACAGCGACAACGTCGACGCGACCCGGCTGCCCCCGGGGGTTGATTTCGCGGGACCCAGGTCCGATACAGGGCGCCGCCCTGGCTCGAAGACCGGACCTTCATGACGCGCGAGAAAAAGCGGGGCGGTTGGTGGGATACGATAAAGACGGTGGTCTATGCCGTGTTGATCGCGTTCGCCGTCCGCACGTTCCTTTATGAGCCCTTCAACATCCCATCGGGATCGATGCGGCCGACGCTCTTGGTAGGCGACTATCTGTTCGTCTCCAAGTTCTCCTACGGCTACAGCCGGCACACGGTCGCCTTCGGGCTGCCGCTGTTCGACGGGCGCCTGCTGGCGGGCGAGCCGGAGCGGGGCGACGTGGTGGTGTTCAAGCTGCCGTCCAACCCCGACGAGGACTACATCAAGCGGCTGATCGGCATGCCCGGCGACGTCATCGAAGTGATCGCCGGCGTTCTGCACATCAACGGCGAAGCGGTGCCGCGGCGGCGGGTCGAGGATTTCCGCGGCGGATCCTGTCAGCGCTTCGGCACCACGACGGCCGTCGCCCGCATGACGCGCTATGTGGAAACGCTGCCGAACGGCCGCGAGCACTTCATCCTGGAATGCGACGACAACGATCCACTGGACAATGCGGGGCCGTTCCTGGTGCCGGAAGGGCACTATTTCATGATGGGCGACAACCGCGACAACAGCCAGGACAGCCGGGTGATGCACGGGGTCGGCTTCGTGCCCTACGAGAACCTGGTCGGGCGCGCCGACCTTCTGTGGTTCAGCCTGGAGGACGCCAGCTTCTGGGAAGTCTGGAAATGGCCGGTCGCCATCCGGTTCTCGCGCATGTTCAGCGGCATCGACTGAGCCCGGATGGATCCCCAGCGGCAGGCTGCCGATCCTGACGGGCTGGCGGAAGCGCTGGGCCACCGGTTCGCCGATACCGCGCTGCTGAACGAGGCCCTGACCCATGCCAGCGTCGCCCCGGCACGCCGCGGCGGTGCCCGCCACGCCAACGAAAGGCTGGAGTTCCTGGGCGACCGGGTCCTTGGGCTGGTGATGGCCACCTGGCTGCTGGAGCTGTTCCCGAAGGAAGCGGAAGGCGCGCTGGCCAAGCGCTACGCGGCGCTGGTCCGGCAGGAAGCGCTGGCCGACGTGGCCCGGTCGATTTCCCTGGGCGACTACCTGCATCTGTCGCGGGGCGAGGACACCTCCGGCGGCCGCGACAACACCGCCATCCTGGCCGATGCGTGCGAGGCGGTGCTGGGCGCCCTGTATCTGGAAGCTGGGCTGGAGGCGGCGCGGCGCTTCGTCCGCACCCATTGGGGCGCGCGCGTACAGGGCGAGCTGGCGCCGCCGCGCGATCCCAAGACCAGCCTGCAGGAATGGGCGCAGCACCATGGCCTGCCGCTGCCCCAGTACACCGAGGCCGGGCGTACCGGCCCCGACCACGCCCCGCAATACACGGTGCGGGTCGAGGTGGTCGGGCACGGCGCGGAAACCGCGTCGGGCAGTAGCAAGCGGGCCGCGGAAAAGGGGGCGGCGGCGGCATTGCTCGGCCGGCTGCCGCAGACGTGACCGGGGCTCCGGAGACGCCGTCCGCCGAGATCCCGCCGGCGGAGACGCGCTGCGGCTTCATCGCCATCATCGGCGCATCGAACGTCGGCAAGTCGACGCTGCTGAACAGCCTGGTCGGCAGCAAGGTGGCGATCGTCACGCCCCGGGTGCAGACCACGCGCACGCGCGTGCTGGGCATCGCCCTCAACGGCCTGGCGCAGATGGTGTTCGTCGACACGCCGGGGATCTTCCAACCCCGGCGGCGCCTGGACCGCGCCATGGTCGCCGCCGCCTGGTCCGGGGCGGCCGACGCCGCCCTGGTGCTGCTGCTGGTCGCTGCGGCGCGGCCGGCCCTGGGCGAGGACACCTGGTCCATCGTCGACCGGTTGAAGGCGGGGGGCCGCCCGATCGTGCTGGCGCTGAGCTGCACCGCGATCTGCGGGTGATGGACACCTCGGCGATTGCCTTGGCCCGCGACAATGGGATACCAATCCTCG
>JANQIU010000184.1 GCA_028281985.1 Alphaproteobacteria bacterium | reverse complement strand
GCCTCCGCCGAGGGGGCCCCCCAAAGCGGGCGCGGCCCGGACCCGCCCCCCGGCGCGGCGGCGGACGCCGATGCCGGGCCGGGCTCGGCCCTGCTGGTGCGCTTGCGGCGGCAGCCGTTCTCACGCTTCCGCCTCGACTGACGCCGACCGACACCCATGGACGCCGTCGGCGTCCGGTGCGACCCCGGCGCGTCTCGCCAGCCGGCGGCGGGGGCCTAAAATGCCGCCATCGGTTCCGTATCCCTCCGGGAGGGAGTCTATGACCATCCCTGGCATCCTGCGATACGCATTGCTGTCGGTTCCGCTACTGCTGATCGGCAGTTGCGCACCGGACGGCAGCTTTTCGCCCAGCCGCCCGGTTGGCGGGCCCGTGCTGTCGGACACCTGCGAATTCGCCTACGGCGCCTACCTGCGGGAAAGCCAGCCGGTGTTCTTTGCCGCCGATCCCACCGGAAACTACTGCGGTTACGCCATCTGCACCCACCGGCGCTGCGTGAACGGATTTCCCGGCGATGCTGTGCGGGCGTGTGAGCGGATCAGCGGCGGCGCCGATTGCTACGTCTATGCCCAGGGATTCACCCAGAGCTGGCGGGGGCCGGAACCGGTTGTCGACGCACCACCCCCGCAGGTCCAGCTATCGCCCGGGTCGGTGCCGGTAGAGCGGCTGCGGCGCCGCGGATTCTCGATCTCCGACGACCGGGACTGACTGCGCCCCGGGCATGGCGGGCGAACCGGCCTATTGGGTGATGAAGCTCCGCAAGGCCTCGGCCTCGGACTCCACCTCTTCCATGCGAACCCGGACGACGTCGCCGATGCTGATCATGCCCACCAGGGCGCCGTCCTCGACCACGGGGAAGTGACGGAACCGGCCCTGGGTCATCCGCACCATGAGGTCGGCGATCCGGTCTTCGTGCTGGCAGGTGTTGACCTTGCTGGTCATGACCTCCGACGCCGGGGCGTTGAGCGCCTCCGGTCCGCGGTCGGCCAGGGTGCGGACAATGTCGCGTTCGGAGAGGATGCCGTCGACGGACCGGCCGTCGGTGCTGATCACCACGGCGCCGATGCCCTCGGCCGTCAGCAGGCGGGTGATATCCAACAGCGGCTGGTCCGGCTTCGCCGTCACCACCCGGTTCCCCTTATGCTTGAGGATACGCTGCACCGTCATCGGGTCATTCCCCATCCCTTAGCGACATCGGTGGCCCATCGGGCCTTTCGCCGCCGGTGTGGTCCCGGCGGTTACGGACGATATTAGGCACAACCTCGAATGACCGCAAAGCCGCCTTAGTACGTTTAGGGGTACCCGTTGCGCCTCAGTCGGCCGGTTCCACCGGCGACGGCCCGGCATAGCGGATCGACCATTCCAGTCCGCAGTCCGACCCATCGCTGCAGGACCGCGTGACCGTGCGCTGGAAAACGAAGCCGCCGCCTTCGAGCCGCACCGACCCGTCGAAGCCGTCTTCCGGCACGGGCGACGCCACCTGCACGGCGCCGATATCGGCGAAGCGCGCTTCCACATACCGCTCGAACCGGCGCATGGCGCGGCGGGCCTGGGAGGCGCGTTCGAAATCGTCGCGGTCGAAGGCGAAGGTGATCCGGTCGACCGTGCCGTCGCCGGACCGGTCCATGGCGAAGCGCGACCGGTCCCCCAGAATGCAGACCAGTCCCCGGTCATCCGCCGGTTCGACCTCGCACTGCAGGGCTTCGACGGCCATGGCGGATTCGCGGGCGAACGCGGCGAACCCCGACGCACCCGGGATCACGGCCCAGACGACAAGGCCGATGGCCACAGCCCCGGCGGCAAAGGCCGTCACGCGCCGGCGCTCCGGTTCGCCTAGCGCGGCGGGTGTGGCCGCCCGCCACGTCGCCACGAAGAGACCGATCACCCGGGCTACCGGTCCGATCAGGCCCCGCTGGACAACCAGCGAAACGGTCCCCACCGCCAAGGCCGTCCCCCGGCGTACCGGCACGGGAATATGCCCGACAAGGCGTTCCAAGGCCGGCGGCCGGTCACCCCCGTCGCGCGGGCGCATATGGACCGTCAGCCGCCAGTCCACCAGGCGCAGGCACTCGGTCAGGAACCAGTTCAGCGCCAGGTAGATCGAGCCCGCCACCACGAAGATCGGGATCGGCTTGAAGGTGACGGCAATGAACTCGTTGGCGACACCGGTCAGGTCCATCAGCGTGATGGTGCTGGCCAGCGAACTGGCCTTCACAACCAGAACGATCTCATTACTGTAGGCCGGCAGGGCCTGGCGCAGGGCGACCGGCATGACGATCCGGCGGAACACCTGCAGACGGTCCATGCCGCAGGCGCGCGCGGCTTCGACCTGGCCGAAGGGAACCGACAGGATGCCGCCGCGGATGATCTCGCTGGCGTAAGCGGCGCTGTTCAGGCCCAGGGCCACGATGGCGCACCAGAACGGCTCGCGGAACACCGGCCACAGGAAGCTTTCGCGGACCACCTCCAGGCTGCCGACACCGAAATAGATCATCGCGATCTGAACCAGCAGCGGCGTGCCGCGGAACACGAAGACGAAGGCATAGGCCGGCCACCCCAGAAGCGGGTTGGCCGACAGGCGCATCAGCGCGATAGCGACCCCGCCGGCGAAGCCGATGGCCAGCGAGATGGGCACGATCTGAAGCGTCAGCAGCAGGCCGAGGAGCAGATCGGGCAGGGCCTCCCACATCAACGCCACGTCCATCGGCTCAAGCCCTCCGGACGCTGCGGTTGTAATGGCGTTCGGCCCGCTGGAACGCCACGTTGGAGAAGGTGGTCATCAGCAGGTAGAGGGCCGCGGCGGTCAGGAAGAAGATGAACGGCTCCCGCGTCGAGCCGGAGGCGACGCTGGCCTGGCGCATCAGTTCGGTCAGCGAGGTGACCGAGATCAGAGCGGTATCCTTCAAGGTGAGCTGCCAGACATTGCCCAGGCCGGGCAGGGCCAGGCGCAGCGCCTGGGGCCAGACGATGCGGCGGAAGATCACAATGCCACGCATCCCGTGCGCCCGCGCCGCTTCGATCTGCCCCGGGGGCACCGCACGGATGGCGCCCCGCAGCACCTCGGTCGAATAGGCGCCGGAGATCAGGCCGACAGCCGCGACGCCGACCACGAAAGGACTGAGCCTGAGCGGGTCGGCATAGATCTGGCCGATCCAGCGTTCGATGCTGCCTGTGATCCAGACGCCCGACGGCAGGTCGACGGGCTGTAGGCGCACGACGGACAGCAGGGAGTTCAGGCCGCCCTCCAGCCCGTAGAAGAACAGATAGATGATCAGCAGTTCGGGAATGCCGCGGATGACCGTGGTGTACACTTCCGCCGGCGCGCGCAGCGCCGTGAGCCCGGACAGCTTGGCCCCGGCCCCCAGCGTGCCGACCAGAAGGCCAAGCCCGTAGCTGGTCAACGCGACGACCACGGTCATCGCCGCACCGGCCAGCAACTCGTCGCCCCAGCCGCCTCCGCCCAGGCTGAGCAGGGCCAGCCGGTCCCAAAGCGTCTGCTCGGCGCCGGAACCGATCAGGGCGTCGAACACACCCTGGTCAGGGGCATCGAGGTCGCGCAGCCGGGCGATATCGGCATCGCCCGCCGTTGTCATGTGTCAGAAGCCCAGATGAGCCCGCGACGCTGCGGCGGCACGGGGGGCGGCATGGGGGGCGGCCAACAGGCCGGCCGCCCCGAACACGCCCGGACCCGTTAGTCGGGGCACGGCAACGACATGTCGTAGCCGAACCACTCTTCCGACAGGGCCGCCGTCGTCCCGTCTTCGGACAGCTCGCAGATCGCCGCGTTGAAGGCCGCCTGAAGATCGGCATCCTCCTTGCGCAGCCCGACACCGACCCCTTCGCCGAAGACGGCGAAGGTGGCGCCGTTTAGCCCGGGACCGAACACGTCGAAATCCGCCCCTTCGTCGCTGGCCAGGAACGGCTCCCACGCAGCGCGGTCGGCCAGCGCCGCATCGATCCGGCCGGCCGCCAGGTCGATGGCCAGAAGCTCCTGGGTATCGTACAGGCGGATCTCGGCTTCGGTGTGCTGATCCATGAAGTTCTGGTGGATGGTCGCGGTCTGGACACCGACCTCGATCCCGGCGATCCCGGCCAGCACGTCGTCGATGTCTTCCAGATCCTGCAGATCGGAATCGATCGGGGCGACGAAGAACGCCGGGTCGGTGACGTAGCCGTGGCTGAAATTGATGCTTTCGCGCCGCTCGTCGGTGATCGACATGCCGGCGATGATGGCGTCGTACCGCCCGTTCATCAGCGCCGGAATGATGCCGTCCCAATCCTGGGCGACGAACTCGCACTCCACAGCCATGCGCTCGCACATGACGTTCGCCAGATCGATCTCGAACCCGACCAGGTTGCCGTCGCTATCGGTGAAGTTCCACGGAGGGTACG
>JANQIU010000153.1 GCA_028281985.1 Alphaproteobacteria bacterium | reverse complement strand
CCTGCAAATCGCCGCCGTATCCGCCCTTCTGGCGCTGGCGCTGGCGTTACCGGCCGCCTTCGCCCTGGCCCGTTACCCGGTGGGCGATCCGGAACTGCTCGGATCGGTCTACATGCTGCCGCTGGCGCTGCCGGGGATCGCCTTCGCCCTGGGGATTCTGAAACTGCTCCAGGTGTTCGTCTCGATACCCCCATTCTGGGGCCTTGTATCGGTGCATGTCGTCCTGTTGTGCCCGTTCTGTCTGGCGATGCTGCGCAGTTCGGTGCTTCACCTCGATCGCTCGATCGAGGAGGCGGCCGCCAGCCTGGGGGCCGGCCCGGTGCGCACCTTCATGCATGTCATCCTGCCGAACCTGGCCCCGGGCATCATCGCCGCCGGCATCGTCGCCTTCCTGATCTCATTCGGCGAGGTCACGGTGACGGCGTTTCTGACCACGGCACGCCTGCAAACGCTGCCGGTGCGCATCTATGCCGACATGCAGTTCGATGTCCTGCCCACGGTCAACGTGGTCAGCACGCTGCTGATCGCCGTCACCATGCTGCTGCTGGTCGTTTTGAACCGCGTGCTGCCGCTTGACCGCGTCTGGCAGCGCTAGGCGGCGTTGCCCTACGGCATCATCTGCCCGCCGTTGACCTCGATCACCTGGCCGGTGATGTAGGCCGACGCCTGTTCCGACGCCAGGAACAGATAGGCGCCGACCACGTCCTCGGGGGTGCCGATCCGCTGCAGCGGGATCGACTGGCGCATGGTCTCCATCAGTTCCGGCGAGGTGAACTGGTCGTGGAACGGCGTCTGGATCACGCCGGGGGCAACGGCATTGGCCCGCATGCCCAGCGGCGCCAGCTCCTTGGCCAGGTTGCGGGTCCAGTTCTGGATGAAGGCCTTGGTGGCGCCATAGATCCCCGCCCCCGGCCCGCCGCCGTTGCGGCCAGCGATCGAGCCGGTGTTGATCACCGTGCCGCGCCGCTGCTTCAACGACGGCAACGCTGCCTGGGTGCACATCACCGCCGAGCGGATGTTGACGTCCAGCACCCTGTCGTACAGAGCCTCGTCCAGCTCGGCCGTTGAAATCCGCTGCACCAAGGCCCCGGCGTTGTTGATCAGGATGTCGATCCCACCCAGCCGGGCCACGACCGCGTCGACCAGGGACCGCGCCGCCGCACTCTCGGTCAGGTCGGCCTGGAAGGCCTGCGCCATGCCGCCGGCGGTCGTGATCTCCGACACCAGCGCATTCGCCGCCTCGGCACTGCGGGCGTAGTGGACGGCGACCACCGAGCCCTGTGCCGCAAACGCCCGCGCCAGGGCGGCGCCGATGCCGGTGCTGGAGCCAGTGATCAGTACGGTCTTGCCGTTCAGGTCGTCGAAACGCATGGCCTTGGAACATCCTTATCGTGCCGGGGGACTGACGCCGCACGAATACTGCACCGCGACCGGGCACCCAAGCCCCCTGCTGGACACCGCCGAAACAAGGCGCAAGATGCGGCAAATGAAAGAATCGGAGGAACGCCATGCGTCCGGACATCGTCATGGTCAGGCCGCTGATGGCAGCGGTCATGGAGGCCTTGGCCGACCGGTACACGCTGCATCTGCTCTCGGAGTTGGGCGGACCGGACGGACTTCCCGAAGACCTGGCGACGACGGTCACGGTACTGGTGACGGATGGCGGGGCCGGCGCCGACGCCGCCCTGATGCAGGCGTTGCCCAATCTGAAACTGATCGCGGTCAGCGGCGTGGGCGTGGACGCTGTCGATCTGCCGCTGGCGCACAGCCGGCAGATCGACGTGACCAATACGCCGGACGTCCTGACCGACGATGTCGCCGATATGGCCATCGGACTGACCCTGGCGGTTTTGCGCCAGTTATGCGTCGGCGACCGGTTCGTGCGGGAGGGCCGGTGGGTTATGGGTCCGATGCCGCTGACCCGCAGCCTGACCGGCCGCCATGTGGGGATCGTCGGCCTGGGCCGGGTGGGCAGGGCCGTTGCCCGCCGCTTCGAAGCTTTCGGCTGTCCGATCGGCTATTGCGGCCGGCGCCCGCAAACCGACATCGCCTATGCCCAGCATGCCGGACCGGTCGCCCTGGCCGCCGCCAGCGATGTCCTGGTCGTGTGCGTGCCGGGCGGGCCGATCACCGATCGCCTGATCGATGCCGCCGTCCTTGACGCCCTCGGCACCGACGGCGTCCTGGTCAATGTTGCCCGCGGCAGCGTCGTCGACGAGCCGGCACTGATCGAAGCCCTGCGGGAGCGGAGGATCGCCGGCGCTGGCCTGGATGTCTTCGCGGAAGAACCGAACGTGCCAGCGTCGCTGTTGGATCTACCCAATGTCGTGGTCCAGCCGCACCATGCAAGCGGCACGGAGGAGACGCGCTGGGCGATGGGTCAGCTGGTGCTGCAGAACGTGGCGGCCCATTTTGCGGGGCTGCCGCTGCTCACGCCCGTCGGCTGAAGCTGCCGGACCCCACGGAGCAGGAGCCGGCGGTCGGATTGCCTTCATCGCCGCTGTTTTTGCAAATTGGCCTGACCGCTTGACCTGATGGGCGCAGCATCCTTACGCTGGCCCGCGTCGTCTCCAGGGAAAAGAGGACATGCTGCTCCACGCCGTGGAGTCCCAGCGGCTCTATCAACAGGTTGCCCACCAGATCGGCGCGCTGATCCGCGGTGGCACCTATCGGCCGGGCGAGAAACTACCGCCGGAACGGGATCTGGCGCGCAGCCTTTCGGTCAGTCGGCCGGTGGTGCGCGAGGCCATGGTCGCTTTGGAGCTGGCCGGACTGGTGGAGGTGCGCACCGGTGCCGGCACCTTCGTGCAGCGCTGGCAGGACGCGGCCGAGACCCGGCTGCATCTGGCGGAGCCGGGGGACGCCGGCCCCAGCCCGTTCGAGATCATCGCCGCGCGCCGGGTCATCGAAGGCGAAACCGCAGCGATCGCCGCCCACCATGCGACGCCGGAGGATCTGGCTCGGATCCGCGAAGCCATCGACCGGATGGCCCGGGACATCGACCGCGGGGTCCAGGCCGTCGACCATCGCGACGACGGCGACCTCCTGTTCCACGTTCATATCGCCAAAGCCGCGCGCAATTCGATCCTGGAAGACATGGTCAGCCAGCTCTGGCTCGGCATGACCCGCCCGCTGTTCACCACCATAAGCCGCAAGGTGCGGCTGCCGGAGAACGCGCGTACCGCCGTGACCGATCACCGGGTGGTGTTCGAACGCATCGCCGCCCATGACTCGCCGGGGGCCCGCGCGGCCATGCACCGGCATATCGATGTCGTCCTGGATATCATGCTGACCGGCGACGACGTGGCATTCCCGGAATCGACGGAGGCCGCCCAGTGACGGGGCCGTTGCGCCTGCACCCCGATCGTCTGTTTCCCACAGATCCTGACGCTCGCTCCATCGCCCGGCGCCTCTATGCCACGGTGGCCGATCTGCCGATCATCAGCCCGCACGGCCACACCAATCCCCGGTGGTTTGCCGAGGACACGGCATTCCCGGATCCCGCGGCCCTGTTCATCGTGCCGGACCACTACCTGCTGCGCATGCTCTACAGCCAGGGCATCCCTCTGGAGACCCTGGGTGTCGCCTCCACCGACGCGCCGGAGGCCGTCCCCGAACCCCGGGACATCTGGCGCACCTTCGCCGGTCATTATTACCTGTTCCGTGGAACGCCTTCGCGCATGTGGCTCGATTACGTGCTGTCGGAAGTCCTCGGCATCACCGAAAGGCTCAGCGCCGAGACGGCCGATCGGATCTATGACGCGATCGCGGTACGGCTGACCGACCCGGACATGCGGCCGCGGGCGCTGTTCGACCGCTTCGGCATTGAGGTTCTGGCGACCACCGAGGCCCCGCTGGATGACCTGCGCCACCACAGGGCCATCGCCGAAAGCAACTGGGGCGGCCGGGTGATCACCGCCTTCCGACCGGATCCCGTGGTCGATCCGGAATTCGAAGGCTTCCATGACAATGTGGTGCGTCTGGGCGAACTGACCGGCCAGGATACGGCCACCTGGCGGGGCTACCTGGCCGCGCTGGCCGAGCGGCGACGCTTCTTCGCCGAACACGGCTGTACGTCGACCGACCACGGCCATCCCAGCGCCACCACCGCCGATCTCGACCGCGACGACTGCGAAGTGCTGTTCGACAAGTGTTTGCGCCAGCAGGCGACCCACGAGGACGCGGAGCTTTTCCGGGGCCAGATGCTGACCGAGATGGCGCGAATGAGCCTGGAGGACGGGCTGGTGATGCAGATCCATCCCGGCTCGGTCCGCAACCACAACGCCACGGTCTTTGCGCGCTTCGGCCGGGACATGGGGGCCGACATCCCGGGGCGGACCGACTATGTGCGGGCGCTGAAGCCGCTGTTGGACCGCTTCGGCAACGAGCCGGACCTGACGGTGATCCTGTTCACCCTCGATGAGACGTCGTATTCGCGCGAGCTGGCGCCGCTGGCCGGCCACTATCCGATCCTGAAGCTGGGGCCGGCCTGGTGGTTCCACGACAGCCCAGAAGGCATGATGCGGTATCGCCACATGACCACAGAGACGGCCGGCTTCTACAACACCGTCGGTTTCAACGACGACACCCGCGCGTTTCTCTCGATTCCGGCCCGCCACGACATGGCGCGCCGGATCGACTGTGCCTATCTCGCCGGACTCGTGGCCGAGCATCGGCTGGACGAGGACGAGGCACAGGAAGTGGCCGCCGATCTGGCCTATCACCTGGCAAAACGGGCCTACAAGCTCGATACCTGAGATCCGGACGCGCCACACCCTTCGGGGAGCGACACCAGGAACCATAATCAAGGAGCGAATGCGCATCATGACCAAGGCACTCCGCGCCATCACGGTAGCCGCCGCCGGCATTGGCCTGGCATCGGCCGCCACCGCCCAGGACCAGATCGTCCTGCGGTCTGCCGACACCCATGCCGACGGCTATCCGACGGTCGAAGCGGTCGAGTACATGGGCGAACTGTTGGACGGCTGGACCAACGGGCGGATCACCGTCGAGGTATTCCCGGGCCGGCAGCTGGGCGAAGAGCGTGACACGATCGAACAGACCATGATCGGCGCGCTCGACATGAATCGCGTCAATCTGGCGCCGCTCAACAACATCGTGCCGGAAACGGCGATCCCGTCCCTGCCCTACATCTTCCGGTCGATCGATCACATGCATCGGGCGATGGACGGCGAAATCGGCCAGCAGATCTTCGCCGCCATGGAAGAGCAGGGCCTCGTCGGGCTGGCCTACTACGACAGCGGCGCCCGGTCGTTCTACAACACCGTCCGGCCGATCACCTCGCCGGCCGACATGGAAGGCCTGCGCATCCGGGTGCAGAATTCCGACCTGTTCGTCTCCATGGTCGAAGCGCTGGGCGCCAATGCCACGCCGATGGAATTCGGTCAGGTCTACGACGCGCTGCGCACCGGCGTGATCGACGGGGCGGAGAACAACTGGCCGTCCTACGAATCCACCCGGCATTTCGAGGTCGCCAACTACTACACGCTGGACCAGCATTCGCTGTCGCCGGAAGTCCTGGTGATGTCGAAGGTGACCTGGGACGCGTTGAGCGCTGCCGACCAGGAGCTGATCCGCAAGGCCGCAGCCCTGTCCGTTCCGTACATGCGCGAGCTGTGGAACGAGCGGGTGGAAGCCAGCCGCGCCGCGGTGGCCGCCAACGGCAACGAGGTCATCTCGGAAGTCGACAAGCAGCCGTTCATCGACGCCATGGGCCCGGTCTACGAGCAGTTCGTGACCACGCCCGAACTGCAGGACCTGGTGGACCGCATCCAGTCCATGCCGTGACCTGAGGATTGCCCGGCCGGCGCCATCCCCGCGCCGGCCGGCGCAATGCCGGTTTACACGATGCGCCGCATCCTCCCCCACCCGCATCAACCCGGCCCGGTGCAACCGCCATGGTGACGGCGCTGCTCGGGCGCATGGCCCTGGTCTTCGATTGGATCGGCCGGATCGTCCTGTGGATTTCCGGCGCCGGGCTGGTCGGCATGACGCTGGTGATCGGCTGGCACGTCTTCGCCCGCCGGGTACTGAACGACACGCCGCACTGGTCGGAGACCAGTTCGGTCCTGGTCATGTTCTGGTACAGCCTGCTGGGCGCGGCGATCGGTGTTCGCGCCAACATCCATATCGGCCTGGTGTTCTTTCGCGATCAGTTGCCCCGCCGGGGCCGGTTGGCGCTCGACGTGCTGATCAACCTGATCGTCGGCGCTTTCGGCGCCCTGCTGCTCTTCTACGGGCAGAAGATGGTCGGGGTGACCTGGAACCAGACGATCCCCACCGTCGGCATCCCCACCGGCATCCGCTATCTGCCGTTCCCGATCGCCGGGGCGCTGATCGTGCTGTTCGCCATCGAGCACATTCTACAGGCGCTGTCCGGCCAAGAGGTCAAACGGGCATGGAGCTGACGGTCCTCTTCGGAACGTTCGCCCTCCTGCTGGTGATCGGCGTTCCGGTCGCCTTCGCTCTGGGCATTGCGGCGTTCGCCTGCGGCCTGGCCATGGGATTGCCGCTGGAGCTCGTCATCCAGCGCATTTCCTCCGGCATGAACGTGTTCTCGCTGCTGGCGATCCCGTGCTTCATCTATGCCGGCGAGCTGATGCTGCAGGGCAAGGTGGCCGACCGGCTGGTGAACTTCGCCGTGGCGGGGATCGGCCATCTGCGCGGTGGGCTGGGCCTGGTCAACGTCGCGTCCAGCATCATGTTCGGCGGGATCTCCGGCTCGGCGGTGGCCGACGTATCGGCCCTGGGGTCGGTCCTGATCCCGAAGATGCGCGAACAGGGTTATCACGCGGACTACGCGGTCAACGTCACCGTCACCTCGGCCACCATCGGGCTGATCATCCCACCCAGCCACAACCTGATCCTGTTTTCGATCGCCGCCAACGGCACGGTGTCCATTGCCTCGCTGTTCCTCGCCGGCATCGTGCCCGGGCTCCTGGTCGGCCTGCTGCTGATGGGCGTGACCTACGCCATCGCCTTCCGGCGCCGGTATCCCAAGGGCGTCTTCCCCGGCTGGGTGCCGCTGCTTGCCGCCTTCGTCGTCGCCATCCCCGGTCTGATCACCGCCGTGATCATCGTGGTGGGCGTCCGCTTCGGCATCTTCACCGCCACCGAGGCGTCGGGGATCGCGGCGCTGTACGCGCTGTTCATCACCATCTTCGTCTACCGGTCACTCAGCTTTCGCGACTTCCTGACGGCGACGGTCAATGCCGTCCGCACCACGGCCATGGTGCTGCTGATCATCGGCGCGGCCATGGCCTTCGGCTGGATGATGGCGGCCAATCAGGTGCCGCTGATGCTTTTCGAGCTGCTGACCGGAATCTCCGACAACCCCATCGTCATCCTGCTCCTGATCAACGTGATCCTGCTGTTTCTGGGCACGTTCATGGACATGTCGCCGCTGATCGTCATCACCACGCCGATCTTCCTGCCGGTTGCCCGGTCGCTGGGCATGGACGACGTCCAGTTCGGCATCATGCTGATCATGAATCTGGGGCTGGGGCTGGTGACGCCGCCGGTCGGCTCGGTCCTGTTCGTAGGCTGCGCCGTCGGCAAGGTACGGATCGAGGAAACCCTCAAATCCGTCTGGCCGTTCTATGCCGCCCATGTGGTGGCACTGCTGCTGGTGACTTACGTGCCGGCGGTTTCCCTGACCCTGGTGAGGCTCGTCGGATGATCCGCCTGTCCCGCGCCACGTTGTCGGACCTTCCGGCGGACGTGGTGCGCCCACCCCCAAATGCACCGGCCGCCGGCATCGTCCATCTGGGCCTGGGTGCGTTTCACCGGGCCCATCAGGCGGTGTTCACCGAAGAGGCCATGGCAGCAGACGGCGGCGATTGGGGGATCGTCGGCGTCAGCCTGCGCAGCCCCGCCACCCGGGACGCCCTGGCCCCGCAGGGGGGCCTGTACTCCGTGCTGGAACGGAACGGCGCCGCCGATCGGCTGCGGGTGGTCGGCGCGGTGACCGACTCCCTGGTCGCGCCGGAGTCGCCCGAAACCGTGATCGACCGATTGGCCGACCCGGCGACGCGCATCGTGACGCTGACCGTGACAGAGAAAGGGTATTGCCACGATCCAGCAACGGGCGCCCTGCGCCGCGATGACCCGGGGATCGATCACGATCTGGCCCATCCAGACCAGCCCCGGACGGCCCTGGGCCTGCTGATCACGGCCCTGGATCGGCGCCGCAAGGCGGGAACGCCGCCCTTCACGGTGCTGTCCTGTGACAACCTCCCGGCCAACGGGCGAACCGTGGCCGGCCTGTTGCAGGCCTTTGCCGCCGCCCGCGATCCGGCACTTGGGGATTGGGTTGAGTCACAGGTCGCCTGCCCCAGTACGATGGTCGACCGAATCGTCCCTGCCACCACCGACGCGGATCGCGAAGCCGTGGCCCGCCGGCTTGGGGTTGAGGATGCCTGGCCGGTGATCACCGAGCCGTTCCGGCAATGGGTGATCGAGGACCGCTTTCCGACCGGCCGGCCCGCCTGGGAGCGGGCGGGCGCGGAACTGGTGTCCGATGTGGCGCCGTTCGAGGAGATGAAGCTGCGGTTGCTGAACGGCAGCCATTCGACCCTGGCCTATCTCGGCTACCTGGCCGGGCATGAGACGGTGGCCGACGCCATGGCCGATGCCCCCCTGGCACGGCTGGTGGGGGACCTGATGCACGACGAGGCGGCGCCGACCCTGGACATGCCGCCGGGGATCGATGTGAACGCCTATATCAGGGCGCTGGAGACCCGTTTCGCCAATCCGGGGCTGCGGCACCGGACGTGGCAGATCGCCATGGACGGCAGCCAGAAACTGCCCCAGCGCCTCCTGGGCACGGTCCGCGACCGTCTGGCCAAGGGACAGCCGATCACCCGGCTTGCCCTCGGCGTCGCTGCCTGGATGCGCTACGTGATGGGGCGGGATGAAGGGGGAAACCCCATCGACGTCCGCGACCCGCTGGCCGAGCGCCTGAAGGCACTGGCCGATTCCGCCGGCTCCGAACCGGCGGAGATCGCCCGCGCGCTGTTGACCGTGGACGCCGTGTTCGGAACCGACCTGCCGGTCTCCGAACCCTTCCGCGATGCGGTTACGTCCCGTTTGGATGACCTG
>JANQIU010000129.1 GCA_028281985.1 Alphaproteobacteria bacterium | reverse complement strand
AGGCTGGCCACAGCCGCTGCGGCACACGTCCGAAACTGGATGAACATGCGATCCCCCTCGTATGCCACGGGATGCACCCGGGCCTTGCGGATGGGCCCGGCGCGACCTCCTGATCACGCGTCTGGCCCGGCGCGCGTCACGTGGGGGGTGCCGGCGCATCCTGCCATGGGTACATGCTGTCGCAGCCCCCAGGCCCGCCGGACCGGCCCCAGGCGCAAGAAGAGAACCGCCAATGGGGTCAAGTCTTGATTTCGGGTATCCAGCGATTCGAGACTTGACCCCGCTTGTTGTTCAGGCTGTGACGGGCTTGGCCGGCGCCGTGTCGGGGGACCGGGCTGCCGCGGCGATGCGGCTATGGCCGACCACCGGCCGATAGACCCGCACCGGCACCCGCCGTTTCGGGCACCGGGTCCCCCGGACGGACCACGGGACGGCGACCGGGCAGTTCGGTGCCGTGCACCAGGATCGTGTCCGCGTCGACCAGCACGATGCTGAAGGCCGGGGCGCCGTCGACGAAGATCACGGTGCCCGGATTGTCCATTTCCGGCTGAATGTGGTGGCAGGTGCCCCGGTCGGCAGCGAAAGGGATGCCGTCCAT
This sequence comes from Alphaproteobacteria bacterium, assembly GCA_028281985.1. Taxonomy (GTDB): domain Bacteria; phylum Pseudomonadota; class Alphaproteobacteria; order DSM-16000; family Inquilinaceae; genus JANQIU01. The sequence continues at coordinate 2,144 of JANQIU010000129.1, read as the reverse complement.
CGTGCCGGTCAGGGTCACATGGACATGGCCGATGAACAGATGCCGGACCTGACCGTGGCCGCGTAGCAGGGCCATGACCGGATCGGGATCGGCCAGCAGAATGGTGTCGAAACCGGGCAGGCCGACCGGCCGCGGCGGGTGATGCAGGAACACCAGCACCGGACGGTCCGCGGCCTCGTCGAGACGGTCGGCCAGCCAGGCCAGCCGCCGATCGCACAGCCGGCCCGAGCCCCTGCCCTCGTCCAGCGTGTCGAGGAAGACCAGCCGGGTATCCCCCAGGTCCTCGACCGATTGGACGAAGCCGTTCGGGTCGACGGGGTGATCCGGAAACGCCACACGAAACGCCCCGCGCCGGTCGTGATTGCCCAGCAGCAGCCGGACCGGGACCGGGAACCCCGCCAGGATCGCCCGCAGGTCTTGGTACGCGGCCGGGTCGCCGGCATCCGCCAGATCGCCGGTGATCACGCACAGATCGGCATCGCCATGTACCGCCGCCAGATGCTCCAGGCAGGCCCGCAGCCGCGCCGCGGGGTCCAGGCCGAACAGACGCCGGCCGGGCGACACCAGATGGGGATCGGTCAGTTGGATCAGCTTCATGCTCGGCCAGCCGGGATACGAGGGGACCGGGATACGAACGGACACCGGCGCCGACCCGGAGGTTTCCGGGACGGCGCCGGCAAAGGGCCAGGGATCAGGAACCGGGCAGCAGGGTGCGGACCTGGCGGGCCATGTCCGCCAGCGCGTCCTCCGGCGTCTTCTGCTCCTGGGCGATGGCGATCATGTTGTCGTTGATCGCCCGACCGATCTCAACGCTGTTTTCACCCGGCCAGGCGAACCACGCCCGGGCCCGCGGAATCTGAGTGACGCTGACATACCAGTTGGGGTTCTCGGTGTAGAACGTGCCCAGAAACTCCTCGCCCAGCGCCTGGGCGTTGGTCGGCATGTAGCCGGTGTTCTGCACCACGATCGACTGGCCGACCGGACCGCTGCCGAACAGCATGTAATCCCAGGCCGCAGTCTGGATCTCCGCATCGTCGCTCAGGATCACGCCGGCCATGCCGCCGGTGGGCATAGTGGCGTCGTCGACCGCCAGCGGCAGCGGGGCGACGCGCAGCTCGAAGGCGTCGCCGACCGCGCCTTCGAACCGGTGGATCCCCGCCGTCGAGGCGAAGTACATGCCGATGCCGCCGACCAGGAACTGATCACGGCCGGCGCGGTCCTCGATCGCCGGCTGGCCACCTTCAGTGTGGAACCGCCGGAACAGGGCGACGGCCGCCTGGCCCTCCGGCCCGTCGAACGCGACGTCGCCGCCGTCCGGGGTCATCATCGCGCCGCCATGGTTGAAGATCAGTGCCTGGGTCATCCAGTCCTCAACGCCCATGCTGTAATACATGCCGTCGACATCGTCGCCCAAGGCGTCGATCCGGCCAGCCAGGTCGATCAGGCTGTCCCAGTCGGTCGGCATGGCGTCGGGGTCACCGCCGGCCTGCACGACCAGATCGGCATTGTAGTACATGACCGGCGTCGACATGGTCAGCGGGATGGCGTACTGCGCGCCGTCCACCTGGCCCAAGGCCAGGACCGTGTCTTCGTAGCCGAGGCCGGCCATATCGACATCGGCCATGAACGGCTCGAGCGACAGGACAAGGTCCCGCTCCACCAACTGGCGGATCAGGTGATAGCCGACGAAATGAATGTCGGGCATCTGGCCGGCGAAGGACTGCCGGATCACTGTCTGGACGGCCTGATCATAGTCCGGCGCGGCGGCGCGAAAGCTGACCTCCATGTCGGGGCGCTCGGCCATGAACGCTTCGGCCAGCGGCGCGTGGAAGCGGTCGTGGTTCGGCCAGGCGTAGAGCACCTCCAGCGTCGTCTGCGCGGCAGCCGGCGCGGCGCTGAAGGCGGCGCCCAGAGCCGTGGCGGCGGTCAGCGCAAAGGTCATCCGTTTCATGTCGATACGCTCCTCTGGTTCTACGGGTGGATGGGCAAGGACGAACCGGGCGGCACCGGCCCTAGCGCTGTCCGGCCAGGGTCAGACCGCGGATGAACTGCTGCTGTGCAATCAGGAAGCCGATGACCAGCGGTGCCGTGACCAGCACCCCGGCGGCCATCAAGGGCCCCACGTCGTTGCCGCCGCCGTCGCC
>JANQIU010000123.1 GCA_028281985.1 Alphaproteobacteria bacterium | reverse complement strand
GGAGCTGAATGCATCGGAAGACGATCGCCAGCTCACCCGGTTGATCATCGACGAGACGGATCGGATCGTCGGGCTGGTTGAGCGCATGGAGGTGTTTTCCGACGATCGGCCGCTGGAGCGCGAGGCGGTCAACATCCACGTCGTCCTGGAACATGTCCGCCGCCTGGCCCATTCGGGCTTTGCGCGCCATGTTCGCTTCGTCGAGCGCTATGACCCGTCGTTGCCGCCGGCCTACGGCAACCGCGACCAGCTGGTGCAGGTCTTCCTGAACCTGATCAAGAACGCGGCCGAAGCGGCGCCGCGTGACAATGCCGAGATCGTGCTGTCCACCCGCTACCAGCGGGGGGTCAGCATCGCGGTGCCCAGTACCAGCCGGCGCCAGTCGCTGCCGCTGGCCGTCACCGTCCAGGACAATGGCCCCGGCGTTCCGGAGGACGTCCAGGACCATCTGTTCGATCCCTTCATCACCACGAAGATCAACGGCACCGGGCTGGGACTGGCCCTGGTTGCCAAGATCGTCGGCGACCATGGCGGCGTGATCGGTTTCGAGACGGAACCGCGCCGGACCGCGTTCAAGGTCTCGTTGCCGATCGTCACCGGGTCGCCGGAAGTCGTGGTTCGGGACGCGGTTGTGGAAGCCCATTGAATGCCCGCATCGACCATTCTGATCGCCGATGACGACCGGTCCATCCGGACCGTGTTGAGCCAGGCCCTGACCCGCCTGGGGCACGATGTCCGCAGTACCGGTAATGCCGCGACCCTCTGGCGCTGGGCGGCGGAGGACGGGGTCGGGGACCTGATCATCACCGATGTGATCATGCCGGACGAAAACGGCCTGGACCTGATCCCGCGCCTGAAGCGGGTTCGGCCGGAGCTGCGGATCGTGGTGATGAGCGCCCAGAACACGCTGATGACGGCGGTTCGGGCGACCGAGCGGGGCGCATTCGAGTACCTGCCCAAGCCGTTCGACCTGACGGAGCTGGTCGCCGTCGTGCAGCGCGCTTTGTCGGCGCCCAGCAATACGTCGGTCCAGCCGGCGACGGGCGGGGAGGCCGGCGAAGACGATGAGCGCCTGCCGCTGATCGGCCGCTCCTCGGCCATGCAGGACATCTACCGAGTGATGGCCCGGCTCATGGGCACCGATCTCACGGTGATGATCAACGGCGAGTCGGGAACCGGCAAGGAGCTGGTGGCCCGCGCACTGCACGACTACGGCAAGCGCCGCAGCGGTCCTTTCGTGGCCATCAACATGGCCGCCATACCGCGCGAGCTCATCGAATCGGAGCTGTTCGGGCACGAGAAGGGGGCGTTTACCGGGGCGACGACCCGGTCCACCGGCCGGTTCGAGCAGGCCCAAGGCGGCTCGCTGTTCCTGGATGAGATCGGCGACATGCCGATGGAAGCGCAGACCCGTCTGCTTCGGGTTCTGCAGGAAGGCGAGTACACCACGGTCGGTGGGCGCATCCCGATCCGCGCCGATGTGCGCATCATTGCCGCTACCCATCGCGACCTGCGGCAGTTGATCCGTCAGGGGCTGTTCCGGGAAGACCTGTTCTACCGCCTGAATGTCGTGCCGATCCGCATTCCGCCGCTTCGCCAGCGGACGGAGGACATTCCCGCCCTGGTCCGGCACTTTCTGACGGAGGCGACGCGGGAAGGGCTGCCGCGCAAGAACCTGGACCAGCCCGCCCTAGAGCGGCTGAAGGCGTATCACTGGCCGGGCAATGTCCGCGAACTGGAGAACCTGGTCCGGCGGCTGGCGGCCTTGTATGCGCAGGAGGTGATCGGCGTCGACGTCGTCGAGACGGAGCTGGCGGACAGCGCGGCGACCCCGGCGCCGAGTACCGAGCCGCAAAGCGAAGGTCTCGGGGCGGCCGTGGAGCGCAACCTGAAGGATTACTTTGCCGCGCATAAGGATGGGTTGCCTGCGAGTGGCCTGTACGACCGCGTCCTGCATGAAGTGGAACGACCGCTGATCCGGCTCAGTCTTTCCGCAACCAAGGGCAATCAGATCAAGGCCGCCCAGCTATTGGGATTGAATCGTAATACGTTGCGAAAGAAGATTCGCGAACTCGATATTCAGGTGATCCGCGGACTGCGGTGATTGGCGACGCCGCGGATTTCCATCGAACGACAACCCCGGCGTCGAGTTTCGTTCCCGGCGAATCCAGACTAGGATCGCGTAACGGCCCCTAGCAGCGATAGGCATGACGAGCGACACAGCCGCCCGCCCGACGGTCTCATTCGGACGCCAGTTCCTGATCTGGGCGCAACGTGTACGCCTGGAGAACAAGGCGGCCGCGGTGCTGACGCTGGCCGCCATCGTGTCGGGCATTGCCACCTACGCGGCCTTCACCGAAGCGCCGCTGGGCAGCAGTGCCGACACCGTCTACCTGCTGCTCAACCTCGATCTCGTCCTGCTGCTGCTGCTCGGTGCGATCATCGCCCGGCGCATCGTCGCCCTCTGGGTCAGGCGGCGTCAGCAGGTCGCCGGCGCGCGCCTGCACGTGCGGCTGGTGGTTCTGTTCAGTCTGGTCGCCGTGACGCCGGCGATCCTGGTCGCGGCGTTCTCCGCCTGGTTCTTCTATATCGGCGTGCAGTCCTGGTTCTCCGATCGCGTGTCGACCGCCGTCAACGCGTCGCTGGCCGTGGCACAGGCCTATCTGGAGGAACACAAACTCTCGCTGCGCGGCGATGCGCTGGCCATGGCCAGGGACATCAACCGTGAACAGCGGATGCTGGTTCGCGATCCGGTCGCCTTCAACGAGTACTTCAACCAGCAGGCCGCCCTGCGGGAGCTGACGGAAGCCTATGTGTTCAACCGCTTCCGCACCGGACTTGCCCGGTCGCGGTTCACGCTGGCGCTACAGCTCGAGATCATCGGCGACGAGCATCTGGACCGCGCCGATGAAGGCGAGGTGGTGTTTGTCCTGAACGACGAGGACGACCGGGTGCGCGCCCTGGTTCGGCTGGATCAGCTGATCGACGCGTATCTGATGATCGGCCGGCCGATCGAGCCGGAAGTCATTGCCCATATGCAGCAGGCGGAAAGCGCTGTCGCTGATTACCTGGAACTGGAGGGTCGGCAGTCGGCGCTGCAGATCGCGTTCACCTTGCTGTACGTCCTGGTCGCCATGCTGCTGCTTTTGGGGGCGGTGTGGCTGGGCCTGATCTTTGCCGACACGCTGGTCAGGCCGATCGGAGCGCTGATCGGAGCGGCGGAACGGGTCCGCGACGGCGACCTGGCGGCCCGCGTGCCCGGTGCCGACCGCAGCGACGAACTTGGCATTCTGTCGCGAGCGTTCAACCGGATGACCGGTCAGTTGCAGACCCAGCGGCGCGAACTGGTCGAGGCAAACCGGCAACTCGACAGCCGCCGGCGCTTTACCGAAGCGGTGCTGTCGGGCGTGTCCGCCGGCGTCATCGGGCTGGGGCGGGACGGGCACATCCATCTGCCGAACCGCTCGGCCTGCGAGTTCCTGGGCCGCGACCGCGATGCCCTGGTCGACCGGAACCTGGTCACCGCCATACCGGAAATGGCGGAGTTGATGGAGCGCGCCCAGCGGACGGGAGGGCGCCTTGTCGAAGGCCAGGTCCAGCTTCGCCGGGGGCAGAACCGACGCACCCTGCTGGTCCGTATTGCCGGCGAGCACGCTGACGGCGAGATTGTCGGCTATGTGGTGACGTTCGATGACGTCACCGAACTGGTGTCGGCACAGCGCAAGGCTGCGTGGGCGGATGTGGCCCGCCGCATCGCCCACGAAATCAAGAACCCGCTGACCCCAATCCAGCTTTCCGCCGAACGCCTGAAACGTCGGTTCCTGCAGCAGATCGATGCGGATCCCGACGTGTTCGTCAGTTGCACCGATACCATCGTCCGGCAGGTCGGCGATATCGGGCGCATGGTGGACGAATTCTCGGCCTTCGCCCGGATGCCTTCGCCGGTGATGGGCCAGCACGATCTGGTGATGCTCTGCCGCCAGGCGATCGAACTGCAGCACCACGCCCGGGTCGACGTTCGCTTCTACCTGTCGGCGCCACCCGAACGCGTCACCGTCCCCTGCGATTCGCGCCAGGTGTCCCAAGTGCTCACCAACCTGCTGCAGAATGCCATCGATGCGATCGAGGCCCGCAACCCGGCGGGCGATGCGGACCCGCCGCCGCCGGGGCGCGTGACCGTTACGGTGTCCGCCGATGCGGCGGAAGCCCAGATCCAGGTGATCGACAACGGCCGCGGATTGCCGCCGGACATCGACCATGAACGCCTGACCGAGCCCTATGTGACGACGCGGTCGAAGGGGACCGGGCTGGGATTGGCGATCGTCAAGAAAATCATGGAGGATCATGGCGGCCGCCTGATGCTCGAGGATATCGACAGCGGCGGGACCCGGGCCATCGTGGCGTTTCCCATCGGGTCCGATGCAGTGACGTCCGATGCAGTGACGTCCGATGCCGAAGAAGGTCTTCAGGATCCGGAGCCGGCGCCGGCCGGATCGACGGACGACGCGGCGGAGGGCGGGTATGCACCGGTACG
>JANQIU010000112.1 GCA_028281985.1 Alphaproteobacteria bacterium | reverse complement strand
TGACCGCATAGGCGCCGCGCCGCGCCTGCTCGAACCCGGTGATCTTCGAGAAGGTGCCGACGATGGCATGGGCTTGGTGGGCGGCCAGCCGTTCGGCCGCCTGCGGCCATATGCGGTTGGCCCGGATGGCGTTGTCGAGTTCGCCGGCCGGGATGGGCCTGTCGACGAACATGACGACGACCCGCATGCCGCCCAGATCCAGCAGCAGGGCAGCCTCGTCCGGCTTGGGCGCAAACAGGGAGCCGACACCGGTGCGGACCAACTCGGCATCGGCAAACTGGCGCTCCAGCTCCGCGACGACCCGATCCGCCCCGACCGGGGCGGCCGAATCCAACGCCAGCATGGCAATGAAACTCTCGGGCATCGACCAGGTGCTTTCCGCAAGCGGCGCAGGACGTCCTGTACCGCGACAGGGTATGCCCGTCTCCTTAATCTAGGGTTGTCGGTTCATGCCGATCTGTGCCCGGCGTGCATCCGGGCGGCATCGCCGTCGGTGCGGCCATGCCACCCCTTCCCGGCGCTAGATCTCGCGCAGGCCCTGGCCCTGTTTGCGGACGTCGGCCTTGACCTCCTCGATCAGTTCGACCAACCGCTCCAGCCGTTTGACGGCCTTGCTGTCGTTCAGGTCGGCGTTCCGGGCCAGTTCCAGCACCACGTCCGTCAGAATGCCGAGCTGCCGGGCCGGCGTGGCGACATCGCGGGCGACGCGGCGCTCGATCTGCACGTCGCCCTGGCCCCATTCGGTGACCGGGGAATAGTCCCAGTTGTCGGCCTTCACGTCGAACCGCATCAGCGGCGACATGATCGACCAAACCGGCATCAGCCAGGGAAGCATCATCGGAGTCATCGCTTTTCCTTCCAATAATCGCAATGCCGCCCATTCGGGAGGCAGAAAACCACCCTCTCAAATCTGGTGAATACTACGCCCCCTGGCTGCGGGGGACAATCGGCGTTGCCGGTATGCCCGCTACTCCCCCGCCATCAGGAACCCGCCGGCCTGGATCTCGTACAGACGGCGGTACTGGCCCGCCGGGTTGGCGATCAACTGGTCGTGCGGGCCGTCCTCGACGATGCGGCCGCCGTCGAACACCAGGATGCGGTCGACATGGCGGATGGTCGACAGGCGGTGGGCGATGATGATCGCCGTGCGCCCGCGCATCAGCTCGGCCAGCGCGTCCTGGATCAGCGCCTCGCTTTCGCTGTCCAGGGCGCTGGTCGCCTCGTCCAGGATCAGGATCGGCGCATCGGCCAGGATGGCCCGGGCGATCGCCACCCGCTGGCGTTCGCCGCCCGAAAGCTTCACTCCCCGCTCGCCCACCAGGGTGTCGTAGCCCAGGGGCAGCCGGCGGATGAACTCGTCGGCATGCGCCCGGCGGGCCGCGTCCATGATCATCGCCGGGTCGGCGCCGGGCCGGCCATAGGCGATGTTGCGGGCCAGCGACCGGTGGAACAGCGCCGGCTCCTGCGGCACCAGCGAAATGGCGCGGCGCAGGCTGGCCTGGGTCACCTGGGCGATATCGTGGCCGTCGATCAGGATCCGCCCCGACTGCAGGTCGTAGAGCCGCTGGGCCAGCTTCACGAAGGTGCTCTTGCCGCTGCCCGACGGGCCGACCAGGGCGACCTTCTCGCCGGCCTTCAGCACGGTGGAGAAGTCCTCATAGGTCGCCTTGCTCTGCCCGGCATAACGGAAGGTCACCCGGTCGAAGGCGATCTCGCCTTGCGACGGCGCCAGCGGCCGGGCGCCGGGGATGTCAGCCACTTCCACCGGCTTGCCGGCGAACAGAACCACGTCCTCCAGCTCGCTGACCGACTGCTGCAGCATGCGGATATGCTGACCGACATCGCGGATATAGCCGCCGATGATGTAGTGGTTGATCAGGATGTAGACCACATCGCCCGGCGTGGCCCGATCGGTCGACCACAGCCACACGGCCAGGATCAGCACCGCCGCCTTGAACGCGACCCACAGGCCCGCCTGCACGGCCGACGTGGTCACCATGCGGTTCCAGGCGCGGCGGGCGCGGCCGCGCCAGCGCATCATCACGCCGCGGAAACGCCGCTGCTCCCGGAACTCGGCGGCGAAGGCCTTCACCGCGGCATTGCCGCCGATGGCGTCGGCCAGCGCGCCGCCGATCGCGGTGTCGGCCTCGTTCGACCGCCGCAGGGCCGGCTTGGCCCAGATCGTGGCCATCCAGATGCTCACACCGCCGAAGATGACGATGAAGGCGATGGCCAGGGCGCCGACCAGCGGGAACCGGATGGTCAGCATCGTCGCCACCCCGGTCAGCACCACGGTCATCGGCAGCATGTTGACGTACAGCACGTCGCCGAACTGATCGAAAGCCCACATGCCGCGGGTCAGCGACCGCACGGTGGACCCGGCGAAGTTGTTGGCGTGCCAGTCGGTGGAATAGCTCTGCACCCGGCGGAAGCCGTCCTGGGTCAGCCGGTGCATGACGTCGGTGGCCAGCCGGATCCAGACATAGTCGCCGGCATGCTTCAGCACCACGAACACCACCGCGGTGACCAGGTACAGGCCCAGCCAGAACAGCGGCGCGCCGAAGTTGCGCAGGCCCTCCTCGACCAGGGCGTCGACCATCAGCCCGGTGAAGATCGGCCCGACCACGTCGAGCAGCACCGGTCCGACCGTCGCGGCGAACAACAGGAAGGCGATCGACGCCGGATGCCCGCGCCAATAGCGCCAGCCGAAGCGCACGGCATCGATAATGTTGATGGAGGTATCTTTTTTGGGCTTGGTGCCCTGGAGATCCGCCTGGTTTTCGAGGGCGGTCATGGCTTGGCTCCGATCCAAGGAAGTCCGGACGATGCTCCGGACCGGGATCGGCGCCGAAGCAGCTAACGGTTTGGCAGCGGACGAATGGCGAGGATGAGATGCATCCTGTGGGGTCCCCTACGCGGAGTCCGGCAAGCGGACGGACCGCGAGTGCAGAAAGGCCAGGGGTAAGACGGCCCACAGCATGACGGTCGTGGCGACACGGTCGTGCATGCAGACGCTCCCTGGTTCCGGTTAACGATGCCGGCAGACTACCTGTCCCGGATTTGCAGTCCAGTGGGATTCCGCCCGGCGCTGAGGAATGCAAGGATCGATCGGCACAACCCTTGGCCGAATACGGTTATTGCTTCTTCCCGGCCAGGATCATTCGGAAGCTGCCATCCGCAGCCACCCCTCCTGCTGGTTGGCCACGGTCGGGGCCCAGCCGGTGGCGTCGCGAAACCGGGCGTTGGAAACCCGCTGGCTGCGGGCCAGAAGGGTCCGCAGGTCCCGAGGCAGCGCCAGGCGCAGCAGCCAGCGCGGCAACCGGTGCAGCCGGCGGCGGTCGGCGGCCTTGGCCAGGGCCGCCATCATCTGCCGCTGGGTTGCCGGATCGTCCTCAACCACATCGAAGACGCCCGACGCGGGATGGCCCAGGGCTGCCACCACGGCCGACGCGGCATCGTCGATCCAGATGGCCGACCGGTAGGCGGCGCTGGGCGCGACCGGCAGCACGACGCCCCTGCGCGCCATCGCCAGGGACTGACGGCTGTCGTTCGAGGCCGGGCCGTAGAAGGTGCCGAAGCGCAGCACCACGCCGCGCCGGTCCGGCGCATCGGCGGCGAAAGCGGCCACTTCGGCTTCCGCCTCCAGCGCCGAATGCAGCGGATGGCACAGCTCGGTCCGGGCGCTGGTGGCGTCCAGCCAGGCATCGCCGGCATCGGCGTAGAAGAAGGTGACGCTGGGATAGACCAGCAGGCGCACCGTGTCGGTGCGCTGCGCGGCCCGGCGGATCGCCCGGGTGCCGTCCCGCCGGATGCGGTCGTTTTCCGCCCAGGCACCGCGCCGACCCATCTGCCCGACCGCCGGAATGCGGGTGGCGAGGTGCAGGACGGCGTCGCAACCGTCGATCGCCCGGGCCACATCATCGGGGTCGAACAGGTCGGTGGCCACCGGGTCGGCGCCCAGCGTTGCCAGCGTTTCGCGGTTGGCATCGGAACGGCACAGCGCCCGTACCGCGTATCCGGCGGTGCACAGGCGCCGGACCACCGGCCGGCCCAGCACGCCGGTCGCGCCCGTGATGAACACCTTCATGACTTGGGTATCCTCGTGTTTCCGGAAAGCCAGGCCTGAGCCAGGGCCAGGAACCGCGGATCGGCCGTGCCGGCGAACCCGGCGCTCAGCGATTTCAGATCTTCCCGCGCCAGCGCGTCGCGATAGGCCGCCTCGGCCTTCAGCATCGCCGTGTTGATCCCGCAGGGCCGCGGGTAGGCCGCGTCTTCCAGCGCACACGGCCCGCGGCGGCGGATTTCCGTGCAGCGGAAGGCCGGCCGATCGCCCTCGACCGCCAGGACGATGTCCAGCAGGGAGATCCGCTCGGCCGGCCGGGCCAGCCGGTAACCCCCTTGCGGGCCGGTGACGGAGTCCAGAATGCCGGCTGCGGCCAATGCCTTGAGGTGCTTGAGCAGATAGCTTTCGGCCACGCCGTGGAACTCGGCCAGCGCCTTGCCCGACAAGGTTGCCCCGGCGGGCAAAGCGCCCAGCAGCATGGCGCAATGGATGGCCCATTCGACGCCGTCGCTCAGCTTCATGTGCATCTCCTATCGTCGATATATCATATCCATGATAAATTTCATCGTCAATATGAAACGGGGTGTCCGGACACTAGGGCAGGTGTCGGCGCGGTTCCTTCCAACCCCGCCTGTTTGGCCCTACCGGTGCTATCGTCCCGGTACCGTCACGCGCGGCTGTGGCATCCGCACGGCCGACGCCTCAGCAAAGGAGCCCCGGTCGATGCCCAAGCGCTTTGCCCTGCCCAAGCGGTTCAACGCCGCCCTGAGCGAGAAGGCCTATGCCCGATTGCGGGCGCTGAACGACCGCTGGCAGTTGGGCAACAACTATCTGCTGGTGGTTCTGCTGGAACATCTCGACGACTACGCCGACCCGGCCGCGCTGGACCGCGCCTTCGCAGATTTCATCGCCGAGTACGGCGCCCCGTCCGCGGGCACGGACAAGGATCGATGACGATTGCGCTCCATGGTTACCGGTACAGCGTCTATTCCTGGATCGCCCGGCTGGCCCTTCTGGAGAAGCGCGTGCCCTTCCAATGGGTCGAGATCGATCCGTTTTCGACGCCGCTGCCCGCGGACTACGTGCGGAAGCACCCGTTCGGGCGGGTGCCGGTGCTGACCCACGATGATTTCGAGATCTACGAAACCGGCGCCATTACGCGCTACGTGGACGCGGCGTTTCCCGGACCGGCGCTGCAGCCAACCGGGCCAACCGCCCGCGCGCGCTGCGACCAGATCCTGTCGATCGTCGACAGCTACGCCTACTGGCCGCTGGTGCGACAGGTCTTCGCCCATCGGGTGTTCCGTCCGCTCATGGGAGAACCCGCGGACCCGGAGGAAATCCGCCGCGGCCTTGCCGCCGCACCGGCGGTGCTCGGGGCGCTGGAGACCCTGGCGGACGGCGACGGCCATCTGGTGGGCGGTACGCTGACGCTGGCCGACATCCACCTTTCGCCGGTCATCGGCTACTTCGCGCTGGCGGCCGAAGGCCGGGCGCTGCTCGACCGCCATGACCGCCTGTCGGCCTGGTGGTCTTGCATGTCCAAGAGATCTGCCTTCCAGGCCTCCATGCCCAGGCTGCCCGCAACCGCCTAGAGCTGCGACAGGCCGAAATGGTTCAGGATGTCGATCAGCAGGTCGCCGCTCTCCTGCCGGTGCTGATGGTGCAGGCGACGGGCGGTCTCGCTGTCCCGCGCGACGATCGCCGCGACCAAGGCGCGATGGGCGTCGTTCGACCCTTTGGGCTTGGGGCGCAGCCGCAGCGTGACCATGCGGGCCCGGTGCGCCTGATCCCAGATGGTGTCAACCAGGGCCTGTAGGCGCCGGTTGCCGCCCAGCCCGGTCAGGGCCCGATGGAACGCCTCGTCGGCCGCCGCCCACGCCTCCAGATCGTCGTCGACCAGGGCGCGGTCCATGTCTTCGACCGCCTGGTTCAGCTGTTCGATCTCGGCTTCGGTCAGGCCGCGGCGGGCACAGGCTTCCGCCGCGGCGGATTCCAGGGCGGTCAGGATCTCGTAGATCTCCCGCATATCGCCGGCGGACACCGGCAGCACGCGGATGCCGTGCCTGGGCCGCACCTCCACCAGGCCCTCGCGGGCCAGCCGGATCGCCGCCTCGCGCACCGGGGTCCGGCTCATGCCCAGGTCGTCGGCCAGCTGCTGCTCCAGCATCTGGGTGCCCGGCGGCAGGACGTTGCCCAGGATGCGTTGCTTGATCTGCTCGTAGGCCTGCTCGGTGAAGGGCTTCCGGCGGGCGGCGGCCGGAACTGCCCCCATTTGCCCCGCCGGGTCGGCATAACGCATGGGTGTCACTCGATCGAACACGGTTGGTCGCATTTCAGGTGCCATCGCTACAGTAGATCCGGCAGGGCATCGGGCAATGCTTCGGATGCCGTTTTCGGCCCGATCGCCCCCTCCGCAAGGTCAGAACCGGTGATCCGGTCGTCCAGGTCCATGGCCGCGACCTGCCCGGCAATGGCCGCCGCGATCGCCAGGGTTCCGTCGTCACCGCCCAGTTCGACCGGCCGCCGGCGACCGCCCGCATAGGCGGCGTCGGTCGCCGCCGACAGGCAGCGGCCGGCCGCGACCGCGGCGCGGCAGCCGTGCCGCCGGCCCAGCCAGTCGAGCATCATCGCCGCCGACAGGATCATCGCCGTCGGGTTGGACTTACCCTGCCCGGCGATGTCCGGGGCACTGCCATGGCTGGGCTGGAACAGGGCATGGTCGTCCCCGATATCTGCCGAGGGTGCCATGCCCATGCCGCCGACCAGGCCGGCCCCCAGATCCGACAGGATGTCGCCGAACATGTTTTCCGTGACGATGACGTCGTAGTCCCAGGGCCGGCGCACCAGGTTCAGCGCCGTGGCGTCCACATAGGCGTGGTCCGCTTCGATGTCGGGATGGGCCGCCGACACCTCGTCGAAGATGCTGCGGAAGAAGGCAAAGCTGGTGAAGACGTTGGCCTTGTCGACACAGGTCACGCGGCCGCGCCGGCCCTGCCGGCGCCGCTGCCGGGCCAGGTCGAAGGCGAACCGGAACAGCCGTTCGCTGACATCGCGGGTGATGACCATGGTATCGCGGGCCGTGCGGTCGTTTTCCACGGTGCCGCACCGGTGCGAGGCGAACAGCCCTTCGGTCGATTCCCGCAAGATGGCGATGTCGATGCCGGCGGCCCTGGGATCGGCGAGCGGCGTGGCCACATTGGGCAGGACCCGCACCGGGCGAAGGCCGGCATAAAGGCCCAGGGCGAACCGCAGATCCAGTTGCGGCGAGATCTCGGTGCCGTCGGGATAGCGGATGTCCGGTGCTCCCATCGCCGCCAGCAGGATCGCGTCCGCATCGGCGGCGGCATCCAGCGTCGATCGGGGCAGGGCCTCGCCGGTACGCGCGTAGTGCCGGGCGCCGGCCGGATGCGAAACCATGTCCAGGGCCACCCCGCCCACAGCCGGCTGCGTCCGCTCCAGCGCCCGGTTGACCCGGTCGCAGGTCTGCCGCAGCAGGTCGACGCACGGGCCGATCACCTCCGGGCCGATCCCGTCGCCCGGCAGGACGGCGATGGAGAAGCGCCTCAACGCCGGCATGGCCACGCTCCGGACGGCCCGGTCATCGGCCGGTGTTCCGCCGCCGGGCCATGAAGACCGGTGGGGAACCGGGCAGGGCACCGGCGGCGTGCCCGGCCGGGGAAGCGGACAGGGCCGGCCAATGGGGCAGTGCAGCCCCGGCGACGGGGCTGTCGAAGCAGGCTACCGAGGCACCCAGGAGGCAGCCGAGATAGACCGTGCGGCGATCGCGGCCGCCGAAGGCGATGCTGGAGATGTTGGCCAGCCGGGCGTTCCCGATCCGGTCCAGATGCGGCCGCCCGACGGTGCCCTGCCGATACGCCCGTTCGACCCAGTCCACATGCGCCGGATCGGGATCGGCAATCACCGTCGTCCATTGGCCGTCGGGATCCCGCCGCAGCAGCCTGTTGCTGACAAGGCTGGCTACCCACAGGCCGCCGTCGACGTCACGGGCCAGCCCATCCGGATAGGTACCGGGGCCGAACACCGCCTCGGTCCGGCGGTCGGTCAGGTCGCCGTCGGGTGTCACGCCAAAGCTGGTCAGCCGCCGCGCGAAGGTTTCGTTGACCAGCAGCCGGTCCGCCGCCGGCAGGAACAGGCATTCGTTGGTGTAGCCCAGGCCATCGGCGACGATCCGGGTCCGATCGCCGTCGACCAGCACGATGAACCCGTCCGCCACATCGGCCCGGTAGGCGCGGTCCCGCGGCCGCAGTCGCGTGCTGACGGTTATCCAGAGCCGCCCGCGGTCGTCGCGGTGGACGAAGTTGGTCGGCGGCACTGGTTCGCCGCCGATCTCCGTCAGAACCGGCCGCAGATGGCCCTGGTGGTCGAGGTGGTAGACGCCGCCGACGTCATCGCCGAGATGCGCCAGCAGGAACCCGCCATCGGATGCCAGCGCGATGCCGTTGGGGCGCAGGGCAAACCCCGGCCGGGCAGCCAACAGGGTGGACTGCCCGCCCGCAGGGTCGATGCTGGTCACGCCGCCGCGCCAGTCTGAAACGTGGACCCTGCCGTCGGCGGTGCACACCACGCATTCCGGGCGCGCCAGATCCCTGCCGACGGTGCGCACCCGGTCCAGCGACACCGGTCGAACCGTCCTGTCCCGCGCGTCCGGGTCGGCCAGATGACAGGGATTCTTAACCATCGGCCCGCGTGCCTGTTGACTCTCGAGGAATAACGTATACGTTATCGGATTTGTTGATGCAACCTCCGCTTTCCGGTCCCGGACCCCCTGGGGCGGCAGCGGACAAGGCATGTGGGAGGAAATGATGAATCAACTGTGCTCCGCCGCTTCGGTATTGGCGCTGGTCGCCGGCACGGCCACTGCCCTTACCGTGGCTCCCACCTTCGCGCAGGATTATCCCACGCGCGACATCACCAATGTGGTGGTGTGGTCGGCCGGTGGCGGCACCGACGTCTCCAACCGGGTGATCTCGGAACAGATGGCCGAGATCCTGGACGTCAACATCAACGTCACCAACCGCCCCGGCGGTGTCGCCGGCTCACTGGGCATGAGCTACGTCTACAATCAGGACGCCGACGGCTACACCCTGGTGGGACTGTCGGAAAGCTGCGTCACCGCGGCCGTCCAGGGCGGCTGGGACGAACGTTTCGACGTCTGGTATCCGTTCATCGTCGGCGGTTCGCCCGACCTGATCTCAGTCAACGCCGATGCGCCTTACGAAGATCTCGCCGCGCTGATCGAGGCGGCGATGGCCGATCCGGGCAACATTCGGGCTGCGGCCGGCGGCGCCGGATCCATCCATCACCTGAACCTGCTGGCGCTGATGGACGGCACCGGGGCGGAGTTCAACTTCATCCCCTACCCCGGCTCGCAACCGTCGCAGACGGCCGCGATGACCGGCGAGGTCACTGTGGTCGTGACGTCCCTGGCCGAGCAGCAGCAGCTGCTCCGCGGCGGCCGCCTGCGCCCGCTGGCCATGCTGACGCCGGATCCGTTCGACCTGGCGGATGTCGGGACCATTCCGTCCGCCTTCGACAGTTTCCCCGAACTGACCGAGTACCTGCCGATCTCCCAGGCGATCGGCATGGCGATCCGCGCCGATGCGCCGGATGAGATCAAGGCGGTTCTGTCGGATGCGTTCGTAGAGGCACTGGCGACCCCGGCCGTGCAGGAATGGGCCGAGAGCAACTACTACGTGCTGTCGGGCAAGACCGGTGCCGAGGCGAGCGCGGAGTTCGCCCAGCTCGAGTCCCTGTTCAGCTGGACCCTGCATGAGCTGGGGGCGGCGGAACGCAACCCCGAGGAACTGGGCATTCCCCAGCCGTAAGGCGGATCGGGGCGCAGTCCGGGCTTCCCTCCGTAGTCCGTGACACGCGCCCCGGCCCGATGGGCGGATCGATCGGTATCCCCCGCCGATCGGTCCGTCTGCCCCACGTCTTTCCCGGAAGCTGCCGACGGCGCGAAACCGCTTGCCGGCACCGGACGCCAGCGATCCCATGCGTCGGCTACGGGACCCGTTTTGGAGGGATAGGCCAATGGATCGCGAGCGCCTGCGCCGCACCGATCTCTGGACCGGACTAGGGTTGGCGGCTTTGGCCGTCGCGATGCTGATCGGCGCCAGCCGCTTCCCGATCAGCGCCAGCTACGGCGGTGTGCAGAACGTCTGGTACGTCTCGCCCGCCTTGTTTCCGCTGATCGTCGGGTTCGGCATCCTGGCCCTGTCGATGGTGCTCGTGGTCACGGCGGCGCGGTCGCTGGGCCGCGACGGCCTGCGCCAGGCCTTGTCGCTGCCAAAGGCCGATTTCGCGCCGCGGCAACGGCGCTTTGCCATGATCGTCGCGGCCATCATCGGCTTCGTCTTCGCCATGGTGCCAGCGGTCGACTTCTTCCTGGCCACCGCCCTGTTCCTGCTGGTGTTCATGGCCGCCTTCCACCTGCCGGACGGCACCGGGCTGCTGCCCAACCTGACCACCTATCTGGTGCTGGTCGGATTGACCATCGCCTGGCGCGCGACCGGGCTGGGCGAGGTTCCCGGCCTCGAATACGTGCTGGACGTGCTGATCCTGATCGGCATCGCCGCGGCTTTGTGGGTCAACTGGCGCACCACAGCCGGAGACCCGCTGTCGCGCAAGCGCCTGCGGCATGTGCTGTGGATGGTCGCCGTGACGCCGACCGTGCTGTGCATCCTGTTCCGCTACGGCCTGCTGGTCCCCCTGCCCCACGAGGGGATTGTCATCAATCTGATGGAGGCGGCCCGCTACGCCATGCGCGGCTGACGGTCCGGTTCGCGGACCCTTAGCCTGCGACGGCGAAACGGCCTGATGTCCTGATGGATGTGTTCGGACAGTTCGGTACGTTTTTCGGCTCGATCGTTTCCCTGCTGGCGGACCCGCGCAATGTGGTGATCCTGTTCGGCGCCAGCTTCCTGGGCATCGGGTTCGGGGCGCTGCCCGGCCTGACGGCGACGCTGGGCGTGGCGCTGCTGACCACCCTGACCTACGGCCTGCCGCTGGAAACCGCGCTGATCGCGCTCCTGGGCATGTATGTCGGCGCCGTCTACGGCGGGTCCTACCCGGCCATCCTGGTGAACATCCCCGGCACGGCCGCGTCCGCCGCCTCGGCGATGGAAGGCTATCCGCTGGCGCAGCGTGGCGAAGGCGGCCGCGCCCTGGGCCTGACCACGACGGCGTCGTTCATCGGTACCGCGATCGGCATGGTGTGCCTGGTCATGGTGGCGCCGCTGATCGCCGAGCTGGCCCTGCAATTCACCTCCTACGAGTTCTTCCTGCTGGCCTTTTTCGGCATCCTGATCAGCGGCACGCTGACCAGCGGCGACCTGGTGATCAAGGGGTGGATCGCCGGCCTGATCGGCCTGGCACTGTCGACGATCGGCCGCGACCGCCTGCAGTTCTATCCCCGGTTCACCTTCGACCAGCCGGCCCTGGATACCGGCCTGGAGGTGGTGCCGGTGCTGATCGGCGCGTTCGCCATTCCCCAGATCATCCGGGTCCTTCGCGACGAGCTGCAGCTCGGCGAGCCGAAGAAGGTCCGACGCATCCTGCCGGAGATCCGGACCATCCTGTACAACCTCAAGCACATCGTGCGCTCGGCGATGATCGGGGTGGGGATCGGCGCGGTCCCCGGTATCGGCGAAGACATCGCCGGCTGGGTCTCGTACGGGGCGGCCAAGAACACGTCGAAACAGCCGGAGAAGTTCGGCAAGGGCGAGCCCTCCGGTCTGGTGTCGACGGAAACGGCGAACAATGCCTGTATCGGCGGGGCGCTGATCCCGCTGCTGACACTCGGCATTCCGGGCAGCCCGCCGGCCGTGATGCTGCTGGGCGCCCTGATGATCCACGGCGTCACCGTCGGCCCGATGATCACCTTCGACCGCCCCGGCTTCATTACCGAAGTGACGGCGATCCTGCTGTTGGCGTCGGCGGCCATGTGGGTCAACGGCATGCTTTTGGCGCCGCAGGTGGTGAAGGTGCTGCGAGCACCGGCCGCCCTGTTCATGCCCGTCGTGGCGGTGCTGTCGGTGATCGGCTCCTACGCGCTGGGCCTCAACATCTTCAACCTCTACCTGATGGTGCCGATCGGGCTGGCCGCGTACTTCCTGACCGAGTGGAAGTACCCGATCTCGCCCCTGGTGATCGGGGTCATCCTGGGGCCCATGGCGGACGAAAACCTGCGCCGCGCGCTGATGGTGTCCCGGGGCGATCCGACGCCGTTCTTCACCCGGCCGGTTTCCCTGCTGCTGGTCATCGCCTGCGTTCTGCTGGTGGTGGCACAGATCCCCGCGGTCCGGCGCGGGCGGCAAAGGCTGTTCGCGCGCCTGACCCGGCCCCGCCCGACAGAGGCCGACCAGTCGACGCCTGAGCGCAGGCCGGCGCCGCCGGTCAACGAGGGCGATTGAGCATGGGACAGCGATCGTGAGCCGGCTTCGCGTGGCCGGCATCGGCGCCGGCTATTTCAGCCGCTTCCACTACGCCGCCTGGGCGCGCATTCCCGACGCCATTCTGGTCGCCATCTGCAATCGGACCCCGGACCGGGCCGATACCCTGGCCGCTGCCCATGAGGCCACGGCCTACGACGATGTCGAGGCGATGCTGGACGCCGTCCGCCCGGACCTGGTCGACATCGTCACCCCGCCCGACACGCATCTCTTCCTGATCCGGGCCTGTGCTGCGCGCGGCATTCCCATGATCTGCCAGAAACCCTTCACCAAGAGCTTCGCCGAAGCCAGGGAAGCGGAAGCGATCGCCTCCAAGGCCGGCGTGACCCTGGTGGTCCATGAGAACTTCCGCTGGCAACCCTGGTACCGCATCGCCCGGCAGGAGATCGCCGCCGGCGCCCTGGGGGACATCCAGAACCTGACCTTTCGGCTGCGTCCCGGGGACGGCCGCGGCCCGCATGCCTATCTGGACCGGCAACCCTATTTCCGGGCAATGCCGCGGTTCCTGGTGCACGAGACCGGCGTGCATCTGATCGACACCTTTCGGTTCCTGCTGGGCGAAATCGTTGCGGTCACCGCCCGCCTGCGCCGCCTGAACCCCGTGGTCACGGGCGAAGATGCCGGCTTCATCCTGTTCGACTTCGCCCAGGGCGCCTGCGGCCTGTTCGACGGCAACCGCCTGGTGGACCACCCGGCGCGAAACTGCCGGCTGACCATGGGCGAGATGTGGGTGGAAGGCGACCAGGCCGTCTTGCGGCTGGACGGGGACGGCCGCCTGTGGCGCCGCCCGCACGGATCGCAGTTGGAGGAGCAGATCGACTTCCCCTGGAACGATATCGGCTTCGGCGGCGACTGCATCTTCAACCTGCAGCAGCACGTGGTCGCCCATTTCCTGGAAGGCACGCCGCTGGAAAACACCGCCGGCGCCTATCTGCGGAATCTGGAGATCGAAAACGCCGTCTACCGGGCGGCCGAAGAGAACCGGACCGTCGGGCTCTAGCCGACGGCCGCCGTCTCAAGGCCGCCCGGGTTCAACGGGCGTCCGTCCGTAGTGGAGAGGAAGAGAAGGATATGAAGTTCTCCATCATCACCCTGTTCCTGGGCCAGACCCGGAACCGCTTCTTGGTCTATCAGGACGCCAACGGCGTCGTCGACCGGCTGCGCCTGGCCGGCAAGGCCCGTGGCTGTGACGGCGTCGAACTGCGCTACCCGGCCGATTTCGAGGATGTTGCCACGGTCAAGGCGGCCCTGGCCGACAACGGACTGGGCGTGTCCGCGATCAACTTCGCATCGGTGCGCAACGAGAAATGGCTGCGTGGTTCCTGGACCGCGACCGACCCGACGATCCGCCGCGAGGTCGTCGACGAGATGCGCCGGGCCATGGACATCGCCGGCGAGCTGGGCATCGACCGGATCACCAACTGCCCGTTGAACGACGGCTACGACTACCATTTCGAGATGGACTATCTCGACGCCTTCGACGCGGCGGCGGAAAGCTATGCCGCGGCGGCCGACCACAACCCCGACATCAAGCTGTGCATCGAGTACAAGATCAGCGAGCCGCGGATGCGCTGCCAGCTGGGCACGGCAGGGCAAACGGCAGCGTTCTGCCAGTATGTGGACCGCGACAATCTGGGGGTGACCCTGGACAGCGGCCACGCGCTGTTCGCCAACGAGAACATCGCCATGGAAGCGGCCATGCTGGCGCGCACCAACCGGCTGTTCTATGTCCACCTGAACGACAATGACGGCCGGGCCGACTGGGACCTGATCCCCGGCAGCATCCATTTCTGGCCGTTTGTCGAGCTGTTCTACACGCTGCGCAAGATCGGCTACGACGACTGGTACGCCTTCGACATCGTGCCCAAGGAGCATGACCCGGTGGCGGTGTTCGAGATGGCGGTGACCATGAGCCGTAAGTTCGACGACATCGCCGCGCGCATCGACAAGGACCGGATGGACGACCTGCTGCGCCGCCGCGACCCCGCGATGACGATGGGCTACCTGGCCGAGCTGGTTTAGGCCGCCGTCCCCGCCGTCGGAAAGCCTTGCCGATCGAGGAAGTCCAACGAGCGCTGCAGCGTCGTGCGGATCGTCTCGATCGGTTCGGCAACCTCGCCGCGGCGGGGCTCGCGCTTGCCCGGCCATTTCAGCCGCAGCGGGATCTCCAGGCTGATCGGCACGTCGGGGTTGGAGGCCGCCAGTTTCGGCAGGATCTGGTCATAACCGGCGGCGCCGTCGCCGATGGCGGTGAACACCCAATCATCGTGGCCCGACCGCACGTCCTTGACGTGCAGATGGCCCAGATACGGCAGCGCCGCCTCGATATCGGCCCGGGGATCCACTGCCTCGCCGAAATAGATGATGGTGTTGCCGCAATCGAAGTTCAGCCGGACGGTCGGCGTGTCCAGGCGGCTGACGATCGACGCGCCATCCCGGCCGGTCTCCAGGATGCTGTCGCTGCCGGCACTGGGGTTCTCCAGCGCGATCACCAGATCGCGCTCGGCCGCGGCGGCAGCGGCGGCTTCAATCGTTTCCCAGAACGCCGTTTCCGTCCGCCGCGTAGTGGCGTTGGTCACCACATAGCGGGCACCCAGCGCCGCGGCGAAGTCCAGCCGACGCAGGATCGCCTCCTTGGCGCCCGCTTCGCCCAGATCGATATGCCCCGACAGGGCGCGGCAGGTCACGCCGGCCCCACGCATCGCCTCGACGATCCCGGCAGCCGTGCCGGCGCTCAAATCGTCTTCCCCGAAACTGCCGATATAGCCGCGGATGAAGGCGACCTCGACCAGCGGGACGCCCAGCGCCGCCAGCTCGTCCATGATCTGGCCCCAGGGATAGCCGTCGAACGCCGCGGTGGATACCGAGATGGGCTGCGCCATCATGGTCGCCTTTCTCTGTTCGGATTCGGGACCATCCCGGTCGATCCCGCGCAGGACGCGTCGACTCCAGCCCGGGTCGGTCAAAGACGGGTGCCGCCAGCACTTTGGCGACTGCCGACACCGCCAATTGTACCGGTTCAGCGCCCGGGGTGTCGATGCATTCGCCGCAGTTTTGCGGGGCTTTAAGGCCATCATCCGACCCCTGCCGGTCACAGCCTGACGGCGAGGCGAAACCCGCCTTCTGACCCCCGGTCGCTGCAAATCCACAGGCCAGCACCTTGACATGTGTAGAGTAACAAATCACATGAATTGTGACTTATGACCAGGAGGCAATC
>JANQIU010000051.1 GCA_028281985.1 Alphaproteobacteria bacterium | reverse complement strand
CCGGTCGACCAGAAGCCCATGGTGCAGGTAATCGGGCACCGGAAGATCCAGGAGCGCCTGCAACTGCCGATGGATGTGGGTGGCCAGCGCCAGATCCTGCCCCCGCACGACCACGGTGACCCCCTGCAAGGCATCGTCCACGGCGACGCAGAGGTGGTAGCTGGCCGGCGTGTCCTTGCGGGCGAGTACGACATCGCCGAACAGCCCCGGATCGGCCCGCTGCCTTCCGGCCAGCCGATCCCGCCAGTACAGCGGCCCAGTCGCGCGAACGGCCGCGTCGACGTCGAGCCGGAGCGCGTAGGCGATCCCCTTCTCCATCCGGCGAAGCCGTTCGGCGGCGCTCAGGCCCCGGCAGGTTCCCGGATAGATGGGGCCATCCGGCCCGTGCGGGGCATTGTGGATGCGTGCCACCTCGTCCCGAATTTCGCGGCGGGTGCAGAAGCAGGGATACAGGACACCGGCCCGCCGCAGCCGGTCCAGTGCCGACGCATAAGCGTCCATATGCTGCGACTGGCGCCGGACCGGGTCGTCCCAATCGATCCCCAGCCACGTCAGGTCCTCCAGGATGGCCTGGTCGAATTCGGGTCGGCAGCGGCCGGCGTCGATGTCTTCGATGCGCAGCCTGAAAACACCGCCGGCTGCGCGGGCGGCGTGCCACCCGGTCAGCGCCGAATAGGCGTGGCCAAGGTGCAGCCAACCGGTGGGGCTGGGGGCAAATCGGGTGACCAGCATCGGTTCGACCGATACGCGCGGCCGGCATGGTTGACAAGGGTCGTGCTGCACTGCACAAAACCAGTATGACGCTTGACCTCGAATTGTCGGGGCCAACGCGCTCCCCCGCCTCCGGCGATCGACCAAAGCAATTGGTGGTTCTGCTGCATGGTGTCGGAGCCGACGGCAACGACTTGATCGGGCTGGCTCCTTATTGGAACCAGGCATTGCCGGAGGCCGAGTTCGTTGCCCCGCATGCGCCGTTCCCGTGCGACATGGCGCCCTTCGGATACCAGTGGTTCAGCCTTCTTGACCTGAAACCGGAAAGCCTGGTGAAGGGTCTGCAGGCAGCGGCACCACCACTGAACGCCTTTCTGGACCGGCTTCTGGAAGACCGGCAATTGCCGCCGTCCCGGTTGGCGCTGGTCGGCTTCAGCCAGGGAACCATGATGGCGTTGCATGTGGCGCTACGCCGGACGCCGCCGGTGAACTGCGTGGTCGGTTATTCCGGCGCGTTGTTCGAATCCGGCCTGGCGTCCGACATCGTCGCCCGCCCGCCGGTGCTGCTGGTCCATGGGGAGGCCGACGAGGTTGTGCCGGTCCAGGCCATGACCGCGGCCAAATCCGCGCTCGACCAGCTGGGCGTGCCGGTGCAAAGCGCCATGCGCCCAGAGCTCGGCCACAGCATCGACATGGAAGGATTGGGTCTTGGCGCCAGCTTCCTTGCGGACCGGTTTCGCGACGCCTGATGTCGGGCGATCCCGGGTACCGGCGCCGGAACAGGATCTGTTAAGCTACAGTGACATTTTATGTCGCGGCGACACTAGATGTTGCGATCGAGAATACTGGGATGTATCAGCAGTCGTGTGACAGGGGCATAGCGTCCCCTTAACAGCGCGACGGCATTGGCCACAGGGTTGAGCCAATCGCCCATCAGGGTCCGGCAGAAGTCGGAGAGTCAGGACGTGGTTCCGCCGCTCGACAGTAGTCCAGCTCTGGTCTTGAACGCCGATTTTCGGCCGTTGTCCTACTTTCCTTTGTCGCTCTGGTCCTGGCAGGAAGCCGTGAAGGCAGTGTTCCTGGACCGGGTCAATATCGTCGCGAACTACGAACACGCCGTTCGCAGTCCAAGCTTCGAGATGCGTTTGCCAAGCGTCATCTCCTTGAAGGACTACGTGGCATCGTCGCGACGACCGGCCTTCACGCGCTTCAACGTTTTCCTGCGCGACCGGTTCACCTGCCAGTATTGCGGCGACCGGTTCCCGACCCAGGAGCTGACCTTCGATCACGTCATGCCCCGCTCCAAGGGGGGTAAGACGACGTGGGACAATGTCGTGGCCGCCTGCGCCAAGTGTAACCTGGTGAAGGGTGATCGAACGCCGCACGCCGCCTCCATGATCCCGCTGGTCAGGCCGTTACAGCCAACGACCTACCAGCTTCAGGAGAACGGTCGCAGCTTCCCGCCAAACTTCCTCCACGAAAGTTGGCGGGATTTTCTTTATTGGGACACCGAACTCGATCCCTGGTAACCGCCCGCCGTCAGGCCCGCCCGCCGCGGGGTCAACGGCCAAATGGCTGTCTGGGTCGCAGGGCGCGGGGTAATCAGACGCGTTCGGCCAGCCAGATCGCCAGCCGGGAGCCGGCCTTGATCGCTCCGGTCAACACCCGATAGCCGACCGTGTCCGTGGCCCCGTGGTCCAGGCCGATATCGCGGTGCTCCAGCTCTTCCAACCGGAACTGTTCCAGGGTATCGCGCAATTCCGGCTCGTCATCGCCCAGGGAGTCGCGCTGCTGGGCGTAATGCTCGTCGATCACCTCCTCGACCGCCACGGTACAGGCCATGGCCGCCTTCTCGCCCATCAGGGCGGTCCCGGCGCCCAGCGCGAACCCGGCGACGTGCCAGACCGGCTGCAAGGCGCTGGGGCGGGTGCGCCGCTCGGCGATCAGGCGCTCGAACGTCTCCAGATGCTTCTGCTCCTGCTCGGCCATATGCTGCAGGACCGGTCCAAAACGGCCCCGCCCCAGAACGGCAATCTGCCCCTGATAGATCCGCTGGGCGCCGTACTCGCCGGCATGGTCGACCCGCAGCATCCGGTCGATCAGGTCACGCCCGGCCGGTTCGCCCGGCAACGAATGTTCGACCTTCACCGCTGAACGTCCCGTCCTGTCGTCATTCACCATCGATACGCGATCCTGTTGCGTCACGGCGCCCTGCCCGGGCCGCCCAGAGCGTCGCCGCGCCAAGCACGAGCGATGCCATCGCGTTGTAGCCGGCCATCGACACGCCGAACACCGAGAAGGTGACCACGTCGCAGGACACGGCGTCACGCGACAAGAGTTGGTCCAGCACCGCCTGTGGGTCGCCCTCCGGGATCGCGATGCCGCCACAGGCCAGCGTATCCAACCACCAGCCCTGTTCGACGCCGACGTGATAGGCAGCGACCAGCGTGCCCACCCAGAGGACCAGCCCGCCGACGACCAGCAGGCCGGCCCGCGCAGGACCGGCAGGCGGCCGCGTCGCAGCGGCCAGCGCGAGAACGATGGCAATCCCGTACGGCCAGCGCTGGTAGACACACAGCGCACAGGGCTCCAACCCAAACGCATATTGCGACACCAGGGCGGCGCCCAGGGCGATGGCGCTGCACAGCACCACCAGCCAGGGCCAGAAAGGCACCACCCGCTCCAGAACAGGACGATGTGCGGGAAGGGCACGACTGGTCATCGGACGGGCTCCAGGCTTACCAGCATCCAAGCAAACACGGTGCGGCTAGGATTCTTAGAACGTCCATGTCATCCGCCGACGAATCTCAGCGCGATCCCCCCGATCACACCAGATACCTGATGGCGACGAAGCCGCCGATCAACAGTACAAAGAAGGCAATGGTTGCG
Organism: Alphaproteobacteria bacterium; assembly: GCA_028281985.1. Taxonomy (GTDB): domain Bacteria; phylum Pseudomonadota; class Alphaproteobacteria; order DSM-16000; family Inquilinaceae; genus JANQIU01. The sequence goes on along the minus strand of JANQIU010000051.1, from coordinate 4,079 downwards.
GCGGCGAAGTGCCGCTCGACCAGAGCACGGACCGGCGGCCCGAATTGCCAGAGGATCGCCGCCACCAGAAAGAACCGGCCCCCCCGGGACAGCAGGCTGGCCAGGGTGAAGACGACCAGGTCCAGGCCCACCGCCCCGCTGGCGATGGTAATGACCTTGAAGGGGAACGGCGTGAACCCGGCGCCGGCGACGATCCACCAGCCCCATTCCGTGAAAGCGGCCTGGAAAGCCTCGAAATCCTCCGACAGGCCATAGGCGTCGAAGATCGGCCGCCCTACCGCCTCGAACAGGAACATGCCGATGGCATAGCCCAGAAGGGCGCCGGCCACGGAAGCGATGGTGCAAATGGCCGCGATCCGCCAGGCGCGTTGTGGCGCCGCGACCACCATGGGGATGAGCAGCACGTCCGGCGGTATCGGGAAGACCGAGCTTTCCGCAAACGAAACGGTCGCCAGAACCGGTTCGGCATTGCGCCGGCCGGCCTGCTTCATCGTCCAGTCGTAAAGGCGTCGGAACATCGGGGGAGGACGTATCCTTGGCGACTTCGGGAGAAATCCGCGACGCACGAACGCGCGCGCGACGTTACCTTCCCGGTGTCAGCCCCGCGCGCGGGCGGCGCGGATTGATCGCCCAGGCTGCCCGCCGGCTACCACCCCCAACCCTGTTCGGCAATGGCCAATAGGCCGCCCAGGCAAGCTACTGTTCGAACTCAAGGATTTTCTGGTCGACGGCCAGGCTCTCGCCCGGCGCCGCGTGAAGGGCCGCCACGACTCCGTCGTCCTCCGCCCGCAGCACATTGAGCATCTTCATCGCCTCGACGACCGCCAGTTCCTGGCCGGGCACGACGGTTTGCCCCGGGCTGACCGACAGCGACACCAGCAGTCCAGGCATCGGCGACAAGAGGAAACGGGAAAGGTCCGGCGGCACCTTGATCGGCATGTGATCGGCCAGTTCGGCCGCCCGCGGCGTCAGGATCAGGACATCGAGTTCGGCACCGGCATGCTGCAGGCGGTACCCGATCCCGGTGCTGTCGATCTGGACCACCATACGATGCCCATCGACGATACCGTCGAACAGCGGCTGGCCGACCTGCCAGAAATGGTCACGGTCGCGATGCGGGATCACCGGATGCGGTCGGCCCTCGACGATCACGTCGAACCCGCCTTCGATGGGCGTCAGGCTGACGGCCCAATTGCGGCGGTCGATCCGGACCACCCAATCGTCGGACAATGGCGCCACGTGACCCGAAGTCTGCCCGGAGATCTTGCGATTGCGTTCGGCGGTCAGCCGGTGCAGGGCGGCGGCCACGGCAACGACCCGTCCCAGGGCGGTGTCGTCCAACTGGGCGCCCTGGAACCCGTCGGCGAACTCTTCGGCGATGAAGTTGGTGGACAGATCGCCTGCACGGAACCGGGGATGGTTCATCACCGCCGACAGGAAACCGACATTGTGGCGGATGCCACGCAGATAGAACGAGTCGAGCCCGAACCCCATGTTGCGGATGGCATCCGCCCGGTCCAGGCCGCGGGTGATCAGCTTGGCGACCATCGGGTCGTAGTACATGCTGATGTCGCCGCCTTCGAACACGCCGGTATCGACCCGGGTGTTCCGGTCGTCCTCCGGGGCCCGGAACCGCGTCAGGCGACCGATCGAAGGCAGGAAACCGCGCACCGGATCTTCAGCGTAGATCCGCGACTCCATGGCCCAGCCCTGGATCCGCAGCTCGTCCTGGGTGAACGGCAGTTCCTCGCCGGCGGCAATGCGGATCATCCATTCCACAAGATCCAGCCCGGTGATCAGTTCCGTCACCGGATGTTCCACCTGCAACCGCGTATTCATCTCCAGGAAATAAAAGTTTCGGTTCCGGTCGACGATGAATTCGACCGTCCCCGCCGACCGGTACTTCACGGCCTTCGCCAGGCCCACCGCCTGGGCGCCCATCGCGGCCCGGGTGCGGGCATCCAGGAACGGCGACGGCGCTTCTTCGATGACTTTCTGGTGGCGCCGCTGGATCGAGCATTCCCGTTCGAACAGATACAGCGTGTTGCCGAACGTATCGGCCAGGATCTGGATTTCGATATGGCGCGGCTGCTCGATGAACTTCTCGATGAACACCCGGTCGTCGCCGAAGCTGGACTTGGCTTCGGCCTGGGTCGCCTTCAGCCCGTCACGCACTTCGTCGGCCGAGCGGGCCACGCGCATGCCCTTGCCGCCGCCGCCGGCCGATGCCTTGAGCATGACCGGGAACCCGATATCGGTGGCGACGGCCACCGCCTCGTCCACGTCGCTGATGGCGTCGGGCGAACCGGGCACGGTGCTGACCTTGGCTTCCTTGGCCAGCCGTTTGCTGGCGATCTTGTCGCCCATGGCGGCCATGGCATCGGGACCCGGCCCAATGAAGGCGATGCCGGCCGCATCCAGCGCACGGCAGAAGTCCGGATTCTCCGACACGAACCCGTAGCCGGGATGCACCGCTTCGGCGCCGGTCCGCTTGCACGCATCGACCAGCCGGTCGATGACCAGATAGGACTCGGCGCTGGGTGCCGGCCCGATCAGCAGCGATTCGTCGGCCATCCGGGTATGGAGCGCATCGCGGTCCGCTTCCGAATAGACGGCCACGGTGCCAATCCCCATTTGGCGGGCCGTTCGGATGACGCGGCAAGCGATCTCACCTCGGTTGGCGATCAGTATCTTTTTGAACATGGCCTTCCCCCGGGCCATTAGGCCTGAACCCGATCCCATGGCAGTTGTATTGTGCACTGCAACAAGGCCGAGGCCAAGTCGATTGGTGCACCAATGGTGCCGATCGAGCAACACATATCGCGATTCGCGATGAAGTTTGGCGAACCTTCAACGTATCCGAAGGGCTGCAGGCTACTCTGGGCGTCAGCCGCGCCGCTTGCCGAAGAGCTCCATCACCCAAGCCACGTGCAGCGCCAGCGGTGCGCCCCACACCACCACCGGGATCAGGAACCAAGGCTCTTCCGGTGTGGTGTAGGCATTGATCGGCACCACGATCACCATCACGCCGAAATAGGCGATCAGGTGATTGAGCAACTGGGACCGACGCCGCCGCTGCAGGGCACGTCGGGCCATCTCCGCCTGGCGTGGCGACGGTTCGTTCGGCGGGGTCGGTTTCATGGGCTGTCGAGGTGGTCCGTTCCTGGTCGTGGCCATCAAGGCCATGTGAAAGGGTGTGCGTTGCCGCGGTTCCGGCAAACCGGCACCACCCGCATCATCGCGTCGCACGACAGGATACGCCATGCCCCTTCGACGGATACTCACCGCCGCCGCGGTCGCCGCATCGCTGACAGGCCCGGTCCTGGCCCAGCCGGAGGGCCGGACGGCCGAAGACTTCGTGCTGACGCATTTCGCTGGATACGGGGGCTGGCAGGTCTTCTGCGGCAACTGGGGCAGCCAGGACACGGCCCAATGCGACCTGCGTCGCCAGGACGTCTATAGCCCGCGTCCGGATTTCCGGGCCTCCGTGACCTTCATCCGTGTTTCGCCTACCGAAATCCGCTTCGACATCGGCCTGGAAGCCATCTCCAGCCTGATCGGCGGCGGGCTGGATGCGGTGGACGGATCATGGTCCGCCCCGACCCAGACCTGTCTGCTTGGCACGTGTCGTTTGCGGGGGACCGACGCCGAAACCTTGATCGACAATCTCCGCCGCGGGACGGATGCCACGCTGACCTTCACCGATTACGGCGTGGAACCGCAATCGGTGCTTTGGGCCAATGGGCAGTTCGAAGACGCTTGGCAGGATTTCGTGACGCAGCGGCAGGCGCGCGGCCTGCCTTGAGCAGGCCGCCGCGGGTCGGCTGACGGGTCGGGTTCGACGGGGCCGCCCCGGCCCTTTACGCGGACGCGGCGCAGGCGTGGCAGATGGGTGTCGCCGGATCGGCCTCGAGCCTGCGGGGGTCGATCAGCTCGCCGCACCGAACGCATTCGCCGTAGGTGCCTTCATCGATACGCTGGAGCGCCGCCTCCACACGGCGCAATTCGCGCTGCCGCCGCCTTTCCTGTTCCAACGCCATCTCCTGCTGCTGCATCGCATCGATGCGCGACAGTCGGCC
>JANQIU010000044.1 GCA_028281985.1 Alphaproteobacteria bacterium | reverse complement strand
CACCGCCGCCAGTTCGGCCGCCGCCCGGTTGACGGCCGAACATGTGGTGCCGGCGGCGATCGCCGGTTGCGACGCCCTGCATGTCAGCGGCTCCAGCCTGTTCGCCCCGACCATGGCCACCGCGATCGAAGCTGCCGTCAAGGGGGCGAAGTCGGCCGGCCTTCGGGTCAGCTTCGACCCCAATGTCCGTCCCGAACTGCTGGCCGGCCCTTACCGGCCGATCTTCGACGCCATCATCGCCCAGGCGGATGTGGTCATCCCCAGCGTCGAGGATCTGGAGGTGCTGTTCCCGGGCCAGGGGCCGGATGCGGCGGCGCGTGAACTGTTGTCGCGCGGCGCAAGCTGGGTGGCGTGCAAGCGCGGGGCGGACGGGGCAACGCTTTACGGCCCCGATACCAAGGTCGCGCGGGCCGCGTTCCCGGTCGAAGAAGTCGACCCGACCGGCGCCGGCGATGCGTTCTCCGCCGGCCTGCTGGTCGGCCTGCTGAAGGAACTGCCGCCGGAAGCCGCCTTGGCCCAGGCCTGCGCCGCGGGTGCCCTGGCGGTGACCCGGCAGGGGCCGATGGAGGGGCTGGGCAAGCGGGCCGACATCGACGCCATGCTGGCCGCGGGATAGGGGACGCCCATGGATGCCGCAGGACTGTTCACGGCGACGGTTCCGGTCTTTCGCCATTATGTGACGCAGATCGACCGCCTGCTGTCGGCCTTGCCCGGGGACCCGACCGGTTTGCTGGAGCGGCGCCTGGCGGAGGCCGGCTTCACCGCCGGAGAGCACCTGCACACTGCCCAGGGGTTCGTCTTGCGCACGGTGTTCCCGCTGCTGGGACGGGAGATCCCGGCCCTGTCTACCGAGCGGGCCGATGCCGACGGGCTCATCCGCCGCTGCCAGGATCTGCGCGACATCCTGGACGGCCTGACCCCGGAAGGGTTCGGGGCGGCCGTCGGCCGGGTGGTTTCGCACACCGCGGGGATGGCCGAGCTTCGGCAGTCGGTGGACGACTACGTCACGCTTTATGCGGTGCCCAACTTCTTCTTTCACCTGACAATGGCGTACGCGACGCTGCGGCAGGCCGGCGTTGACATCGGCAAGGCCGATTTCGACGGACAGCACAGCTACCCCAAAGGCTTCCGGTTCCCGGATTAGCGGAGGGTCGACCGGTTACCGTCGACGGTGGTAGGTCAACGCCAGGGCGATGCAGTGCCGCAGCGGGTCCTCCGGGACCGGCGCCTGCGTGGAGAACAGCAGCGCCCGGTTGCCGTCGAAGGTGAACGTGTCCGGATAGAGCTCGCGATAGGTCGCCACCAGGGTCGTCTGGCAATGCACGAACAGGGCGTAGCCGGTATCGGTGCCCTTGACCGCGTTGATGCGGATGGTGCTGCCGGTCCGCGGCCGTTCGGTCAGATAGGCCGGCTCGCCCCATTTCAGCGTCTCGACCAGATGACCGACGCCGTCGGTCTCCGCCGCCGTCGCGAAGATCAGGGTGCGCAGGTCGAGAAGACGGGTGCGTACCGGTTCCTGGTAGCCGGCGAAGACGGCTGCCACCTGATCGTCGCTGAAGGCAGGCTGGGTCATCGCTGGACTATCGGTTTTGCGGTCGAGCCGCGGCAAGTGCTCTTTGGACCACCCTCGCACGATGGTAGGGTGATAGTCGGTCCGCGGGCCTTGACATTGATTAAGCAAATTATCTTAATTATCGGGATCTGCTGCAAAAAGAAGCAGACGTTGGAGGATCGACCGCGATGCTGGGCATCATGCCGGCGCGCAACACCCGCGATTTCAATCGCCGGCTGGTGCTTCAGGCCATTCGCATGAACGAGCGGATCGCCCGGGCCGACATCGCGCGGCTGACCGGGCTGACGGCGCCGGCGGTTTCCAACATCGTCGGCGACCTGATCGCCGACGGCTTCGTGCAGGAGATCGGGCGGGCCAGCGGGCGCGCCGGCCAGCCGGCCATCGAATTGTCCATCAAATCCGACGGGGCCTGCACCATCGGCCTGCACCTGGACCACGACGGCTGCACCGGCGTGGTCGTGGACCTGTCCGGCCAGGTGCTGGCGGCGCAGGAGCGGCCGATGCCGTCGCCGTCGCCGGAAACCGCGCTGTCGGCGCTGACCGGCCTGTTCCATGCCCTGATCGAGGAAACCGGCGTGCCGCTGTCGCGCTTGCTGGGCGTCGGCCTGGTGACGTTCGGTCCCATCGACACCGCCTACGGCGTTGTCCGCCGGCCGCCGCTGACCAGCGGCTGGGAGGATGTGCCGCTGCGACGGCAACTGTCCAACGCCGTCGGCTATCCCGTCTATTTCGACAACAACGCCACAGCCGCGGCCAGTGCCGAGCATTGGTACGGCATCGGCCGGACCTACCGCGATTTCCTCTATGTCTCGTTCGGACACGGGCTGGGCGGCGGCGTGTTCACCGATGGCCGCCTGCACCGCGGTGCCGCCCGCAATGCCGGCGAACTGGGCCATGTGATCGTCGAGCCTGAGGGCCTGCCCTGCGGCTGCGGGGCGCATGGCTGCCTGGAAACCCGGGCGTCGCTGTTCGCCCTGAAGCGCGATCTGGGTGATGAATGGGGCGACATGGACCGGCTGGCTGCCGCCGTGGTCGAAGGCGAACCGCGGGTGATGGCCTGGCTGGACGGCGCAGCCGGCTGGCTGGCCCAGGCCGTGGTCAGCGCGGCCAACCTGCTGGATACGCAGGCCATCATCTTCGGCGGGCGCCCGCCGGAACCCGTGCTTCAGGTTGTGGCCCAGCGGACGGAAGCGCATGCGCGCAGCCGGTTCCTGCGCGGCGATGCCACCGGCCCGCGGTTCCTGGTGGGGCAGTCCGGCGCCCGGGTCCCGGCCCTGGGCGCGGCCATCCTGCCGATCTACGACGCCTTCGCGCTGGCTTCGGCCCCCCGGGTCACCATGCCGGCCGACAACAAGACCCCGCTGCGCCGGATGGCCCGGCGGCGGCGCAGAACCCCCGGTGCCGGAACCGCGGCGTCGGGTATCCGGGCCCGCTAGGGCCCACCCAACCAGACCAACAAGGAGGAGAGCGCCATGCGCAGGACAGTTTTGGG
>JANQIU010000021.1 GCA_028281985.1 Alphaproteobacteria bacterium | reverse complement strand
GCTCGCTGCCCGCTATGCCGACCCGCGGGTCAGGGCCGCCGATCGGGGCGGCGCGCTCCGGATCAGCCGCAACAGCCTGGCGCGGACGGACGCGCTGCTGGCGACCCCGCCGTTGCCCGAACCGGCGGTACCGGAGCCGGTCGGCGGACCGGATATCGCTTTTGACAATGTCGGCTTCGCCTATGACGACCGGCCGGTGCTGGAAACGGTCAGCTTCACGCTGCCGGCCCGGACGATGACGGCCGTTGTCGGCCCATCCGGATCGGGCAAGACCACGATTGCCCGGCTTGTCGCGCGGTTCTGGGATGTGCACTCGGGGTCGGTGCGGGTCGGCGGAGTCGATGTGCGCAACCTGTCGACCGAAGACCTGATGGCGCAGCTATCGCTGGTCTTCCAGGATGTCTACCTGTTCGACGGGACGATCGCCGACAACATCCGCATGGGCCGCCCGGATGCCACCGATGAAGAGTTGCGGGAGGCGGCACGCGTGGCCCGGGTCGACGAGATCGTCGATCGGTTGCCGGACGGCTTCGACACGCGCGTGGGCGAGGGAGGTGCCGCCCTGTCCGGCGGCGAGCGTCAGCGGGTATCGATCGCCCGGGCGATCCTGAAAGATGCGCCGATTGTGCTGCTCGACGAGGCGACCGCCGCCCTCGATCCGGAAAACGAACGGGTGGTGCAGGACGGCCTGGGTATCCTGGCGACTGATCGGACGGTGCTGGTGATCGCCCACCGCCTGCAGACCGTGTTATCCGCCGACCAGATCCTGGTCCTGGACCAGGGCCGGATTGTCGAACAGGGCACGCACGCGGCTTTGCTGGCCGCCAAGGGCCGCTACGCCGCTTTTTGGCAGGAGCGGTCGCGAGCGGCGGGTTGGCGGCTGTCGACCGCCCCCAACGCTTCGTCAGCGGCGGCGTCCTAGCTTTCCCATTCCCGCATAGGCGCAATGCCTCAGATGTGCCGAACGTCGCCAATTCTAATTGATAATGATTCGCATTCGCAATACGGTCGGTTCTCAAGGCCTTGGTGGACATGCGCGGTCGACGCGCCAACGCCACGAAGGGCAATGCGCAAGCGATCGAACCGATTTGGGGCAGACGCTCCGATCTCCCGCAATGGACTGGAACCATGACGAACGTGAAGACCGGGATCCTGGTTGGCGACCAGCGCGCCGATGCCCTGCTCCTGCTGACCGACAACAACGGCGACGGCGATGCGCTGGACGCGGGCGAGCGATCAGTGTTTTTCGACGAGACCAATGCCTCGGGATTGGCAAACCCCAGCTCGAACATCTTCTCGGTCGTCCAGGCGGCGGACAAGTCAGTCTATGTGGGCGACGGCAATGCCGACGCCGTGTTCAAGCTGCAGGACCTGAACCGCGACGGCGATGCCAACGACGCGGGCGAGGCGGCCGTGTGGTTCGACGCCAACAACGCCGATGGGTTGCCGCTGGTAACGCCGAACGGGATCGCCCAGGGCTCGGACGGGGCCATCTACATCACCAATGCGGGCACGGGCTCCGCCCCGGCCGATGCCGTCTACCGCACTGTGGATCTGAACGGCGACGGCGATGCCAACGACACAGGAGAAGCGACGGTCTGGCTGGACATGCAGACCATCCAGCTTGCGACCGGCACGGCGATCGGATCGGCAGCGGTTCCGTTCGATATCGTGTTCGACGGCGACGTTGCCTACGTCAACGACCTGACCGGCGGCGATATCGTGGACATCATCCACCGGGTGGAGGATGCAAACGGCGACGGGGTCATCACCCCCGACAAGGTCACGCCGTTCATCACCGATGCGATGAACTTCGGTGCGCCGGTCGACCTGACAAGTGCCGTACAAGGCGACAGCCTGCTGACCCTGACGTGGTTCCCGGACAGCTCCGACCCGGATGCCCAATCGGTCCTTTACCGGCTGACCGACCTGGACGGTTCGCAGGCAATCGATCGTGCGGATGAGGCGGCCGAGGTCTGGAACGCCTCGGCACTTCCAGACGGCTTCGACATGTTCGTCGGCTTCCACGTGGAGGCCGACGAAGACGGCAATGTTTTCCTGACGTCGGACGAAAACGTCGTGAGCCTGAGCGACCGCAATGGCGACGGCGACTACCTGGATGCGGGTGAGACGCAGATCCTGTCGTCGCCGCCGGACGATGTCGACGCGCGGCCGCGAACCCTGGCGACATACGAGGAAACTGTTCCCCTGACGGCGACGACGGTCGGCGGCGGCAATCACTTCTCACTGTTCCTCGACGCCGACACCAACACGCTCTACGCCACCGGCGAGAACGTGCTTGGCCAGCTGGGCAATGGTGTCACCGGCTACGACATCAAGACGCCGCTGCCCGTGACCATGCCGGAAGATTTCGACGGGCAGATCGCCTCGGTCTCGGCCGGCCTGATCCACGGGTCGTTCCTGACCGAGGATGGCGACGTTTACTCCTGGGGTTTTGGCAATTTCGGCCGGCTGGGCCACGGCGACAGCGAAAACCAGCTCATCCCGAAGAAGATCGACGCGCTGGATGACGCCACGATCGTCCAGATCGAGAACGGTAACGGCGCCTCCTACGCCATCGACGATGCCGGCACGCTGTACGCCTGGGGGCAGAACTCGAATGGTCAGCTGGGCCTGGGCGACGAGACAAACCGCGACGTGCCGACGGTGGTCACCGCCCTGGCCGACGAAACGGTCGTCGACATATCGTCGGGGACGTCCCACACGGTGGTGCTGACCGCAGATGGCGATGTCTACGCCTTCGGCTCCAACACCGCCGGGCAGATCGGGTCGCCGGAGGGGCTCGACGATACCGGCGAGCCGGTCCGCGAAGTGCTGTCGCCGGTGCGGGTGGAAGGCCTGCCGGAGAATGTCGTTTCCGTCACCGCCGATACCCGGTCTTCATTCGCCGTCACCGCCGACGGCAAGCTCTATGGCTGGGGCGAGAACAGCTTCGGGCAGATCGGTATCGGCACCGACAACGGGGACGGCACCTTCACCCCAGAAGATGCCGGCATCCTGGTGCCGACGCAGATCCAGGGGCTGCCCGACACCATCGTCGACGTTAAGGCCGGCGCCCGCTGGGTGGTTGCGCTGACCGAGGATGGCGACGTCTATGCCTGGGGACCGAACGACGAAGGCCCGACGGGCGGGTTGGACGGCGATCCGGCCAGCGAAAGCGACGGGTCGTTCTTCCCGACGCTGATTGCCGAGCTGGATGACGTCAACGTGGTGGAGATCGCCACCGGACCGAACTCGATCATCGCCGTCGCCGACACGGGCGAAACCTACACCTTCGGGTCGAATCCGGATGGCCGGCTGGGATTCCGGTCCGATGGCACCGTCTACCAGCCAACGCTGGTCGATTTCTCCGGCGATGCCGACCCGTTCCTGGTGACCACCACGCCGGCCGACAACGAGCGGGAGGTCGATGCCGACGCCAGCCTGACCTTTACGTTCACCGAAGACGTGTTCGCCGGTGACGGCACCGTCCGGCTGGTCAATCGCGATGATCCCAGCGATGTGCGCGAAATCGATATCCATGACGACCGGTTCGTGACCTTCGACGGCGACACGGTGACGGTCACGCCATCGGCGTTCTTCGAACCCGACGCCCGATACGCCGTCGAATTCGACACCGGTGCCTTCGTCGACGCCGACGGCAACCCGGTGATCGGGTTCCAGAGCGGCGACACCAGCTCCTACAACTTCCAGATCTCCGATGCGCCAGTCGATGCAGACATCACCGAAAACGGCACCCGCCAGTCGGACCTGCTGCGCGGCGGCGACGGCGACGATACGCTTCGCGGCAAGCGGGGTGAGGACGCGCTGTTCGGCAATGATGGCGACGACCGGCTGTTCGGTAACCGGGACGATGACGAACTGTGGGGTGGTGACGGCGACGATCGTCTGAAGGGTGGGTCTGGCGACGATCTGCTCGACGGCGGTTCCGGTAACGACCGTCTGTGGGGCGGTGACGGGGAGGACACCTTCGTCTTCCGTTCCGACAGCGGCCACGACGTGATCGAGGACTTCGAGACCGCGCTCCTGTTCTGTGACGAGGACCGGCTGCGCCTGGATATCGACGGCGTCGACAGCAAATGGGACCTGTTGCGCCACATCGACCGGGACGGGCGCGACTTGGTGTTCGACTTCGACGATGAAACCAGCCTGCGGCTCAAGGACACGTCGTTCCTGGACTTCATCAAGATGGACATCGACTTCGTGTGAGGCGGAATGACCCCCGCGCCGAATAGCGCGGGGGTCGCCGTCGAGGGAGACCCAGGCTGTGCGGTTCGGGCCCCGGCGCCACGTTAGCTCGAGTTCGCGATCACGGCGGCCATCATGCCGCGATAGTCGCTATCCTACGCAATGCGAATTCTGTGTTGTGGTGTACAATCAGCACTCTGTTCAGAGCGAGAACAGAAGTATCGATCAGAACTAAAAGAGCATCTCATATCAATACACTCGGCGTAGGTATCATGCGTTTGTCACACTTCTGAAGCTGAGTTGAAATTCATTCTCATTATCATTTGGGCCGTGCATCGAATTGGAAAGGTGACCCAATGCTTGCTTCGAGACTGCTTCTCGCGACTGCCCTGACTGGCGTTCTCGCCACGCCCGCGTTCGCTCAGGAGAGTGGCGCCCGGAACGTGATCCTGATGATCTCCGACGGGATCGGCTTCAATGGCTGGCTTGCCGCTGACTACTACCAAGGCCTTGCGGGCCAACAGTCGTACCAGATCACCCGCCCGGACGGCACGACGCCGGTCGTCCACGGCCTGGACCACCACGCGCTCAACCTGATCGACGCCGCGGGCAATGTGCTTCCCAACGGCGAAGACGTTGCCCTGGCCGCCGGTGCCGTGGCCCAGGGCTATGATCCCATGACGCGCTGGACCCGGTTTGAGAACACGATGCTCAACGATTTCCCGCCGGTGGGTGAGCGCTACACATCGTACACCGACAGCGCCGCCGCCGGGACCGCGCTGATGGCCGGCCGCAAGACGTCGAACGGGCGGGTCAACCTGGACTGGACCGGCCAGGAAGCCATGCGCACCATAGCGCAGATCGCCATGGACCAGGACCGCTCCGCAGGTTCGGTCGCCTCGGTTATGGTATCGCACGCGACCCCGGCAGCGGTGATCGCGCACAACATCTCGCGCAACAACTATGTCGAGATCTTCAATGAGATGGTGGCGAGCGATCTCGACGTCATCATGGGCGCCGGCCACCCGCTTTACGACAACAGCGGCAACCAGATCGAGCCGGAGGACGAGGAAGCCTTCCGCTACGTCGGTGGCTCTGAGACGCTCGCGGCACTAACCAGCGAAGAGGGGCTGAACGGCTTCACCTTCATCGATGCCGCGTCGGATTTCCAGGCCCTTGCCGACGGTGAGATCTTGCCCGAGCGCGTCGTCGGCATCGCCCGTGCCGGCTCCACCCTGCAGGCCAGTCGTGAAGGGCTGCCCGAAGCCGACACGCCCTCTGGGATGGCCTACAATCCGGTCGTCCCGGACCTCGCGACCATGAGCCTCGGCGCCCTCAACGTCCTGGACCAGGACGAGGACGGCTTCTTCCTGATGATCGAGGGCGGCGCGGTCGATTGGATGGGGCACTCCAACGACATGCCCCGGTTCATCGAGGAACAGATCGACTTCAACCTCGCCGTGGATGCCGTCATCGCGTGGGTTGAGGAAAACTCAAGCTGGGAAGAGACCCTGCTGATCGTCACCTCCGACCACGAATGCGGTGGTATTTGGGGTGAGGGCACCTGGACCAACGGCGTGGGAGGGGCGGTCGCGGCCGATCGCAGCGAAGAGGCGCTCGTGGCCGCCCGTTTCGACCCTGCCGAGGATGTCTTCAACGCATACCTGGCCGTGCAGAACCGTGGTGTCGGTAACATTCCGGGCTATCAGTGGTCGTCGCGCAACCACACCAACGAACTGGTGCCGCTCTGGGCGATGGGACCGGGCGCCGAGCTGTTCGCAGAGTTCACCCGCACCGATCTGGAGGCCGCCGAGCTGTGGGGTGAACCCTACGGATGGAACGGCCACTTCATCGACAACACCGCAGTGTTCCACGTGATGAACGCGGTCTTCGCGGCCGACGAAATGGCCATGATGGCCAACTGACCTGAAGCGGGGATCACCGGTCGAACCGGCGCGCCTGGTCGACCGGAAACACGATGGCGGGCCGCGGTTTAGGCATCGAGCCTTTGCCGCGGCCCAGCCCCGCAAGCGTCGCATCGAAGGGGGCCGCGGCCGACGCACGGCCTTCCACGACAGCGGGTTCGTTCAGTCTCTCCCGCGCGGGATACCCACGCTGGTGGTTTTGTGCATTTCTCAATCGCAGGAAGCGACGATCAGGGTCCTTCTAGCGCGATGGCGTGGTCGAGAGCCCCCAATCTGACGATCTGCGTTGCAGGATCGGTGCGATAGTCGATGAAGACGTTCTCTAGATAGATCTGTGGCGGGACCGCCCGCTCGTTCAGCGTCGATGCGATGGTCAGGCTGCCGGTTCCGTCGATCTGCAGGCGTGCATCGACGAAGGCCAGGCCGATGAACGGATCCGTTCCGTGTAGCGGTGCGTCCAGGGAAATGCGCGCCTCGTCGGGCGTGGCGAATGCGGGCAGTGCGTCGGCGCCGTGCACGGCAAAGCCGGTGATCGGCGGCGTCACCGCTCGTCCGTCCAACGTGATCGTAAAGATCGCACCGATGCGGGCGGCGAAACCCTCCGGGTCTGCGGCGATGGCTTGGCGGTCGAGGGTGTAGATCCAGACATCCTGTTGCCGCTCCGACTTCAGGAAGGGCGCCACCACGCGATCGAACGGGCTGGTTCGCGCCATGGATTCGGCGGCGAACAGCAGCGGCGCGGGTAGCCGCACATAGACGACGGTTTGTCCGCCCTGCTGCTCGACGAGGACCACCCGCATCCGGCCTTCCGCTTCATGGTGGGCGGCGGCGCTCCCGGTCCAGAGTACCAGTAGCAGGACAGCAATCCGTCTCATGGGGCCTCCGCGGCGGCGATCAGCGATTTCGTGTAGGGGTGCAGCGGGTTGAACGCGATCTCGTCAGCCGGACCGTGCTCGACGATGCGGCCATCCTGCATGACGGCGATCCGGTCGCAGAAATGCCGGGCGATCGGCAGGTCATGGGTGATGAACAGGAAGGCGGCGCCGTGGTCGCGCCGCAGGTCCTCCATCAGTCCCAGCAGCCCCGCACGCAGCGACTGGTCGAGCATCGACGTGGGCTCATCGGCCAGGATCAGCCGCGGTCGGGTGACGATGGCCCGCGCAAAGGCCACGCGCTGTCGCTGGCCACCCGAAAGCGACCCGACCGGACGGCTCAGGAAACCCACATCGTGCGGCAGGCGTACCGCCGCCACTGCCTCAGCGACCGGACCGAGGTCCCAACCGGCGATCCGCAGCGGCTCGGCCACCACATCGCCGACCCGCATTGCCGGCCGCATGGACTGATACGGGTCCTGGAACACCATGTGCGCCACGGTGCCGGGCATCGGCGCTTCGCCGGCCACGGTGACGTGGCCCCGATCGGCAGCGATCAGGCCTAGGGCGATGCGCGCCAGCGTCGTCTTGCCTGACCCGGAACCGCCGACCAGTCCGACCACTTCACCGGGCCGAACTTGAAGCGAAACGCCCTGAACTGCGGGAACCGGAGAGGCACCCCGCAGACGCGCCGCCAGGCCCTGATTGAAGGTGACGGCGACGTCGTCGATGTCCACCAGTACCGGCCCTGACGCCGGCGCGCGCTGCCAAAGCTTGGCTGCGCGCAGCCGTGGCACGCTGTCGAACAGGGCGCAGGTGTGGCTGTGCTTCGGTGCCTGCTCCAGATCTCCCGGCGCGCCCTCCTCGACCACGCGGCCGGCCTGCATGATCGCCAGCCGCGCCGCCGCGTTGGCGATCAGCGGCAGGTCATGGGTGACGAACAGAACCGTCAGGCCCAGACGCGACGACAGCGATCGCAGCAGCGCCATGATCTCCGCCTGCACCAGCACGTCGAGACCGGTGGTCGGCTCATCGGCGATCAGCACCTCAGGCTCATTAGCCAGGGCGATGGCGATGACGACCCGCTGGCGCATGCCGCCGGACAGTTCGTGCGGAAAGGCCGACAGCCGGTCGCGGGGCAGTTGGACCAGGTCCAGCAGGTCGGCGGCCCGTGCAACCGCCGCCCGGCGTGAGGTCGACCGGTGCACGCGGATGGCCTCGACGATCTGGGTTCGAACCGTCTGGACCGGGTTCAGCGCATTCATCGCGGATTGTGGGACCAACGCTATCTGCCGCCCACGAAAGTCGGCGAGGTCCACAAGCGGCAGGCCCAGCAGATCGGTCGGCCCCAGCCAGACCGAACCGCCATCGATGCGGCCGGCCGGCGGCAGCAGGCGCATGGCGGCCATCGCCAGGGTGGATTTGCCGGATCCGCTCTCACCGACGATGCCTAGGGTCGCACCTTGCCTGATAGCCAGCGACACCTGGTCCGCCGCCCGGTGATCCCCATAGGCGACGGTGACGCCCGCGGCCTCCAGAACGGCGTCGGTTTGGCGCGGTCGGTCCAGGCCTCGGCGCGGCGTTGCCGCGGCCGTCCCTTCGTTTCGGCGGTCACCGATGCCGTGCCCGATCAGTGCCAGGGCGACCACCGACAAGGCGATCAACAAGCCTGGCGGCATCACCCACCACAACCAGGCGTCGGTCAGGAAGGCGGTGCGCGCGTTGGCGTGGAACAGGATCGTCCCCCAGCTTTTCCGAACCGGGTCGCCCAGGCCGAGGAAGCTCAGCGAGCTCTCGATCAGAATGGCGTGGTGGGCGACGCGCACGAATTGCGGGACGATCAGCGGGGCCAATTCCGGCACGATATGCCGGGTTACCACGCGCCAGGCCGACGCCCCCATGGCGCGCGACGCGCCTACGTAGTCGGCCGACCGGAGATTGAGCGCCTGCGCCCGCAGCTCACGTACCGGCTGGGCCCACATCACCAGGCACAGGATCGCCACCTGGACGAAAACCGACCCGCCCAGGAACGCCCCTAGCACGATGACCAGCGGCAGGAACGGCAGCGCCATGACCGCATCGACAAGGCGCATCGCCGCCAAATCGACGAAACCGCCGCGATAGGCGGCCGTGACCGCATAGACGGTGGCCAGTGCCGTGGTCAGCACGGCAGTGGCCAAGCCGATGGCCAGGGACACCCGTCCGCCGGCCAGGATACCGGTCAGCAGGTCCTGGCCGACATCGTTGCAGCCCAGCAGGTGCGACGGCGATGGGGTGGCGAACGGCGCGCATACCGTTTCACCGGGCGCGTAGGGTGACACCACCGGGCCAAGGACGACCATGACGACGATCAGACCGAGAAGTCCGATCCCAGCCTGCTGTACGGGCGTCATCCGCCGGACGCGGGCACGAACCGGGACCGGGGCAGCGGGCAGGGCGATGTTTTGGGTCATCGCCTGGCCCGCGGATCAAGGAGCGGGTAAGTCAGGTCGGCAATCAGATTAGCGACGACGACGCTGAGCGTCGCCACCAGGAACACGCCCTGCAGCAGGTTGTAGTCGCGGGCCTGGACGCCTTCCAGGATCAGGCTGCCGATGCCCGGGTAGCTGAACACTGTTTCGACCACCAGCGCCCCGCCCAGCAGGCCGCCGATGCTGATCATCACGTTGGTGTAGATGGGCAGGCAGGCATTGCGAAACGCGTGGACGAAGAACACCCGCCGTTCCCGCGCCCCCTTGGCCCGGGCAAAGGTGACGTAGTCACGCCCCAAGGCTACCGTCATGGCCGACCGCGCGGTCAACCAGACCCCGGCCGTCTGGGCGATAGCCAGGGCCGTGACCGGCATCACCAGGTGTTCTGCGACGCCCCAGTAATAGGCCGCACTGCCCGGAAACGCGGTCAGCGGTGCGGCGCCGAAGGACGGCAGCCAGCCGAGCTGGGCGGAAAACACGGTGATCAGGAGCATCGCCACCCAGAACACCGGCGCTGAGCCCAGAAACAGCACCGTCACCGTCGTCACGATATCGGTCTTCTGGCCGCGAAACCGCGCCGCCAGGATTCCCAGGACCGTGCCCAGCGCCGCACTGATGGCCAGGGCCCAGCCCATCAGCAGCAGCGTCCAGGGCAGGCGGCCGATCACCACATCCCAAACCGGCTGGCCGAAGCGGACCGAAGTGCCAAGGTCGCCCTGGAACACGCCAGTCGCATACCGCCGGAACTGCTCCGGCCACGGCAAGTCCAGGCCGAATTCGGCCAGCACCCGTGCCTGCGCCTCCGGCGTCATCTCGGCCAGCACGTCTTCCGGCAACAGGTAACTCAAGGGGTCACCCGGGGCGATCCGCGGCAGCGCGAAGTTGATGGTCAGGGCCACCAACAGCACCGCCGCGTAGGCCGCGAGAATGCGGATCCAGACCACGTCGGTTGAACGTGATCAGTTGGTCAGCATCGGATCGACCACACCCTCGCGGGCTTCGTCCGGCAGGAACGAATATTTGTGGAAGATCCCGTAGCCGGCGGACGGGACGTAGTTGTCATACGCCTCCCACCGATAAGCGAAGGCCGAATCCGGGTACCAGAGCATGACCCGGTTGGGATAGCGCGTCTGGTACTCCTGCAGCTCGTAGCTGATGGCCAGCCGCTCCTCCCGGGTTTCCGCTGCCAGCCAGCGGTTGACGATCTCCGCCTTCTCCACGTCCTCGACGATCTCGCGGCTGGCGTCGCCGCGATAGAGGATGATCAGCATGTCCTGATCAGCAATCCCGTGCGGGGTGATGTCGGCGATCCGCAGGTCGAATTCGCGGGTCCGCCACAGGGCCGACAGGGTCGCCGGGTCCACCGTCTCGACAGCGACGCGCAGGCCGACGACGGCGAGTTGCTCTTCAACCATCTCGGCCGCCCGCAGGAAAAGCGGCTGGTTGGACGCGATCTTCATGTCCCAGACCAGCGGTGATCCGTCGGGCCAATCGCGGAACCCGTCGCCGTCGGCATCGACGAAGCCCCTGTCGTCGAGGATCGCACCTGCCTGTTCGGGATCGTAGGGTGCGTGCAGGTCGGGGCTGGTCCAAAAGCTGTCCACATGCGGCCAGGCATGCGTGCCCGGCTGCCCCTGACCGAGCATGATGCGGTCCAGCATCGGTTCGGTGTCGACCGCAAGCGTTACCGCGCGGCGGATCTCCCGGTCATCGAAAGGCGGCCGGCCCACATTGATGTCCAGCCAGGCCCCCCAAAGGGTCGGCGACGACACCATTTCCAGGCTGGGTTCGTCCATCCATTCCAGGACCAGTTCGGGCGGTACAGGACGCGCGGCGCCATCGATCTCGCCGGTCCGCAGCGCCGTGAACATGGTCTGCGGGTCCTTGATCATCACCAGGTCCAGGTGTTGGACCACCGGGGCACCGCGCCAGTAATCCTCGTTGGCCTCGAACCGGTAGAAGCGGTCGGCCTCGTATTCGACCAGACGGTAGGGGCCGGTGCCGATACCGATCTCGGTGAACGACCGGGGGTCCTCCACGCCTTCCCACTGGGCCTTCTGGATGATCGGCAGGTCGGCCGCTGTGATGCGGTCGAAGTTTGGCATCGGGTTTTCCGATGTCAGCCGCACCGTGTACTCGTCCAGGACCTCGATGCCGACCATGCGCGGTACCGAGGACGCGTGGTGGGTCCAGCGGTTGGCCGGGCCTTCGCGGTAGTATTCGAAGGTGAAGGCGACGTCTTCGGCGGTGAAGGGCGTGCCGTCATGCCACCGCACGCCCTCACGCAGTGTAATGTCCCAGACCCGGGCGTCGTCGCTGACCTGCTCGATCGATGTGGCCAGCCAGTCCTCCGCCACGCCGACGTAAGGCGACGGTTCGCGCAGCTTGTCGTAGACCAGCCACAGCACCCAGTCGTTCCACGAATTGCCGATGGTGTAGGTGGTGACGTTGCCGGCGCTGACCCACATGCCCAGCGTCAGCCGCTCGGCTTCCTGTGGTCCCTGGTTGTCGACGGTGCTCAGAAAGCGCGCCGGCGGTACCTGGTTGCCGGACTCGCCCGGGGCTAGGCTCTGCGCAATAGCGCCCGATATCGTGATGGCCAGCCAACCCAGGGCAAGTACCGGAACTGTTGGTCGCATTCGTTGTCTCCCCTATGGATGCTCGGGACGCCGCGGATAAACCTGCGGAACCACCGGTTTCGAGGCCCGGGTGGCAAAGCCATCGGATCGTTGTTTGTGTTCGCCGGTGCCCTCAGGGTGGGCGGGCAGTGGTTGGGGCGACCCGCTTCTTGCGGCCGGCCGCGCGACCGGCAGGCATCTTTGCAGTCACCGCATCTGCTCCGCTGCCGCCGGCACCGGCGACGCCGCGTTCAACAGCACCATCTGCAGCAGCACATCGCCGTCGCGAGCGGCCAGCCAGTGGGGCGAGGCCGCCGGCACCATCAGCACCGAGCCGGGACGGTGGAGCGTTTCCGCCGCCCGGTCGACGGTATCGCCGTTGCCCCAGGAGAGCTGGCCCTCGATTACGGTCAGCAACCGCAGGCCGCTTTCGGCTGCATGCGGTGGAACCTCGCGACCCGCCGGCACGCGCAGCAGGACGACCGCCGGCATGCCGTCGTCGGTCACGGCCAGCGGCGTCGCCAGCGCCGTCTCATGCATCGTCCGGCTGGGCAGCACACCGATATCGAGTTCGATGCTCTCGGCTGCCGCCCGCGGTGTCATGAGCGCCAGTGCGGCCAGCAGCGGCACCAGGACAAGCGTTCTCATGGCCGCCCTTCCTTCTTGCAGCGGTCTGGAGCGGTCCCGTCGGTAGACGGCACCGCTACGATTGGAAGCCGGATCCACATCCATCGACGTGGAGGCGTCGGACATGCTCAGACAGACGAGTATGCAAATGATAACGATTCGCATGTAAGGGCGCTACCGACTTCTTGCCGCGCTACCGCTATTAGAGGAACCGCTGCCGTTCATCGCTCTCGGCGGTGTGGCCCGGCAGATATCCATGCGGTGTCGCCGCGGGGACGTCGCGATTTCGGTGGATACCGGGTTGAGCGATGCGATCCAGCAGATCCATACCGGCCCATAGCATCAGGCGGTTTCGTGTCGCGGCGGATGCGGGCGAAGCGCGTGGCCAAGGCCTTATGCCTTGGCTGAACGGCCGCTGCCGGCCGGCGCTGCGACCACGGCACCGGCGATGATCAGGGGCGCGGCGATCAGGAAGACCGCATCGGGGACTTCACTGAAAAGAACCAGCCCGGCGAGGATGGCCCAGATCAGCGTAAGGTACTCGAATGGGGCCATCGCCGACGCTTCCGCCAGTCGGAACGAAACCGTCATGGCGATGTGCGCGGCACCGCCGAACAGCCCGGCCGCGAACAGCAGCGCGAGGTCCGGCGGGGTCGGTGCGATCCACCCCGCCGGCAGTGTCGCCAGGCCCGCCAATGCCGAAACCGCCGCGAAATAGAAGGCGATCGCTCCCGCGCTCTCGGTCCTGGCCAGGTGTCGAACCTGGATCAGCGCGCCCGCTGTCAAAAGCGCCGTCAGGAGTCCAAGGGCGACACCGGTCAGCCGATCGGGGGAAATGCTCCCATCGAGTTCGGGTAGCGTGAACAGAGCCACACCGGCAACGCCCAGTGCGACGCCGGCCAGCCGCCGGACGGTCGCGGCCTCGCCGAGCAGCAGCGCGGCCAGCGCCACGACCATGACCGGCGACAGGTAGGACAGCATGGTGGCCTCCGCCACCGGCAGGAACCGGAGCGTGGCAAACGACGTGAACATGGCCGCCGCGCCCAGAAGGCACCGCAGGATGTGGCCCATCGGCCGGCTGGTTCTAAGCCCGGCAGGAAACTCGCTGCTCAGCCATAGGAACACCACCAGCGGCAACAAGGCGACGGCACTGCGGAAGAACACGATCTGACCGAGTGGCGTCGTATCGGACAGCGCCTTCACGCAGACGATCATGCCGGTGAACAGCAGGCCCGATGCGACGCGCAGCAGAATGCCGAGTTGCTCCTTGGTCAAAGTCCGTCCTTCTGAAAGCAAGGCGTGTCCCCAACCCCGGGCGCGTAGTTTGAACGGATTGCAGATCGGCGGTCGGCGACCAACACGCGACTTTGGCCGCCAACGAACGGCCGGGCCCGGAACGCGCGAACCGGCAAAGCCATGGGCGATCAACTACTCAAGATCCGCGGCATCGCGAAGGAAAACGTCGTTGTCGTATCCGCTAACCGGCGAAGACCCCGGCGTTGTCGATGCCACGACCTTCGACCCGACGCTTCCGGGCCCCGTCGGCCGCGCCAGCCGCCAAACCGACCATCGGACCCTACGCCTCAAAGAAGTCGACAGACAACGAGAATGCGACTGATTCGCATTCTCGT
>JANQIU010000039.1 GCA_028281985.1 Alphaproteobacteria bacterium | reverse complement strand
CAGCTTGACCAGGAAGACGCGGGCCAGCGATTCGAACAGTACGGCCGAGCCGACCTCGCGCGAACCGAGCGCATCGATCAGGTCGATTTCGGCCGCGGCTTCACCGCCCGGCACTACGGCCGCGTGCTGGACTACGTGGCGGCGAACTTCGGGCACAGCATCAGCCTTGAGGACATGTCGACGAACGCCGGCCTCAGCCCGTCGCACTTTTCCCGACTGTTCAAGCAGACCATCGGCCAGAGCCCGATGCAGTTCGTCACCAGCTACCGGGTCGAACAGGCGAAGAAGGAATTGGCCCGGTTCGACCGGCCGCTGGCCAACATCGCCGTGGCTTGCGGCTTTGCCGATCAGGCGCATTTCAGCCGGGTCTTCAAGCAGACCGCGGGCCTGACGCCGAAAGCGTACCGGGAGGGCCTGGCCGGTTGAGGCAAGAACCTTCAAGGGTTTCGGAAGATCGTTCAATCGCCGGCAGGCCGTGAGATCCATCTACGGCCGAGTTCACGCAAGACAGGGGATCGAACCTTGGATTACTACACGCTTGGCCGGACAGGTCTCCGGGTCAGCCGTCTGGCGCTCGGCACCATGACCTTCGGCGACGATTGGGGCTGGGGCGCCGACGACTCCGTGTCCCGGCAGATCTTCGACGCCTATGTCGAAGCCGGCGGCAATTTCTTCGACAGCGCCGATCTTTACACCAACGGCAGGTCGGAGGAGATGCTGGGGCGGTTCGTCGCCGACCACGGCCTGCGCGACAAGGCGGTCATCGCCACCAAGTTCAGCTACAACGGCCAGCCGGGAAACCCCAATGCCGGCGGCAACGGGCGCAAGAACATCCTGCGCGCCGTCGAAGGCTCGCTGAAACGGCTCGGCACCGATTACATCGACCTTTACTTCCTGCACACCTGGGACCGGTTCACGCCGGCCGAGGAGGTGATGCGGACGTTCGACGACCTGGTTCGGTCCGGCAAGGTCCGGCATGTCGGCCTGTCCGATGTTCCGGCCTGGTATGCCGCCCGTGCCCAGACCATCGCCGAGTGGCGGGGGTATGAGCCGGTGTCGTCCCTGCAGTTGGAATACAGCCTCGTGGAACGCGGGATCGAGGACGAGTATGTCGACCTGGGCACCCGCCACGGGATGGGCATCACCGTGTGGAGCCCGCTGGCCTCGGGCCTACTGTCCGGCAAGTACAAGCCCAGCCAGGGCGATCAGGCGGAAGGCGAAGGGCGCCTTGTCACCACCGCCGGGTCCGGCAACCCGGCCTTCGAGAAGCTGTCGGAACGCAACTGGGGCATCGTCGCCGAACTGGAAGCGGTGGCCCGGGAGCTTGGGCGGTCCATGGCGCAGGTCGCCGTCAACTGGGTGGCGAACCGGCCCGGCGTGTCCAGCGTGCTGGTCGGCGCCACCAAACCCGCCCAGCTCCAGGACAATCTGGGCGCGCTGGACTTCGACATCCCTGGCGAACTGGCCGCACGGCTGGACGCCGCCAGTGCTGTGCCGAAGCGCTTTCCCTATACCTTCTTCGGGCCGGAACTGCAGGGCATGCTGACCGGTGGCGCGACGGTGGGGGACAAACCCGCCGGCTTCTATCCCGACCAGACGGTTCGCGGCAGCGGCGCCGGGGTTGGGGCAGACGTGGTGGAGTGACCGTGGTGGCGCCGATCGGCGCCAATTGATCGGCCGCAATGCGTGGGGGGGCATTCGATCTTACGGATCGGATACCTCCCCGTGTTCGTTAGCTGCCCGGCAAATCCCATGGCCAGACCCGCCCTGATCTCGGTGACACCGGAAAACGTCGAGAAGACCGGCTTCTTCTGCAAGATGAGCGCCCGCGGCAAGCCGGGCTACGAGCAGAAGCTGGCGTGGTTACGCGACCGGTTCGCTGAAGGCCTGCAGATGCGCCTGCTGGGCGACGGCGAGCGCGGGTTCGTAGAGTTCATCCCTGGGGCGTATGCCTGGCGCGCCATCGACGGCGCCGAAGCCTACCTGGTCATCCACTGCCTTTGGGTGGTCGGCCGCAGCAAGGGCAAGGGATACAGCACGCTGTTGCTGGACGCGGTGGAGGCGCATGCGACCGCCGAAGGCTTCGCGGGCGTGGCCGCCGTCACCAGCAGCGGTCACTGGCTGGTCGAGGCCGGCATACTGGAACGGCGCGGCTATGCCGCCGTGGACACGGCCGCGCCGGGTTTCTCCCTCCTGGTTCGCCGGTTTGCCGATGACGCGCCAGCGCCCCGGTTCTGCGGCGATTGGGAGCGGAAGCTCTCGGCGCGGCCCGACGGGCTGGTGGTCTACCGATCCGGTCAGTGCCCCTATCTGGATGACGCCGTGCAGCACGCCCGCTCCTATGCCCAGGAGGCCGGCATATCGTTCGACGACATCGTCCTGAACAGCGCGGCGGAAGTCAGGGCGCTGTCGCCGACCCCGTATGGCGTGTACGCGATGGTCCTGAACGGGCGGCTGCTGTCGTACCACTACCTTCTGAAGAAGCAGATCGCCGCCCAGGCCGCATAGCCATTGCCCTGGCCCAGCCGCTGGCGGCGATCCGATCGCCGCGGCGCGATTGACAACGACTACAACCGCTTGTGCAATGCGGCCGCAAAACGGCGCGGCCACCCGGGCGCGCCGGCAATGGACAACGCGGGAACGGCTTCATGCACAAGCGGTTTGCCCTGGCCCTGGCGGGCGGTGTGGCGATGGTTTCGGTGGCCATGACCTCGACGATGGGCGCGGCGGTGGCCCAGGACCGGGTCAACTTCTACAACTGGTCCGACTACATCGGCGAATCGACCATCGACGACTTCACCGCCGCCACCGGCGTCGACGTGGTCTATGACGTCTACGACAGCAACGACATCCTGGAAGCCAAGCTGCTGGCCGGCAGTTCCGGGTATGATGTGGTCGTGCCCTCGGCCTTTCCGTGGTTCCACCGTCAGGTGGCCGCGGGGATCTACCAGCCGCTGGACCTGTCGCTGCTGCCGAATTTCGGCAACCTGGACCCGGCCCTGATGGAGGTCGTGCCCAAGGGCCCGAACGGCGAAGATTTCGCGGCGATGTATGCCTGGGGGACCACCGGCTTCGGCTACAACCCGGCGATGATCGCCGAGCGCATGCCGGATGCGCCGGTCGACAGTTTCGACATGATCTTCGATCCGGAGGTGGTCGCCAATTTCGCCGATTGCGGCGTCAGCATCCTAGGTACCGCGGGCGAGGTGCTGCCGATCGTGCTGCACTATATGGGACTGGATCCGAATGCGGAGAATCCGGAAGACTTGGCCGCGGCCGAGGCGCTTCTGGCCGAAATCCGCCCGCATATCCGCTATTTCCACGACAGCCAGTACATCAACGACCTGGCGACCGGGGAGATCTGCATCGGCATGGGTTTCTCCGGCGACATCTATCTGGCCGCCGATCGCGCGGCGGAGGCGGAGAACGGCATCGAGATCCGCTACGTCGTGCCGACCGAAGGCACCAATCTCTGGTTCGACCTGATGGCGATCCCGGCCGACGCGCCGAATGCCGAAGCGGCCCACACGCTGATCAACTTCCTGCTGGAGCCGGAGGTGATGGCTAGCATGAGCAACTATGTCTGGTACGCCAATCCCGTCCCGGCATCGCTGCCGATGGTGGACGAGGAGATCGCCGGCGACCCGCAGATCTTCCTGGGCGAGGAGATGATTGCCCGGCTGTTCGTTACCACGCCCCGGACGGCCGGCTATGAACGCCTGCGAACCCGGGCCTGGACGCGTATCCGTACCGGCCGGTAACCGGCGCGGGACGCCATCCGGCCGCAAACCGCCGGGTCGACAACCGTGGCGGACGATGCCCTGAACCAGCCGCCGGTGTCCCGGCCGCCCGGGCCGGCGGCTAAGCCGGCGCGGCCGAACTACCGGGAGCCCTGGCAGGACCCGAACGCCCAGCCTTATGTGCAGATCGTCGGGGTGACCAAGACCTTCGGGCCGTTCGTGGCCGTCGACGACGTGACCCTGGACATCTACCGCGGCGAGCTGTTCGCGCTGCTCGGCGGGTCGGGCTGCGGGAAGACCACGCTCCTCCGTATGCTCGCCGGCTTCGAGATCCCGAGCCAGGGGCGGATCCTGATCGACGGCGTCGACATGTCGGAGATCCCGCCCTACGACCGGCCGGTCAACATGATGTTCCAGTCCTATGCGCTGTTCCCGCATATGACGGTGCAGGCCAATGTCGCGTTCGGGTTGCGCCAGGAACGCCTGCCCGCCGGCGACGTCCGGCGGCGCGTCGCCGAAGCGCTGGAGCTGGTGCAGCTTTCCGCCTTCGCCAAACGCAAGCCCCACCAGCTTTCCGGCGGCCAGCGCCAGCGGGTGGCGCTGGCGCGGAGCCTGGTGAAGCGGCCCAAGCTGCTGCTGCTGGACGAACCGCTGGCTGCCCTGGACGCCAAGCTGCGCGAGCAGACCCAGTTCGAGCTGGTGAACATCCAGGAGCAGGTGGGCATCACCTTCGTCATGGTGACCCACGACCAGGACGAGGCCATGTCCATGGCCACCCGGATCGCCGTCATGGACCAGGGGTGGATCCGCCAGACCGGCACGCCGGCGGAGATCTACGAGTATCCGCAGAACCGCTTCGTCGCCGGCTTCATCGGCCAAGTGAACATGTTCGAGGGCCTGGTGACCGACAACCAGCCCGATCATGTCCTGATCGCCTCGGAAGAAGCCGACGCGACGCTCTACGTCAGCCATGGCGCCGAGGTGCCTGCCGGCACCGTCGTGTCGGTGGCAGTGCGCCCGGAGAAGATGGCGATCGCCGGTCAGCCGCCCGACGACCGGCACAACGCCGTCCAGGGCATCGTCCAGGAAATCGCCTATCTGGGCGATCACTCCGTCTATCTGGTGGAACTGCCGACCGGCAGGACGGTGCGGGTCAAGGCGCCGAACACGACACGGATGACGGAGATGCCGGTAACCTGGGAAGACCATGTCTGGGTGACCTGGCGGCCCGATGCCGGTGTGGTGTTGACCGCATGACGGGCCGACCGGGATGAGCCGCAAGGGCTTCCTGCCGCTCGGGCAGAGGATGGCCGAGGCCGGCCCGCCAAGCTGGCCGCATGGCCTGCAATGGCTGGAACAAGTCCTGGAGGGCCTGTGGGCCGTCTGTCTCGTGGTGCTGCGCCGCTTGGGGCTGGTCGGGCGGCGCCTGGTGGTGAACCTACCGTTCTTCTGGCTGGCGCTGTTCTTCCTGGTGCCCTTCGCCATCGTGCTGGAGATCAGCTTTGCGGAGAGCGATTTCGGCCAGCCGCCCTATACGCCGCTGTTCGAATGGGTCGAGCCGAGCGCCCTGGCCATCCGCATCAACCTTGGGAACTACACCTTCCTTCTCCAGGATTCCCTATACATCCTGGCCTATCTGAACTCGCTGAAGATCGCAGCGATCTCCACCGTCCTGTGCCTGCTGATCGGCTATCCGATGGCCTATGCCATCGCCCGGGCCGATCCGCGCTGGCGGCCGGCGCTGCTGATGCTGGTGATCCTGCCCTTCTGGACCTCGTTCCTGATCCGGGTCTATGCCTGGATAGGCATCCTCAACAGCGACGGCCTGCTGAACAACTTCCTGCTGTGGCTGGGGGTCATCGGCGAACCGCTGGCGATCCGCCACACCGAAGTCGCGATCTACATCGGCATCGTCTACTCGTACCTGCCGTTCATGGTGCTGCCGCTTTACGCCAACCTGGAGAAGATGGACCGGTCGCTGCTCGAGGCGGCCGCCGATCTGGGGTGCCGGCCCATTCGGGCGTTCCTGACCGTGACCCTGCCGCTGTCGCTGCCGGGCGTGCTGGCGGGATCGCTGCTGGTGTTCATTCCGGCGGTCGGCGAATTCGTGATCCCGGAGCTGCTGGGCGGCAGCGACAATCTGATGATCGGCAAGGTGCTGTGGGACGAGTTCTTCGCCAACCGCGACTGGCCCGTGGCCAGTGCGGTGGCCATCGCCCTGCTCCTGTTCCTGGTGATCCCGATCATGCTGTTCCAGTGGGCCCAGGGCCGCCAGCAGGAGCGCCGGACATGAGCCGCGGCGTGGTGCTGTTTTCGGCCCTGGCGTTCGGCTACGCCTTCCTCTACCTGCCGATCCTGCTGCTGATCATCTATTCGTTCAACGATTCGGCCAATGTGGCCATCTGGGGCGGCTGGACGTTGCGCTGGTATGGCGCCCTGCTGGGCAACGACAGCCTGCTGGGCGCCTTCTGGGTCAGCCTGCGGGTGGCGGTGGTCAGCGCCTCCTTTGCCGTGGCGCTGGGGACGGCAGCCGGGTTGGCCCTGGCCCGGTTCGGCCGGTTCCGCGGCCGCGCCCTGTTCGGTGGCATGATCACCGCCCCGCTGGTGATGCCGGAGGTGATCACCGGCCTGTCGCTCTTGTTGCTGTTCGTCACCTTGCAGGGCCTGATCGGCTGGCCGGCCGGCCGTGGCATGACCACGATCATGATCGCCCACACCACCTTCGCCATGGCCTATGTCGCAATCATCGTGCAGTCGCGGCTGTCCGGGATGGACGAGTCGGTGGAGGAGGCGGCGCAGGATCTGGGCGCGCGGCCGTTCAAGGTGTTCCTGGTGATCACGCTGCCGCTGATCGCACCGGCCCTGGTCGCCGGATGGCTTCTGGCCTTCACCCTGTCGTTGGACGACCTGGTGATCGCCAGCTTCGTTTCCGGACCGGGATCCAGCACCCTGCCGATGGAAGTGTTTTCCAGCGTGCGCCGCGGCGTTTCCCCGGAGATCAACGCGCTGGCGACCCTGTTCGTGCTGTTCGTCAGCGTCGGCATCATCATTGCCGGTATCCTGCTGAACCGTCAGGAACGCCGCCGGCAGCGCGACGATCAACTGGCCTATTCGGGCCGCGCGCAGGAGGTGTAGCAATGGCGCGGCTGGAACTCCGCTCACGCGAACGTTACCCTATCCGCCATGAGTGAGACGGAAGTTTCCGGAGCGGCCGCAACGCCGGCCGCCCAGGGGTACCGGATGCCGGGCGAATGGACGCCCCATCGTCGGTGCTGGATGGCCTGGCCCTGCCGCGAGGCGACGTGGCCGAACGGGCTGGATGCCGCCCGCAACGCCTATACCGAAGTGGCGCGTGCCATCGCCGAATTCGAGCCGGTCACCATGGTCTGCAATCCGCCCGATGTGGCGGAGGCCTCCCTGGCCGGCGGCCCCGGTGTGGAGGTGCTGTCCTGGCCGCTGAACGACAGTTGGCTGCGCGACACCGGCCCCAGCTTCCTGGTGTCCGACAAACCGGGCCAACCGCTGGCGGCCGTCGACTGGGGCTTCAACGGGTACGGCAACAAGTACAAGCCCCATCACGACGATTCGGCGGTGGCGGCAAAGATCATCGAGCGAGCCGGTGCCCACCGCTTTGCCTTGCCGATGGTGATGGAGGGCGGCGCCTTCCACGTGGACGGCGAGGGCACCTTGATCACTACCGAGGAGTGCCTGCTGAACCCCAACCGCAACAGGCATCTGGGCAAAGCGGAAATCGAGTTCCACCTGAGATCCATGCTCGGCGTCACCAAGGTGATCTGGCTGCCCTTCGGCTACCAGGACGACGAAACCGATGGTCATGTGGATGAAGTGGCCTGTTTCGCCCGGCCGGGGGTGGTGATGGCCTTAAGCTGCGACGACCCGGCCGACGGCAACTACGATCGTTTCAAGGCGAATCTGGAGGTGCTGCAGGCCAGCACCGATGCCGCCGGGCGACCTTTGGAGACGGTCACGGTCCCGCAGCCGCCAAGGCGGGAACGCGGCGACGGCCGGCGGTTAACCCTGTCGTACATAAACTTCTATATTGCCAACGAAGGCATCGTGATGCCTCAGTTTCGCGCACCGGAAGACGACCGGGCGCACCGGGTGATGCGAGACCTGTTTCCGGACCGGCGGATCATCCGGGTCGTGGCAAACGATATAGTAGTTGGTGGTGGCGGTATTCATTGCATAACCCAGCAGGAACCGAAGACCTAGGCCGTCGACGCCTGCGGCTTG
Organism: Alphaproteobacteria bacterium; assembly: GCA_028281985.1. Taxonomy (GTDB): domain Bacteria; phylum Pseudomonadota; class Alphaproteobacteria; order DSM-16000; family Inquilinaceae; genus JANQIU01. The sequence goes on along the minus strand of JANQIU010000039.1, from coordinate 38,785 downwards.
CACCGGCCGGTCCCGTGGAACCGGCGAGCGGGGAGACCGGTAATGGGCCGGTCCGGACCAGTCGAAACAGCGACGCAGGCGCCGGCCGCGGCGCGGCTGATGACCGCCCCCCGGGACAGGACCGGCGGGAAGCAGACAAGGCCGCCGGCTCGCCATCTGAGCCGGTGCCGGCCGCGGACCCGGATCCCGCGAACGAAGCGCCCATGGATCTGGTTGCCGAATTCGACGCCGGTGCGGGCGAGCCGGCGGATGCGCGCCGTGTCCTCTACCGCCGCGAAGTCGGCGGGTTGCGGCTCGCCCTGCTGGCCAGGGTCGTGGCCTATGCGGTGCTGCTCGGCTCCAGCCTGCTCGTTGGGACCAACGCCACGGCGGTGATCCTGTCCGTCGTCGTGGCCGCCGCCGCGGCGGTTCTGACCCTCTTCGCGCTGGTGTGGATCGACAGGGAGCGCGATCTGAGGGCGGTCGGCTATGCCGGGCTGGGCCTTGACTGCCTGGTCCTGCTTGTCTTTCCCGCCGTTTGGTACTGGTCGGCCGGCGGCAGCGATTTGCCGGCCGCCTATCTTTCCGGGGTTCCCTTCGGTCAGCTGGCCGTACTGGTCCTGGTCATCAATACGCTGACGCTGCGCCCCGCCTATCCCCTGATCGGCACCGCTGCCACCTTTCTGATCGGGCTGGCGCATTATGCCATCATCGTTGCCGATCCGCGCACGGCCTTTGCCACCGACCCTGCCGTCGCGTTCATGGAAGGGGCGGTGGACCTCCGCACCGCGGCACTTGGCCTGGCGCAGATCGTGGCGGCCGGCCTGCTGCTGACGTGGCTGGCGTCGATGGCGCGCAGCGCGGTCAATGACGCCTCGGACGCCGAGGTGTCGACCGGTCGGCTGCGCCGCTTCTTCTCGCCCGCCGTGGTCGGTCAGTTCGTCGCCGGGCGGGGGCGCGGTGCGGCGCGGCCGCGTCTTCAGGAAGCCGCCGTCCTGTTCTGCCGCCCGCAGGCTTTCGCAGGGTTGTCGGAAACCTATCCGCCGGGAACCGCGGTCGCCTGGCTCGCCGACTACCGGCAGCGGATGCTGGATCTGGTCTTCGCTTTCGGTGGGACGGCCAACCAGGTCTCCGGCGAGACGCTTCTGGTCACCTTTGGGGCGCCCACACCGCTGTCGGATGCCCCCTTGCGGGCCGTGCGCTGCGGCATTGCCATGAAGCGCGAGCTGGCACGATGGAACGCCGAGCGGGCCGAGCGCGGCGAACCGCAGATCCGCCAGGGCCTGGGCATCCACCATGGCCGGATCATCGCCGGCTTCATCGGCGACGGGGTGCAAAGCGACTATGCCTCCTTGGGCGATACGGTCGATGTTGCGGTGCGCCTGGGCCAGGCGTGCGAGGAGCTTGGCGAGGTGTTCCTGGTGACCGCCACCGTCGCCGACTGGGCCGCCGATTCCCTGCCGTTGCGCAAACTCGAACATATTCAGGTCGAAGGTCGCCGGGCGCCGGTCGACGTGTTCGCCGTCGATTTCGGCCGGCCCGCCGGGGCGCGGCCGTCACGCAGAACCAGCCTGTGGGGCCGGGCACCCGGCGACGACGGTCCGGTTCGGGATATCCTGGCTGGACGCAAGACGACCATGTGCTGTCCGCTGGCGTTCTGGGGGACGGCGGAAGACCCGGCGACCATCCCCGGCGACCGGATCGACATCTACGATGGCCAGGGCCGCTACCGCTGTACGGTGCAGGTGACCGAAGTGGCCCAGATCCGGTTCGGTGCGCCGGACCCGCGGACGATCCGCGGCGAACAGTGCCGGGACTTGCAGGAATTCCAGGCCAAGCACGCTGGTTCCTGGTCGACCGATCTGGCGGCGCTTGGGCAGCCGCTCGACGATGACACGGTCATCGTGGTCGAGCATTTCGTGCTGGCGGAACTGGAAACGCCGAAACGGGTCTGAATGTGCGAGGCGTGCCGCGCTGGGCTCAGTCCAACTGGCTCAACACGCCGACGATCCGCACGACTTCGCCGTCTTCTGACACCAGAGGGCAGTCCAGGCCCTCGAAGCGCACGAAGGATTTGTCGGCGAAATCCAGAAAGCCGCGGATCAGGCGGCAGGTCCGGTGCCGCGTCAAGCCGCGGTAATAGGCCCACAAGGCCTGACCCGGCGCGTCCGGCTCGTCGGCTGTGAGAACCTTGCCCGCCCGGTTCTCGCCGACCAGTCGGATGGCCTCTTCCCCCATGATGCGGGTCTCGAACCGGTCGCCGCCATGGACGCGGATGAAGAAGATGTGCGGCGCGATGCGAACGTGATCCAGGATATCGAAGGCCGATACCGGCGGGGCAGAGCCGCCACCGGCATCAACCCACCAGCGAAACAGGGGTTCGGTCAGATGGCTTTGGAAGCGCGTTCCCGGACCGATGGGCGACACCGTTTGGCGATAGACGCGCTCCATGGCCGCGTCGCCCTCGGTGCGTGGGCTGGGGGGTTGAATCGGGTCCATCAACGCCTGCATGGCTCAACGCTCCAGAGCGGGTTCGACGTCCTTGTCGGTCCTATCGGGAATTCGTGGTTACGACTGTGTGTTGGATCCCCTTGACCCGCGTCCGCAGGTCTGTCGCTCCCGAATTGGGTCCCGATTGGACACCCACCTCCCACCGGATGCTTGGGGATGGGGTTTCAGCTTGATACTCCGAATCCCCTTCCCAATTGCGAATGGTAAGTATTCAAGGTTTCTTGTGGCAAACAATGGCAATGCGGCGGCAAATCTTGGATTTGTCGAGAATGCTGCTCTAAGTTGCCAATTTGCCACACTGTTGCCGGCGCGGCCATCGTGTCGATGGTATCGGTCTTCGCGAAGGGCCCCCGAAACCCTGCGTTCAACACGTGATGACCCCCAAAATCGCTGCGACGCCGAAGTTCGTGTTTCCTTCGTTATCTCATTATAGCGGAGCCGGGCGATCCGGCTTCCCGGGGTGGCTGCGGCAAAGTGTCGGAGGTTCGGCTTCAGGTCAGCTGGTCGGCCCGCTCGATGATGTGGGTCACCACGCCGTACTCCCGCGCTTCCTCAGCCGACATCCAGAAGTTCCGGTCGGTGTCCTTCTCCACCCGCTCCAGCGGCTGGCCGGTCTCCCGGGCGATGGTTTCGTTGATGCGCTTGCGCATCTTGACGATTTCCATGGCCTCGATGTCGATATCCGTCGCGGGTCCGCGGACACCGCCCATCGGCTGGTGCAATAGAAACCGGGTGTTCGGCAGGCAGTAGCGGTTGTCCTTGTGCGCGCCCAGAAAGATGTGCGCGCCGGCGCTGGCGACCCAGCCGGTGCCCAGGATGCGGACCGCCGGTCCGACATACCTCATCATGTCGTGGATCGTGTCGCCGCTTTCGACGTGGCCGCCTTGCGAGTTGATCACCAGGGTGATGGGGTCGGGCCCGGCGGTAGCCATCGCCAGCATCTGGGCGCTCACCCGCTCCGCCAGCTTCTGGTCGATGCCGCCGAAGATCAGGATCGTCCTGGCGTCGAACAGCCTCTGGGCCAGCATCGCGGCGGGTTCGCCGCCCGGCTTCTTGTTGCCCCGCGCATCTCCGTCGTCATCATCGTCATCGTCGTCGTTCTCATCGAGGCGCGTCGCCAGAAGGCGAGGGTCGTTGCGCTCCAGGGACATGGACTCACTCCGCCGTTTGGGCTCCAACTTGGGCGCCCGTGCATAGCCGGAATTGACCCGGTACACAATGTGGGGGCGGTGGCCGCATGCCTGGCCGGGGCGCGTCCGCGCTGGCCCAAGGCAGCGCCAAGGGCGCAACCGGGGACGACCTGGCGTCCGCGACCCGGTGTGCGCCGCGATCAACCTGGGGGGAGGCCCTTACGATGACGACTGGGAACAAAGGGGTTTCCGCCTGGTTTGGCGGACGCCGCCGCTGCATCGGCCTGGTGGCGGGCGCCCTGCTGTTGCCGCAGGGACCCGCTATCGCCCAGGGTTTCGAACCGGAGATTTGCAGCTACGACGGCATACGCTTGTCCGGCGAGGTCGGTATCCGCGAACGCGGCGGCGATATCCTGGTCGAGGTGGTCACCTCGTTCCCCGACCTTGAGGTCAAGCCCGTCGAATCGTTCGCCGACGACTGTGGGGAATGGCGGTTCGTGGAGCGCTTTGCCGATTTCACCATCACCTTCGTGAACGCGTTTCCCGATCTGACGATCGAGTTCGTCGAGAGCTTCCCCGGCGTCCGCTGACCGGCTGCGGCGGGCCGCCGCGAGCCGGTGTCAATCCAGCTCGATCCAGATGGTTTTCAGATCCGTGTACTTGTCCAGCGCGTGCAGGCTGCGGTCGCGCCCGAAACCGCTTTGCTTGAAGCCGCCGAATGGCGTGGTGATGTCATCGTCGTCGTAGCAGTTCACCGATACGACGCCGGCCCGCAACGCCCGCGCGGTTTTCAAGGCCATGTTGATGTCGCGGGTCCAGACCGAGGCGGTCAGCCCATAGATCGTGTCGTTGGCGATGCGCACCGCCTCGTCGATGTCCTGGACCGTGATCACCGACAGCACCGGCCCGAAAACCTCTTCCCGAGCGATCTGCATGTCCGGTGTCACGGCATCGAACACGGTCGGCGCCAGATAGTAGCCGCCGTCGTGGACCTCGACGGGGCCGCCTTCGAGGATGGGCGTCGCCCCGTCACGGCGCGCCCCGTCCATATAGGTCAGGACCCGGTCGTACTGGACGCGGTCGAGAATGGCGCCCATGCGGGTGTTCGGATCCAACGGATCGCCGGGCGGCATGGCGCGTCCGGCCGACACTACGCGCTCCAGGAAGTCGTCCTTGATCCGGGCGTCGACCAGCAGCCGGCTGCCGGCCGAACACATTTCCCCCTGGTTGAAGAAGATCCCGAGCGCCGCGGACCGGGCGGCGGCGTCCAGGTTCGGCGCGTCGGCCAGGACGATCTGCGGGCTCTTGCCGCCGCATTCCAGCGACACTCGCTTCATATTGCTTTCGCCGGCATAGCGCAGGAACAGCTTGCCGACGTCCGTGGAGCCGGTGAAGGCGGCGGCGTCCACATCCATGTGCCGGCCCAGCGCCTGCCCGGCCTCTTCGCCGTAGCCGGGGACCACGTTCAGAACACCGTCCGGCAAACCGGCCTCGGCGGCCAGCTCGGCCAGGCGCAGCGCCGTCAACGGGGATTGCTCGGCCGGCTTCAGGACCACCGAGTTGCCGGTCGCCAGGGCGGGACCCAGCTTCCAGGCCGCCATCATCATCGGGAAATTCCAGGGCACCACGACGCCGATGACCCCGAGGGGCTCGCGTACGATCATGGCAACGGACGTGGATGCTGTCGGCGCCACCTCGTCGTACTGCTTGTCGATCGCCTCGCCGTAGAACGCGATACACCGGGCCGTCAGCTTCACATCGATCGCCAAGCTGTCGGCGATCGGTTTGCCCATGTCCAGGGTTTCGGTCAGCGCCAGTTCGTCGGCATGCGTCTCGATCAGTTCGGCCAGCCGCCGCAGGACCCGGCCGCGCGCCCGTGGTGGCTGGCTGCGCCAGTCCCCTGCCTCGAAGCTGCGCCGGGCCGCGGCGACGGCCCGGTCGATATCCTCTTTGCCGCCGCGCGCCACGGCCGTCAGGGTGCGCCCATCGATCGAGCTGTTGCAGTCGAACCGGGCACCGGATGCGGCCGGCACGAACCGCCCGTCGATGAAGCAGTCGGCACGCAAGGACAGGCGCGCACCCAGCGCTTGCCAGTCGGCGGCGGTGCTTGGGGACGACGGCGAAAGGGTCATTGTCGCCTGCTCCGAGGTTGCGGGTTGCCGGCAGCATGGCAGGCCTTCCCCGGCGATGCCAGGCGGCGGTCCTGCCGACGCCGGTCCCCGTCAACGCAGCACCATTTGTCGTGCGCGCTGGCATGTGGCTTGAATAAAGGGTCGCGCACGACGACGACCATAAAGGGGGGAAGGGGACAGATTGATGACGACACTGCCGAGTCGTTACTGGCAGGACATGACCACCAAGGAGTTCAGTCAGGCCGATATGGAACGGACGATCGCGGTATTGCCCGTCGCCGCGATCGAACAGCACGGGCCGCATCTGCCGGTTTCCGTGGACGCGCGGATCAACCAGGGGATTCTCGAGCGCGCGCTTGAGCTGATGCCGGACCATCTGCCGGTAACCATCCTGCCCGCGATGCCGATCGGCAAATCCGACGAGCACGGGTCGTTTCCCGGAACCCTGAGCCTGTCTGCGGAGACGCTGATCCTTCTCTGGTCGGAGATCGGCGAGAGCGTCTGGCAGGCCGGTGTCCGCAAGCTGGTGCTGTTCAACAGCCATGGCGGGCAGCCGCAGGTGCTGGATATCGTCGCCCGGGACCTGCGGGTCCGGCTGAAAATGCTGGTGGTCGCCGCAAGCTGGTTCCGGCTCGGGTTGCCCGACGGCCTGTTCGGCGAGCGGGAAACGACGCACGGGATCCATGGCGGCGGCATCGAAACATCGATGATGATGGCGCTGGCGCCGGACTTGGTGAACGCCGACGAGCTGCGCGATTACCCCTCGCTGTCCGAGGACATGGCGCACGAGTTCAAGTATCTCAGCCCCGAGGGCAAGGTCAGCTTCGGCTGGCAGACCCAGGATCTCAATCCCTACGGCGCCTGCGGCGATGCCCGCGACGCCGATCCGGAGCGGGGCCGGCAGATCATCGATCACGCCGCCCAGGCGTTCGTCGACCTGCTGGAGGAAGTGGATCGATTCCCGATCGATCGGCTGCGCGACCGGGTTTGATCCGGGAAGCGGGGCGGTGACCCAAAGGGCGTTGTCGCAGGCGTTTGCGATCACGGGTTAGGCCGCCCGATGCCCAATCCATGGGCATCGGGTGCGCCATCGGCGACGGGATTTGGGCAAACCGAGCCGCGCATGGCCCGCTCCTGCCGGTGTTCGCCGCTGGTACGGGGCTTGCTGATGAACCGGGATGGCCGAACGGTTCGGGACCCGATTCCGGGTGCGTACGGCAAAGGATGGATGGAGGCGATGGGGCGATGACGACGAAGACCCTGGTATTGGCGGGGGCCGCGCTGGCGGCCACGACCGGCGTGGCGCAGGCGCAGCTTGAGCTGGTCTATGTCACCGACTGGAAGGCGCAGGCCGAGCACGGCGGCATGTACCAGGCGGTGGCCGAAGGCCTGTACGACAGGTACGGCCTGGACGTGACCATCCGGATGGGTGGTCCGGCCATCGACGTGCAGCAGTTGATGGCCGCCGAAGCCGTCGATCTGGGCACCGGGTCGAACAGTTTCTTTCCCTTGAACCTTCTGCAGGCCGGTGCCGACGTCCAGGCGGTGATGGCCATGTTCCAGAAGGATCCGCAGATCCTGATGACCCACCCGCGCGACGATGTCGGCTCGATCGCCGATATGGGCGGCATGCCGATCATGATCTCGACCGGGTCGATCACCTCGTTCTGGGTGTGGCTGGAACACCAGTACGGCTTCACCCAGGACATGATCCGCCCCTACACCTTCAACATGGCGCCGTTCCTGGTCGACGATTCGGCGATTCAGCAGGGCTACCTGTCCTCCGAACCCTTTCTGGCGCTGTCGGAGGGGATCGAACCGGAGGTCTATCTGATCGCCGATACCGGCTATCCGTCCTACAGCTCGCTGGCCCTGGTGCCCACCAGCCTGATCGAGGAAGACCCGGAGGCGGTCCAGGGGTTCGTGAACGCGACGATCGAGGGTTGGTACAGTTACCTCTACGGCGATCCCACACCGGGCAACGAGCTGATCCTGGCCGATAACCCGGAGATGACCCTCGACAAGATCGAGTACGGGATCGAGAAGATGCTTGAGTTCGGCATCCTGGACAGCGGCGATGCCCTGGAGATGGGCATCGGGGCCATGACGGACGCCCGATGGGAAGAGTTCTTCTCCCTGATGGTGGACGCGGGGATCTATGACGCTGGTCTCGACGTCACGGGGGCCTACACTCTGGACTTCGTCAACCAGGGGCATGGGATGGATCTGAAGCCCATGTAGGGGACGGGCCGGGGACCCCTCCGGCCAGCTCGCGTTCGCAACAAAAGGAACGGCATGGTCTCTGCTGCCGCTACCGCCGGGCTGGCGGCCGTCGATCCTCCGGCGCCGGTTTCGGTCGGCGATGACGTGCCGCACAGCCGTCCCGGCCGGTCGCTGATCCGGCTTCAGGGCGTCCACAAGGCCTACTCCAACGGCACGGTCGCCCTTCGCGACGTCGATCTGGAAATCGGCCAGCATGAGTTCGTCAGCCTGCTGGGGCCGTCGGGCTGCGGGAAAAGCACGGTGCTGCGCCTGATCGCCGGGCTGGGCGACCTTTCGGCGGGCCAGATCGAGTGGCCGCTGTCCCGGGTGGATGCCGGCGGGTCCCCGGACCGCGATCTGGGCTTCGTGTTCCAGGAGCCCACGCTGATGCCCTGGGCCACGGTGTTCGACAACGTCTTCCTGCCGTTGCGCCTCGCCGGCAAGTCCCGCCGCGCCATGCGCGATCAGGTCGAGGAGGCGCTGGCCATGGTGCATCTGGAAGGGTTCGCGAACGCCTATCCGCGCGAGCTCTCCGGCGGGATGAAGATGCGCGTGTCCATCGCCCGGGCGCTGGTCACGCGGCCCAAGGTCCTGCTGATGGACGAGCCCTTCGCGGCGCTGGACGAGATCACCCGGTTCAAGCTCAACAACGATCTTCTGCGGCTCTGGCAGGACAACAGCTTCACGGTGATCTTCGTCACCCACAGCGTCTACGAGAGCGTCTACCTGTCCCAGCGGATCGTGGTGATGGCCGCGCGCCCCGGCCGGGTCATCGCTGACGCCCGCATCGGCGCGGCCTATCCGCGCGACGACAGCTTCCGAACCAGCGATGCCTACAACCGGTACTGCCGGGAGATCTCGGAGTCCCTGCACCGCGCCATGGAACCGCCGGCATGACCGCGGTCGACACCGCACCCGCGGCGGTGCAGCCGGACGATCTGGACAGCGCACCTGTATTCGCCACGGCGCCGAAGCGGTGGACCGAAACCACCTGGGCGCGCGTCGGCATCCCGATCCTGATCGGCATCCTGTTCATCGGCCTGTGGGAAGTGCTGGTCTATGCCTTGGGCATCCGACGGTTCGTCCTGCCGCGCCCCAGCATGATCGCCGTCGCCCTGGTGGAGCATTTCGGGTCGCTGATGGCGTCGCTCTGGTACACGCTGAAGGTGACCTTCGTGGCCTTCGGCCTGGCGCTGGTCGGCGGCGTGGCGCTGGCGATCCTATTCGTGCAAAGCCGCGTGATCGAACTGGCGCTGTTCCCCTACGCGGTCATTCTTCAGGTCACGCCGGTGGTGGCCATCGCCCCCATCGTGCTGATCTGGACCGGCCTGGACAATGTCTACCTGGCGCTGCTGATCCTGGCCTGGATCGTCGCCTTCTTCCCCATCCTGTCGAACATGGTCCTGGGCCTGCGGTCGGCCGATCACAATCTGATCAACCTGTTCCAGCTCTATGGCGCCAGCCGCTGGCAGATCCTCCGGCGGCTGCAACTGCCGTCGTCGCTGCCCTACCTGCTGGGCGGCATGAAGATCAGCGGCGGCCTGGCATTGATCGGCGCGGTGGTCGCCGAGTTCGTCTCGTTCAGTGGCGGTGAATCCGGTATCGCCTGGCGGATCATCGAAAGCGGCAACCGGCTGGAGACCGAGCGGATGTTTGCCGCGCTGATCCTGCTGTCGGCCGCCGGGGTGACCATCTTCATGGTGCTGCACGGGTTGCAGCATCTGGCGCTGCGCAAGTGGCACGAGAGCGCGCTGAAGCGCGAAAACTGACAGATGCCCGGGTCCGCTGACCGTCCCCAGCGCCGCCCTGCGGGCTGTCGAGATCGCCGCCGGTGACCATGGACGCGCCGCCATTCTGGATCGTCAACGCGCGGGTGGCGCGGTGCCTGCTCGGCTCGGTGCCGCCGGGCACGGTCATCGACGGTGAAGGCCTGGCCCTTGTCGATTTGCGGATCGACGCCGGGCGCGTGGCCGCCATTGAGCCCGCCGGTCCGTCGCGGGCCGGGACCGTGCGCGACCAGGACGGCGGGCAGGTCTGGCCGGGTTTCGTCGATCTGCATACGCATCTCGACAAGGGACATATCTGGCCGCGGGCGGAGAACCCCGACGGCACCTTTGACGGTGCCCTGAAGGCGGTCGGCGACGATCGGGAAGCGCATTGGACGGCGGACGACGTCCGGGCGCGATTCGATTTCGGACTGCGCTGCGCCCATGCCCACGGCACGGTTGCGATCCGCACCCATCTGGACAGCATCGGCAAGCAGACCGGCATTTCCTGGCCGGTGTTCGCCCAGTTGCGGGAGGCCTGGGCCGGCCGCATCGACCTGCAGGCGGTTTCCCTGATCGGCATCGGCGATCTGGAGGGCGAAACAGCCGCCGCGCTGGCGGACACGGTTGCCGGCTTCAACGGCATCCTGGGGGCGGTGACCTATATGGTCCCGGACCTTGAAGCGCGTCTGGACCTCGTGTTCCGGCTGGCCATCGAGCGGGGTCTGGACCTGGACTTCCATGTGGACGAGACGGCCGATCCGCGGGCGGTTTCGCTGCGGCTGATCGCCGAGGCGGCGCAGCGCCACCGGTTTGCCGGCCGCATCGTCGCCGGGCATTGCTGCAGCCTGGCCATGCAGCCGCCCGATGATGTCCGGTCGACGCTGGACCGGGTTGCCGATGCGGGCATCAGCGTCGTCACCCTGCCGATGTGCAACCTGTATCTCCAGGACCGCACGGCTGGCCGGACGCCACGCTGGCGCGGGGTGACGCTGGTGCAGGAGATGGCGGCGCGCGGCATTCCGGTTGCCGCGGCGTCCGACAACTGCCGGGATCCGTTCTACGGCTATGGCGACCATGACCTCGTGGAGGTGTTCCGCGAAACCGTGCGGATCGCTCATCTCGACCGGCCGGTGGGCGGCTGGCCCTCCCTGGTCACCGCGACGCCAGCGGCGGCCATGGGCCTCGCGCAAGCCGGCCGGCTGTCGGTTGGCGCGGCGGCCGATCTGGTTGTCTTTCGCGCCCGTGCCTATTCGGAGTTGCTGTCGCGCGGCCAGGCTGACAGGCAGGTCTTTAGGGCCGGCGTGCCGATCGACGGCCGTCCGCCCGACTATCGCGAGTTGGACCCGCTGTTCGCAGCCTGATGGGTGGCGGGATGGCCCCGCATTGCCACGGATTTGTGTCAGCCAGCGCGGCGCTGCTCCTGGATGGACGCGGCGAAGCTGGCCGCGGCCTGTCGCAGGTTGGCGGCCGTCGTGTCCAGGGCCGTCGCCGATGTCTTCAGCTTCGACGCGGCGCTCGCGGTCGCGTCGGCCTGTTGATCCAGCGAGATCACGTTGCGGGATACCATCGACGATCCGTTTGCTGTGTGGTCGACGTTCCGGGCGATGCCGTCGGTCGCGGCCGATTGCTGTTCCACCACGGCGGAGACGGCACTCGCGGTCTCGCGGGTGGTGGTGACCACCTGCTGGATGGCACCCAGGGCCGAAACCACGGCTTCGGTGCTGCCGCGCACCGATCCGATCGACTGATCGATGCTGGACGTCGCCTCCGCCGTTTGGCGGGCGAGCGTCTTGACCTCCGATGCGACGACGGCGAACCCGCGCCCGGCTTCGCCGGCGCGCTGCGCTTCGATCGTCGCATTGAGCGCGAGCAGGTTGGTTTGCTTGGCGATACCCTGGATCAGGTTCAGGACCTCGCCGATCCGGCTGATGGCGCCGGTCAGCGTTTCGCCATGCGTCGTGCCCGCCTCGACCTGTGCAACCGCGGACTCGGCGACATCGGACATACGGTGGATCTGCTGACTGACCTCGCGGATCGAATGCGAAAGCTGCTCGGTCGCCGAGGCGATGGATTGAGTGTTGCCGCTCACCTCTTCCGCGCCGGAGGAAACGGACTCCGTCTGGACTTTGGTTGCCCCCGCCATGCTGGAGATCTTCTCGGCAAGGCCTCGGGCATTGGCGGCCTCGCCGACGACCTCTTCGACGATGCTGGTCATTTGCTCGTCGAAGGCGGCCAACACCCCTTCCATCTTCCGGTCGTATTCGGACCGTGCGACGTCGAGATAGACGGTTACGCTGGCTTCGGCGTCCAGCATCACGGCCCGGTCCACCGCTTCGATCATGTCCATCGCCAGTTTCGGCTTTCGGCGATGGGCGTCGAATATGACCCGGTGCAGCATCGGCAGGATGTAGCCGTAGGCGCCCAGATACCAATTGGGTTCCAGCCCGATACGCACATGGGCCAATCCGACGCGGCGGACGGAGGCAAAATAGCCATCGTCGAATTCCGCCTCGAACAGCTGGAGCCAGTGCTTCTTCTGTGCGTCGATCAGCGACGGCACCTTTGTGTCATGGCCGATGAAACGCCAGGCATCGGGAAACTTGCGGATGTTGCCGTAAAACCGCTTGAGGATCGGCTCGATCTCATCAGAAACGATTTCCTTGAATCGCTTTAAAGTCTGGCGGGTGTGCGTATCCACACCAATAAACTGAAGTCGGTTGGTGTCGTCGATCATCTACAAACTCCTGGCAATCGCGGCGACCTGTGAGCACAGCTTGGCGGCCTGTTTTTGATTTTTCTCTCATCTAATTAGAGATTTTATGTGTGAAGAATTAGTAAAAGTAGTGAAAGCTCATATTAGTGTTCGGAAGAGTTATTTGGATTTTGTGTTTCACTTGCTGTATGCTTTCGTATTCTGCAAGCCTTACATGGCGCAGGATTCTTCTGGGATTGAAAGTTGATGAGATGTTTTATAATACTAATTTTGTGTGTGAGATGGTGGGTCGTTAAGTTGTTCAAAAAGTCGCATAGACAGCTTTTTAGGCCGGCTAGCGGGGTTAGAGGCGCGCGTCCCGAACACAGGCGCGCCCATACGGGGGGGCGTCCCCATCGCGCTCCTGATCCCAGGCACCGCTGCCCTCTTGTCCTGGCCGTTGGTCGCGTTCCGGCGCGAAACGGGCACCCGGAAGGCGGATGGTCACGGCGGTACCGACATTGACGGTGCTGGACAGATGAACGCTTCCGCCGTGCAACTCGACCAGGTGCTTGACGATCGTCAGCCCCAGTCCGGTTCCTTCGACGGATCTGGCCAGCAGAGGCGAGTTCTGAGCGAAAGGCTTAAGCGATTGCGCCACATGCCGCCGTTCGATGCCGCATCCGGTGTCGCGGACCGTGATGTGGGCGGCACCGTCGTCGTCTTCCCAGGCCGCCACCTCGACCACGCCGCCGACCCGGTTGAACTTCACGGCGTTGCTCAGCAGGTTGCCGACGATCCGGCGGGCGGCGCTGCGGTCGGCGCAGAGGAACATGCCACTGGGAGTGTCCGTCTTGATGCGGATTTTCTTGGCGTCTGCTTCCGCCTGCAGATCCCGCTGGGCGAGCCTGATCAGGCCGTCCAGCGGTACCGCCTCCTGCCTGATCTGGTACCCCCCGGACTCGCATTCCGATACATCCAGAATGTTCTCGACCAAGCTCAGCAGCTTCTGGGCGCTCTTGCTCACATGCTGGACATAGCCGCCGTATTTCAGGGGCGTTATCTTGCCGAAGGTTTCGGTATGCATGAGTTCGGTGAACCCGATGATCGCATTGAGCGGCGTTCGGAATTCGTGACTTACGCTTGCCAGAAAGGCCGACCGGACCTCATCTGCGGTGTGCATGGCATCGATTGCCCGCCTTAGGCGCATTTCGGCCGTGACCCGCCGCTGGCGTTCGCGTTCACGCCGGCGCCGCTCCTGCACAAGAAGAACGAACAATACGAGGACGGCCGGCAGAAGAATGGCGGCGGTTATCTCCGCGCCTCTTTGTCCGATTTCGAGCCACCAGCTTAGGATTTGACGCTCATACGTCCAGTACAAGGTGCCCAGAATCGTCAGAATCAACAAGATACTGAAATAAAGCCGTCCACTTGCGCGCACATCTCTACTGGACTGACCTAAGTTAGAATCACCTCGATCAATTGAGACCATAGTGCACCGCGGATCGACTTAAGGCTGATTGGCCTCTCGGCCAAGTGTTGTCGATGCTCGAAAATTTAACGGTGAACCCGAGAAAATTCTATTATGCCGGCGTATCGTCGGGTTCGCGTTTTGGTTTCATATCGCGTTGAGATCAACCGGCTTATATGGTGGGAAGCAACTGACAAGCCCACGAAATACAGTGTCGAGGCGCCCTCGATCAACTAATCGACACGATCATGCTGTCGCTGTGCGACTTTGTTGCTCGGATGACTTGCCGGACGTGCCAGGGGCAGGAAAGCTCTTAAATCGCGATCGGCAATTCCTTGTCGTCCTCGTCCGGGCTGACTGCCAGGGCCCGCACGTTGCCGTGGATGACGCGGTGGGGCGGGAAGCTCAGACTGGCCGTCGTGCCGACGCCAACGGCGCTGCGGATGGTCAGGGCACCCCCGTGCCTTTCCATGATCCGTCGGGTGAGCGGTAGCCCCAGTCCGGTTCCCTCGTGGCTGCGGCAGTAGCCGTTGCTGACCTGCGCAAAGGGGGCCAGCGCCGTCTCCAGGTCTTCGTCGCTCATGCCAATGCCCTGATCGTGGACGCTGACGGACAGACCGTCATCCTCCAGGATCGCCGCCGTCAGCCGGATTTCGCCGCCGCGGTGGCTCGCCTTGAGGGCATTGGATGCCAGGTTTGTCAGGGCCTGCTCGATAAGCCGGGCGTCGCCGCGCACGAACGGCAGATCGGTGCCGATCTCACTGACAAGCCGAACCTCGGCCGCCTTGGCCCTTTCCGCCAGCATCTCCAGCGGTCCCCTGACTTGGCTGGCGATTTCGAACACCTCTTCCTGCAGCTCCACCTTCCCGGACTCGATCTTCGACAGATCCAGAATGGTGTTGATGATGCCCAGCAGCCGGCGCCCGCTCTCGCCGATGTCACGGGCATAGCCCGCATAGTGCGGGCTGCCGATCTTGCCGAACATCTCCTGCTGCATGACCTCCGAGAATCCGATGATGGCATTCAGCGGTGTGCGCAGCTCGTGGCTCATCATGGCCAGGAACTCGGATTTGGCGCGGTTGGCGTCCTCGGCCTTCTTCTTAGCTAGCCGCAACATTTCTTCCGCCGCCTTCATGGCGGTCACATCGGTGCAGGAGCCCGCCATGCGTTGCGGCGCCCCGTCCGGCGCGCGGACGCTCTGGCCGCGGGCCAGAAGCCAGATCCAACCGCCGTCTTCATGCCGGATGCGGTGCTCGCTCTCCAGATGCGGTGTCGTGCCGGCGACATGATCGCGCAGGCGGGCCTGCAGGTCGGTTCGATCGTCAGGATGGACACGGTCCACCCAGGTCGATGGGGGGACCTGTGTGGACTCCGGCGGCAAGCCGACCATGGCGTACCAGCGCGGCGAAAGGTACAGCGTGTTCTTCCGCAAATCCCAGTCCCAGAGCCCGTCATTCGCCCCGGCAATGGCCAGGCTGTATCGTTCCTCGCTGATGCGCAGCGCCTCCTGCGAGGCATGGAAATCTTCCACCGCGGCCATGAACGCATTGAAGCCGTTCGCCAGGTCGCCGATCTCGTCCTTGGCCCGGACGTTGATCGGCCCCATGGCCCGCTTACGCTCGGGGTTTTCCTGGTAGGCCCGGAACCGCTGGGTGATCTCGCGGATGGGGCGCACGATCCGGCGCGACAGGACCACGCCGACGACGGCAACCATGGCGAGACAGATGATCAGCGCTGTCAGGGTCGCCAACCCGATGACGCCGACATCGACGTTCAGATTGGCCGTCGGGATCGCCAGTAGAATGTGCCATCCGGATACCGCCACGGGCACGGACCACACCGCTGTCTCGGCGCCGGCCAAGTCGACGATGACGGCCTCCCCCGGGTCGCCCAGGACGTGGAGGATCGGCTGCGAAACCGCCGAACCGATGCGCGACCGGTCGGGGTGGACCACAAGGTGCTGGTTGGCGTCGACCACCATCAGCGTCCCGGCATCGGCGCGGTCGGCCATGCCCAGCATTTCATACAGGTGATCCGGGCTCAGGCTGGCGACGACGGCGGCAAGCGGGTAGCGGGTTACCGTCTCGCGGTCGATCTCCCAGATGACCTTGCCGGCGGCTACCACCTGTTCGCGGGGCAACTGATCGTTCAGGCTGTCGACAATCCCCATCCAGGATACCGATGGCCGCTGGTCGGCCAGGGTCGCGACCAGCCGGTTGGCGCGGTCGGCGCCGACCGGCGTAAAGTCCAAAGTGCCGCCCACATGGAAATGATGTCCGCTGACCGTCACCAGATCGATCGATACGAGGCCGTCGATGCTGAGGTTGCGGTTCAGGATGGACCCGACCTCGGCCTCGGTGGCGAGACGTCGGTAGACATTGTCCTCGGCCGGGAGCTGGCGGGTGGCATCAACGATCTGTTGGGCGCTGCTGATGCTGGTGACAAGGTCTTCGACCTGCTCCAGCAGGTTCTGCAACAGGTCGCGGCGGCCGATCAGCAGTTCCTGGACATACCGGTCGGACAGGCTCTGGACCGTCGATCGGGATGAGAAGAAGGAAACGCCCCCCAGGAACAGCAGCGGCAGGACGCTGAGCAACAGCAGGTAGACGACGAACCGCTGTCCGATAGTGAAGCGTCGCCGGTTTCCAGTCCGCAGAAGGCCGCGGCGATTGACGGGATGTTGTCGGATGGATCTGCGCATGGCCGTCAGATCGCTCAGGGGGGCGCCGACAGGCTGTGGCGGTCGACGACAAGCACATCGATCATGGTTTCCGCCGGTGGCGTGTCTCCGGTCAGCAGCCGCACCGCGTACTCGACGCCGAGATATCCCTGGCGGGCTGCCTGCTGATCGATGGTGACGTCGAGCGCCCCTTCGCGCAGCGCCGGGATCGCATCTTCGATGGCGTCGTACCCGGCAACGTCGACCTCGTCGATCCGGCCGGTCTCCTTGAGAAACTCGATGGCGCCCAGCGCCATCATGTCATTGGCCGCGAACAGGAGGGTGATCTCCGGGTCCGCGGTGAACAGATCGCGAGCGACGTCATAGCCTTCGTCGATGCGCCAGTTGGCGGTCTCCTGGGCAACCAGGGTGATGTCCGGACGCGCGTCGAAAGCCCGCAGCGCGCCGCGCAGGCGGGCCTGGGCGTTGTCCGCGTCGCGGATGCCTTCGATGATGGCAACCTGGGCCGGTCCCTCGGCCAGTTCGGCGAGGTGCTGGGCGGACAGGAACGCCGCCTGCTCGTTATCGACGCTGATGAACGGCACGTCGGACAGGCCGAAAGACTCAGTGAAGTCCGGGTCCAGCCGGTTGTCGATGTTGACGACGTGGATCCCAGCCTCCTGCGCCTGGGCCAGGACGGGGATCAGCCGTGTGGAATCGCCCGGTGCGATCACGATGGCATCCACATCGGATTGGATCAGGTCGTCGACGATGGCCACCTGCTGTTCGATGGAGGTTTCCTGCGCCGCCGTTCTGACCAGCAGGTCTACCCCCAACGCCGCTTCCGCCTCCCGGGCGCCCCGCTCCATTTCGGCGAAGAAGGGGTTGGTCATCGTCTTCATCACCAGGGCGACCCGCCAGGGATCGGCTGCGACTGGCGCGCCATTGGACCCTGAGGTCGCTTCGGGCGCGGTCGCCGGCACCGGGGCAGCCCTCGGCACGGTCCCTGAAGTAGCCTCCGACAGGGACTCCGGCTCCGGCGGTGTCGAATTGTCACACCCGCCCATCAGAAACAGAAACACCAGAAGCGACCGGCAGCCGACCGCTCTGGGGGGAAACCGCCACCCAACTCTACAACTCTGCCTTGGTATGACCATCGCCTTAATACATCTTGCCGTCGAACCGGCGGCTACCATAAGGGCATTTGGTTCCCAATTGATTAGGCTTGGCTGATAAACCGCACAACATTATCGACGCATCAGTAAGCATGAATATTGCTCAGTGTGGCGCTAACTCGCCATGATGCGACACAGTGACCGCCTTCGGCGGATGCGTTCTGTCGATCCCCCCCCGTCGTCCGGCGATCGCGTCGGGCGACAGCGCGGTCTGGTTGCGTGGCAACAGGTCTGTTTCCGCCTAACCTGTGGATCCTGCTCCAACGACCGCAATCGGAAGGACCGTTTGTTGAAAACGCCGGAAAACCGGGCCGGTAACGGCTTGCCTTGGACAACCCGGATCGCCGGCGAGGGTGATGCGGAGATCGTCGCCGACCTGCTCTTGGCCACCGACCGGCACTATTGGGGCGAACAGGACGGTGCGGTGGACGCGGCGCGGCGCGGCGCCAGCGCGATCCTCGGCGAAGCGTCGACCTGTCGGATGCTGCTGGGCTTCGCCGGCGACGCACCCGTCGCCTACATCACGTTCTCCGTGTTGTATCCCGCGCCGAACCAGGACGGTGCCTTCTTCATGAAAGACCTGTTCGTGTTGGAGAACGCCCGGGGCGGCGGGGTCGGTGGCAAGATCATGGCCGCTGCGGCCGCCCTGGCGGTCGAATGGGGCTGCTGCCGGTTCGACTGGACGGCGGAGAAGGACAACCGCCGTGCCGTCGCCTTCTATGATCGGTTGTCCGCCCGTCGCGTCGAGGAAAAGATCTACTTCCGATTGACCGGGCCGGACATCGCGCGCTTGGCCCAGGGCGGCGCGGACGGCTAGCCCGTTCGCGCGGTTTTGAAGGCCGCGTTGCCGGTTTCACAGGCGGCTGCCCAAGTTTCAGTCGGTCCGGTCTGCTGGAGACGACGAAAAGGCCGCGGCAAGGCGGCGTAACCGCTGGCACAGCGATTGCGGCTGACGGGTCTTCAGGACCGAACCTGGAGGATCACGAGCATGCCGACCGCAGCCGTCGCCGGGAGCCCGTCGGTGGATTGGCCAGCCTTCGCGGCCGCGCTGGGCCCCATTCCGCACAGCCTGGATCCACCGCTGGTCAAGCAGAAGAGCCGCGACTTCTACTGGTACAGCCCGATCCTGAAACACCAGCTCAAGGGCAAGTTCGGCGATATCGTCGTCACACCCCGCAGCGAAGACGACGTGCTCGAAGTGGCCAGGCTGTGTGTGGCTTGGGGCGTTCCGCTGACCGTGCGCGGTGCCGGCACCGGCAATTACGGCCAGGCGATGCCGCTGGAAGGCGGCGTGATCCTGGAAATGACCGGCCTCGACCGGATCTTGTCGCTGGATGGCGGGGTGCTGTCGGTGGAAGCCGGCAAGAAGCTGGCGGATCTTGAGGCCGAGACCCAGCCGCAGGGCTGGGAGATGCGCTTTCACCCTTCGACCCGCCGCACGGCGACCATCGGCGGCTTCGTGGCCGGCGGATCGACCGGTGTCGGGGCGATCAACTACGGCCTCCTGCGCGACCGGGGCAACGTTCTGGGCCTGCGCGTTGTTACTCTGGAGGATCAGCCCCGGGTTTTGGATCTGCGCGGCGACGACGTCCTGAAGGCGACCCACGCCTATGGCTGCAACGGGATCATCACCCGGGTTGAGTTGCCGATGGCGCCGGTTCAGCCCTGGGCGGACGTGATTGCCCACTTTCCCGACCTGGCTTCGGCGATGCGGTTTGCCCAGGCGCTGTGTGTTGCCGATCCGATCGCCAAGAAGCTGGTGACCGTCATCGCCGCGCCGGTGCCGCAGCAGTTCTTTCGTTCCCTGAAGGACGTCATTCCGGGCGGGCGCAGCGTCGCCTTGTGCATGGTGGCCGAAAACGGGCTGGAACCCTTCGAACAACTAGTCGCCGACCATGCGGGCGGCGTGTGCTACTGCAAACGCGGTGACGAACTGGCTCACGTGACGCCGCTCTACGAGTTCACCTGGAACCACACGACGCTGCAGGCCCTGAAGGTCGATAAGTCGATCACCTACCTCCAGACGGTGTTTTCACCCGGCCGGCATGTGGAGACGGTCCTGCAGATGGCGGACCACTTCGGCGACGAGGTGCCGATGCATGTGGAGTTCGTCCGGCTGAACGGTGAGGTCGCCTGTTTCGGGCTCCAGCTCGTCCGCTACACGACGCCGGAGCGCCTGCAGGAGATCATGGACTATCACGAAGCCCAGGGATGCCCGATCTTCAATCCGCACACCTACATCCTGGAGGATGGGGGCATGAAGGAGATCGATGCCGTCCAGCTTGCCTTCAAGCGCCAGTCGGATCCGCATGGTTTGCTGAATCCCGGCAAGATGCGGGCGTGGTGGGAAAGCTGATCTCGGATCCGGATCGCCGGACCCCCGCCCGCCCGATGGCTTAGCCGGCGCCCCCGCGCACCCGGTAGCTGGGCACCCGAACCGACACGGTTGTGCCGCGGCCCTTGGCGCTGTCTATGGTCAACCGGCCGCCCTGCAGTTCGATCAGCCGCTTTGCCAGCGGCAGTCCCAGGCCGAACCCCTCTTCGGCGTGCCGGACGCCATGGTGAACCCTGCCGAAGGGCCGCAGCGCCCGTTCCACCTCTTCGGCGGTCATGCCCATACCGGTGTCGGCGATCGCGATCGTCAGGGCGCCGTCATTCTGGCGTGCCGCCCGAATGTCGACCTTTCCGCCGGCCGGTGTGTACTTGACCGCGTTCGACAGCAGGTTGGTCAGGATCTGGATCATGTGGAGCCTGTCCACAAACAGCTCCACGTCGGTGTCGCCGAGGGATGATGCCACCGCCGGCGTCTGTCCCGCGGTGTGGTGCGTCAGGAGTTGGCGGACCGCCTGGTCGATGTCGCCGAGCGTGACCCAGGCTTCGGTCATGCCGACCTCGCCAGAGCGCAGGCGGGCGAACTCCAGAGACCGTCGGGCTAGATCGACGAGATAGCGGCCGGTATCGATGATCTGGCGGGCGCTTTCACGGTATCGATCGACGGCACTCGGACCCAGGACCTGTTGTTCTATGATCTCCGCATGGCCGATCATCGTCGCCAGCGGGTTGCGGATCTCGTGGGCCAGATGGGCGACGGTCTCCTCCACGGCGCGCTGGGCGGCCTGTCGCTCCAGCTCAAGTCCGCGTCGGATGTCGTCCGGCCGCAACGCCTCGAGCCGGCGCAGAGCGATCCCGGCAAAAGTCACCAGGTCCTTCTGCAGGTCCTCGGAGAACGCCGTCCACGGCTTGAGGTCAACCAGGCAGAGCGTGCCCAGTTTGAAGCCCTCGGTCGTGATCAGCGGCGCGCCGGCATAAAAACGGACATGCGGATGATCCGTGACCACCGGGTTTCCGGCGAACCGGGGATCTTCGCGCGCGTCGAGCACGACCAGCGGGCGCGTGCCGATGATCGCATGGGCGCAGAACGCCAGGGCGCGCGGTGTTTCCTCGGTCTCCAGACCGACACGGGACTTGAACCACTGCCGCGTCTCGTCGATCAGCGTGACCAGGACGATCGGGACGTCGAAATGGCGCGCGACCAGGCGCGTAAGGTCGTCCATTTCCGGATCCGGTGCGGTATCCAGCACGGCGAAAGAGTGCAGGACGTCCAGACGCTGGGCTTCGCTGAAGGAAACTGGCGTTTCATCGGCCAAGGGGATTCGCCTTGTAAGAGAGTTGAATTTTATCCAATCGCGTTTGGGTTATCACGGTGTTTGGTTAGCGAATGATTATCCGTTTGGCTATGCGGCGTGGGTGCTCACGATGCGGAGACGGCCCGGGGGCCGCCATGGGTGGGTACCGGTCCTGGGCTGGCTGGCATCGCTATTGTCGACCCCCGGATCATTCCATCTGTGGCGGTGTTGATCTAGTGTCGGAAACATCTGTTCGCAGACGGGTCCGGAGGGTGCGTGGAGTCGGGAACGCTGTACATGTATGCCGAGCTGGTGCGTCGCCTGATGCGGGCGATCCAGCACCTGGCGATTCGCGATATCGAGGGAATAGATGATGCCCTCGACTATCTCGATCCGGCGGAATTCGATGGCAACGAGGAAATGGTCGCCAAGCTGGCCGATTTCGGCGAGCGGTTGCGGCGGCTGTCGGGCGGCGATCAGGTTCTGGAGGTGATCGACGAGTTGGCCGCCTATGCGGAGCGGATGATCGATCTGCATATCGGCCGCATGCAGACGGAGTTGATGTCGTTCCGCATCGCCGATCGCGTACCGGGCGGGATGGAAGACGACGAAGGGGCCGTGCCCAACGCCGAGAAGTAGGGCGCGGTTCACGCGATGACCGGGACCGCCAGAGCGATCCCAAGCCTCGCGTTCCTGCGCTAAGCAACATCTTCCCGCGCGTTACCGGCCGGTCCGGTCATCATTGGCCGAAGGCCCAGTGATCGACGACCCGGGCCGGCGGAAACAGCAGCGCCACCGTCGTGCCGCCGGGCGTGCTGTCGATGGTGACGCGCCCATCATGCAGCTCGATGAAACGGCGGACGAGGGGCAAGCCCAGGCCGGTTCCCCGCGTCGTCGAGACCGAGTGATTGGCGGCCGAACTGAACGGTTCGAAAATGTCCTGGAGCAGATTGGGCGGAATACCGCATCCGGTATCGGCCACGCTGAGCTTCACGGGCCCGCCCAGATCCTGGCCGCTTAGCGTGATGTCGCCGCCTTCGGGCGTGAACTTCACGGCATTCGACAACAGGTTCATCAGCGCCTGTTTGACCAGACGCTCGTCGACGTTGAGCGTCGGTAGCGGATCGGGTGCTTCCACCACCAGGTTGATGCGCATGCGATCGGCCATCGACCGGAAGAGCCGGGCGGTATCGTGCAGCAGCCGGTCGGGCCGGCAGGGACTGGCGTCGACCCGGAACTTGCCCGCTTCGACCTTCGACAGATCCAGAACATCGTTGATCAGCGACAGAAGATGGGAGCCGCTTGTGTGGATGTCGCCCGCATAGTCGCGGTAGCGGTTCTCGTCGCTCACGCTGACCAGCCCGTCGCGGATCACTTCGGAGAACCCAAGGATCGCATTCAGCGGGGTGCGCAGCTCGTGGCTCATATGGGCCAGGAAGTCGGATTTGGAGCGGTTTGCGTATTCGGCCTGTTCCTTGGCGATACGCAGTTCGGCTTCCAGCCGTTTTCGCTCCGTCGTGTCGGTCATCGTCCCGGTGCAGCGCAGCGGCTCGCCGTCGACGTCGTAGTGATAGATGGCGCGCGCGTGCACCCAGCGCCAGGAACCATCGCGGTGCCGAAGCCGGTACTCGTAACTCCAGAACCGGTCATGGCGGAGTTCGGCGGCGCGGGAAGACGCCAGCAGGCGCGGCCAGTCATCGGGGTGCACCCGGTCCCGGAACGTCTCGTACTCGGACGACAGCTCCTGATCCGCATAGCCGATGAGCGCCTTCCAGCTTGGCGACAGCCAAACGCGGTCGGACTTGAAGTCGATGTCGTAGACGCCGTCGCCACCGGCCTCCAGCGCCAGGGCCAGTCGCTCCTCCTGGGCGCGAAGGCGCGACTGCCGGGCCCGCTCTTCGGTGACGTCGTATCCAAGATCA
This sequence comes from Alphaproteobacteria bacterium, assembly GCA_028281985.1. GTDB lineage: Bacteria > Pseudomonadota > Alphaproteobacteria > DSM-16000 > Inquilinaceae > JANQIU01. The sequence goes on along the minus strand of JANQIU010000039.1, from coordinate 15,457 downwards.
ATGGACCCGCCGTCGGGCAGACAAAGGCAGTGAATGCGCAGCCATCGGCCACTCGCCAGCGCGATTTCGGCTGGGGCGTCCGTGGTGCCGGTCCGGCAGGACTTGCGGCTGTGGGACACGGCCGGCCCGATATGCGTCCGGGCGACGAACTCGTGGTAGGACAGCCCCGGCTTCAACAAGGCCCCGCCTGCGTCGTAGGCCTTTGCCGCGAAGGCGTTGAAGTCGCAAAGGCGGTCGCGGCCATCCCACACCGTAACCGCAACCGACGCCCCCGCCATGGCCGCGACCAGATGCTGCGCCGAGAGCGGCGGCCGAATCGGTTGGCTAAGGTCGGGTTCGTGGCTGGCGGTAACCGGCCGGGGAGCGCGGTGTGTCAATGGATGTCCGGGGGCTTGCTCTGGTTCGACGATCTCCACGGATGCTGCTGGCGGCAGCGAAGCGCCGCCAACGGCGAGGATGGTAAACTAGTATGACAGCCAATCGTAACGATGCCGCTAACCCCTGTCCCCAGCGAGAGCTGAGTTTCATCTTGAGAGACGCGCCTTTAGGTTGTGTAAACGGCGACGATCTACACAAGCGTGGTCGGGTTCCTGAGCCGACTTGGCGTCCATGGCGGGATCGAGTCGCAATCGCAGGGCGCTGTCCGACCGCACGATGGCTCAGGGTTAGAGGCGGCGATGCAATCGCTCGGGTGTCGGGTGCGCGTACCGGGTGCGCCTGTCGGATGCCGGGCGTCAGGCGTGGCCGGCCTCACCGGACAGCGTGTGCAGGCTGATGCCCAGCTTGCCGATGGCCCGCTGCCATTTGCTATCCAGATTGTCGTCGAACAGCAGGGTGGGGTCGGCCGGGGCATGCAGCCAGCCATTGGCCTGGATCTCCTGGTCCAGCTGCCCAGGTGCCCAGCCGGCATAGCCGAGCGCCAGAATGTGCCGGCGTGGCCCCGCCCCTTCGGCGATCGCCCGCAGGATGTCGATCGTTGCCGTCAGGGCCACGCCGCCCTCGACACGCATGGTGCCGTCGCGGACGAAATCATCGGTATGCAGGACAAACCCACGACCGGATTCCACCGGTCCGCCGAACAGAACCTGCCGACGGTCGACATGCATCGTCGATTCGATGCCGAGCTGCTCCAGAAGATCGGGAAAGGTGATCGACGCCAACGGCTTATTGACCACAAGGCCCATGGCGCCGTCTTCGCTGTGGGCGCACATGTAGATGACCGTACGCTGGAAGCGCGGGTCGGCCATGCTGGGCATGGCGATCAGAAACTGCCCGGTGAGGAAACGCGTTTCGTCCCCGGCGTCCTTGTGATGGGAGAGCGGCATGGTGCCCCCCTGCTTCAAGCGGTCGGTTGCCAGCGGCCTCGGGCGGCGGTATCGCCCCGAGGGCATCAATCAGAGTGCCCTGGACTGCTGGCGCAATTGTGACACTCGGTCTGTTATCGAGTCATTACATATGGCGACGAATAGCCGACCGCCACCGTGTCGGTGGATGCCGACCGAAATGGAGCTGTGAGACGGGCATGGAAACCCGCCGCCGCGCATCGTTGTGGGGCGCCCTGCTGGGCCTGGTGCTGCCGGCCATCGCCGGGCCTGTTGATCCGGCTTCGGCCGCTTCCGGCCGCTGGGCGGACGCCGAACTGGCCGATGCGGACTATGCCGAAGCCAGACTAATTGCCGCGGTCGACGCCACCGGTGAGCTGGACGCGGTGCCGGCCGGCCTTCAGGTGCGCTTGGACGCGCCCTGGAAGACCTATTGGCGGTCGCCGGGCGACGCCGGATTGCCGCCCGTCATCGATTGGTCGCGTTCGGAAAACGTGGCCAATGTCGAACTGGCGTTTCCCGCGCCGGAGCGGTTCGAGCTGTTCGGGATCGACACCTTCGGCTATGGCGACGAAGTCATCTTCCCGCTGACAGTGACGGTGGCCGATCCGGGCCGCCCCGTGGCCCTGCGCGGCGATGTCAACCTGCTGGTCTGTTCCGATCTGTGCGTGCCGGCCCGCTTCGACCTCAGTCTAGAGATCCCGGCAGGGGCTGCGACCGCCGACGCCAGACGGGCCAATATCATCGACCAGTTTTCCAGCCGCGTGCCCGGCGACGGCGTGGCCGCCGGCCTCCGCATCGAGCAGGTTGCGCTGGTGGAAGCCGGCGATGTCTTGAGGGTCGTCGGTACGGCGCGCGACCCCTTCGCTGCGCCCGACATCTTTATCGAGAGCGATCACCACGTGGTGTTCGGCCGGCCGCAGGCCACGTTCTCGGCCGATGGCCTGAGGGTTGTCGCCGATCTGCCGGTCGACTGGCAGACGCCGGCGCCCGAAGCCGGGCTGGCCGGAGAGGTCTTGACCGTTACTCTGGTCGATGGGGTGCGCGCCGTCGAAGCCGTGCATGTCGCGATGCCGGGCGGCGCCGGCGATCCGTCGGCGGCATCGACGGCCGGGCGCGGGTTGGTGGTGATCCTGGGGTTGGCCCTGCTTGGCGGGCTGATCCTCAATCTGATGCCCTGCGTCCTGCCGGTCCTGTCCCTGAAGCTTCTGTCCGTGGTCAACATGGGTGGGGCCGAGCGGGCGACGATCCGGGTCGGGTTCCTGGCCACGGCTGCCGGCGTGGTCGCCTCCTTCCTGGCGCTGGCCGGCGCCATGGTGGCCATCAAGGCCGCGGGCGGCGTCGTCGGCTGGGGCATTCAGTTCCAGCAGCCGCTGTTTCTGACCTTCATGGTCGCGATCCTGACCCTGTTCGCCTGCAACCTGCTGGGCCTGTTCGAGATCCCGCTGCCCGGCCGGCTCGGCGACGCGGCGGGTCGTGTGGGCACCGGCGGGGGGCTGTCGGGGCATTTTGCCACCGGCGTGTTCGCCACCCTGCTGGCCACGCCGTGCAGTGCCCCGTTTCTGGGCACCGCCGTGGGGTTCGCCCTGTCGCACGGCGCCGGTGAGATCGTCCTGGTCTTCCTGGCGCTGGGTCTGGGCATGGCGCTGCCCTATCTGTTCGTCGCGGCCGCACCGGGGCTGGCCCGGGCGCTGCCGCGTCCCGGCCGCTGGATGGTCCAGCTCAAGCGGGTCTTGAGCCTGGCGCTGATCGGCACCGCCGTGTGGCTGCTGACCGTCGTCGCCAATCAGGAATCGATGCTGGCGGCGGGCTTGGTCGCCGGACTGATGGCACTGGCCGGGATCGCCCTATGGGTCCGGCGTTCAGGCGCCCCGGTGCGGCGCCGGATGGCGGGCTCCGCCGCTGCGGTGCTGCTGCTGGCCGGTTTTGCCCTGCCGGCCGTGTTTACCCCGACGGAGGCCGCGTCCATCGAGGCGGAGGTCGTCGGTTGGGAGGCGTTCGACCCGGGGGGGATCGGCCGGTCGGTCGATGCCGGCCGTGTGGTCTTCCTCGACATCACCGCGGACTGGTGCCTCACCTGCATCGCCAACAAGACGCTCGTGCTCGACCGGGCCGAGGTCGCCGCGGTTCTGGGCGGTGGCGAGGTGGTGGCCATGCAGGCCGACTGGACCCGCCCGGATGATGGGATTGCCGCCTTTCTGGCCCGTCACGGTCGGTACGGCATTCCGTTCAACGCGGTCTACGGGCCGCAGGCGCCGGAAGGCGTGATCCTGCCGGAACTGCTGACCAACGACGCCGTGATGAACGCCCTGCGGCAGGCCGGCTGGCCGGGCTGACCAGCGGTTTCCCGCCTCTGGGAAATGCTCTAGAAGGTCGGGGCCGGAGCCCTTCGGCTTTCCGGAAAGCCCGCCCAGACACGGAGATACCACCCATGGCCATTCAGGTAGGCGACAGCATTCCCTCAGTCACCCTCAAGCTGCTTGGCGACGACGGCATGGAGGAAGTGTCGACCGAAGCCCTGTTTGCCGGCCAGAAGGTCGTCTTGTTCTCGGTGCCCGGCGCCTACACGCCGACCTGCACGGCCCGCCACCTCCCGGGCTTTGTGGAGCATATCGACGACTTCAAGGCCAAGGGGGTCGGCCGGGTGATCTGCATGGCCGTCAACGACCCATTCGTTATGAAGGCCTGGGGCGTCCAGGGCGGGGCCGACGGCAAGGTGACCATGCTGCCCGACGGCAACGGCACCTTCACCAAGGCGCTCGGCCTGGAGATGGATGGCAGCGCTTTCGGGCTGGGCGAACGCAGCCAGCGATTCGCGCTGATCGCCGAAGACGGCAAGGTGACCACCCTGGCCGTCGAGCCCGGCGGTGGGCTGGAAGTGTCCAGCGCGGAGAAGATGCTCGAAGCCCTGGGCTGATCCGGTTTTCCGATCGCAGTTTAGACGGGCGGGCCGTCGCGGACCTGGGCCAGACCGGCCCTGGCAAGCGCATCGGCCCGCTCGTTCTCCGGGTGTCCGGCATGGCCACGCACCCATTGCCAGTCGACCCGGTGCGGGGTCATGGCGGCCTCCAGCCGCTGCCATAGGTCGACATTCTTAACCGGTTTCTTGTCGGCCGTCCGCCAACCCCGCGCCTTCCAGCCGGGCAGCCATTCCGTGACGCCCTGCATCACGTAGCGGCTGTCGGTCGTCAGCCGGATCCGAACCGGCCGCGTCAGGGCCTCCAGCGCCTGAATCGCCGCCATAAGCTCCATCCGGTTGTTGGTGGTGTCCGGTTCGCCGCCGGACAGTTCGCGTTCGTGACCGCCATAGCGCAGCACCACGCCCCAGCCGCCGGGTCCCGGGTTGCCGCTGCAGGCCCCGTCGGTGAACGCTTCGACCTGCTTGCCGGAGGCCTGCGCGGATCGCGCCTCGCCAGTCGTCATGGGTCGAGACCGTACTCGCCGCTGCTCGCCACCGCCCTGTGGAACCGCAGCTTGTCCCAGTACTCCAACGGGTCCTTGCGGCGGACGAAGGCGTCGGGGGGCGTGTACAGCCAGTCGTAAAGCCGGGTCAGCAGGAACCGCAGCGCTGCGCCGCGTGCCAGCAGCGGCAATGCGGCGATTTCGGCCGCGGGCAGGGGCCGGACCTGGCGATACCCGCGCAGAAGCTGCCGCGCTTTGGTGACGTTGAATTGCCGGTCCGCTTCGAAGCACCAGGCGTTCAGGCAGATGGCCAGGTCGTAGGCAAAGGCGTCGGTGCAGGCGAAATAGAAATCGATGACGCCGCTGACCCGGTCGCCCTCGAACAGCACATTGTCCGGGAACAGGTCGGCATGGATCACGCCGCTGGACAGGGTGTCGGGCCATTCCCGCGCCAGATGCTCGACCTCGGCCGACAGGGCTTCGGCCAGGCCCGGCCGGACCGAATCGGCCCGGTCAGCGGTCTTGTCGAGGAGGTCGCGCCAGCCGGCGACCGAAAGGTCATTGGTCCGCGACAGCGTGAAACCGTCGCCCGCCCGGTGCAACTGGGCCAGAACCTGTCCGACCCCGGCGCAATGGCCGACATGCGGTTTGCGCGGCGACAGGCCACGCAGGAAGGTCACGACCGCCGCCGGCCGCCCGCGCAGTTCCCGCAGCGCCCGTCCGTCCCGGCCGTGCAGCGGCAGGGGACAGGCAAGGCCTCCTTGCGACAGATGCTCCATCAGGGACAGGAAGAACGGCAGGTCTTCGGCCTGCACGCGCTTCTCATAGAGCGTCAGGATGAACTGCCCCGCTTCGGTGACCAGCAGGTAGTTGGTGTTCTCGACCCCTTCGGCGATACCCTTCAGGGCCAGAACGCGGCCGATATCGTACTCGGCGACGAACGCTGCCACATCCTCGTCAGAAACTTCCGTATACACAGCCATGTGGGGGCGGCAGCCGATCGGTTGCGGCGGGACGGGGACAGGCCCGCTACCTTGCGGAGAACGGGCTTTGCCGCACCCCCAGGCCCGGCATGGCGCGGCGGACGATCGACACTGTGCCGCCCGCTACGGCCCGCGACAAGGGCCACCCGGACGTGGAGGGGAACCGCAGAAGTGTGATTCTGCAGCAACAACTGAGGACAGTTGATGTGGGAATCTTTCACACGCCGCTTTGCAACGGATTCCTCCCTTCCTACCTTTGACGCATCTCAGGCGACAACAGGAACACGAGCCATGAAACGCATTGCCCTACCCGTCGTTGCAGCCGCCGCCTTCGCCCTGGCCGGCTGCGCCGGACTCAGCAGCACCGAAGAGCGCGTGTTGTCCGGCGGTGCCATCGGGGCCGCCACCGGTGCGGCCGGCACGGCGATCACCGGCGGGTGCGTTGCCTGCGGGGCGGTGATCGGCGGTGCCGTCGGTGCCGGCGCCGGTTTTGTCATCGACCAGTTGGAAGACTGAGCCTGTTTTGGCGGGTCGGATCCTAACGATCCGACCCGCCTTCCCCTCCCGTCAGACGACGATACCCTTTCGTCGCATGACCGGATCGATTCGCTCCAGAGCCTCGATCCAAAGGCCGTAGGCGCGCTGTTCCCGCGGCCGTGTCGGGTCGGGCGGCAGCAATCGGCGCCCGTAATGGGCAAGCACGCAAATGTGATCGCGCAGCAACCGACGCTGCCGAAACAGCCGGTCGATGACCCGGATGACGTCGATCGGTTCGCAGGGCCTGGGGACGCCGCCGCGGCCCTTGCCGATTCGGGCCCCGTCTTCGCGGGCCATATGGCATTGCATGAACCAGAACCAGGCATCTGCCGGACCGCCGAACGGGACCGGGGGAACCGGTTGATCCGACAAACTGTCGAGAGTGTCACGGGGCATGGGCAAGCGCTCTGGTGATCGGGGGCATTGACGCCGGGGCTTGGCAGCGGATGGCGATCACGGTATCAGAATTAATTCCTTTGTCCAGAATTATGTGAATTTTATCCTAGGGACAAACTGCTCCCGATTTGTGAAGATGTTCCCATGCTGACCCATGGCAACATATGGCGGGCGTTGGATCGTCTGGCCCAGGCGCACGGCCTTTCGGCGTCGGGCCTGGCGCGCAAGGCCGGCCTCGATCCGACGACCTTCAATCCCAGCAAGCGGGTGACCCCCCAGGGCAAGCCGCGCTGGCCGTCCACGGAAAGCGTGGCCAAGGTGCTGGCGGCAACGGGCAGCGAGGTGGGCGGGTTCGTCGGGCTGCTGAACGATTCTCCGCGGGCGCTGGCCCGCCAGCGGGTGCCGATCATCGGCTATGCCCAGGCGGGCAGCGAAGGCTATTTCGACGACGCCGGGTATCCGGTGGGGCGCGGTTGGGACGAGGTCGAATTTCCCGATGTCGGTGATCCGAACGCCTATGCGCTGGAGGTGGCCGGCGACAGCATGGAGCCCGTCTACCGCGACGGCGACAGGATCATCGTGTCGCCGGAAGCCAGCATCCGCCGCGGTGACCGGATCGTTGTCCGGACGGTCGGCGGCGAAGTCATGGCCAAGGAGCTGCTGCGCCGCAGTGCCAGCCGCCTTGAACTGAAGTCGCTCAATGCGGCCCACGCCGACCCCGTGCTGGCACTCGACGAGGTCGCATGGATGGCCCGCATCATCTGGGCCAGTCAGTGAGTCGAGAGATTGTTCTTAGGAATTTTTACTTTCTCTCGGGATAAGTTTGTGTTCCTATTCGGGTATGGCCGATCAATCCCTCTCCGAGCTTCGCGCCCTATGCCTCGCCACCTTCGATGGCCCTTTGCCCGCCCCGCTGGCGGCGCTGCTGGCGCATGGCGATCCCCGGCGGGCGCAGGCCGACCAGTTGCGGGCCGAGGCGCGGGCGCTGGGCGAACGGTGTGCTGGATTGCGACTGGCGGTCAGCCGGCGCCGGCGGCGCCTGACCGATCCGACGCGATGCCCGGTTCTGGCACGCATGACCGCGGACTTGGCATCGACCCGCGGGCGGGCAATTGATTGGTTGGTGGCGGCGACGAATCTGTCTTTTATCGCCGTCGCGGCATCTACCAATGGTATTGAGCGCTTTAACGGAAGATTTGTTAAGGGAATTGCAGGGGATCGGGAGCCAGCATGACGAGCCTGCCGGTATGTGGCCGGCCGTCACTTAGCGACCGTGCGACCGGTGCCCATGGGATTGGCAAGAGGCTTTGGCATGGCCGATTGGCCATCATTCGATCGGACCGACGGTTCGACCGACGGTAAGTCGTCGGCGGATCACCCTCACCCAAGGCGCGGCGTGTGGTCGTCGATTAAATCGGTCTGGGTCAAGTTCCTGCTGTTTCTGGTGCCGACGGTCACGGTGGCGACGGTGCTGCTGACGGCCGTCATCTCCTATGTCTCGTATCAGGACGCCCGTACCCGCCTTGTCGACGACGTCGAGACCATCGCCCGCGTCAACGCCTTGGCGCTGGGCGACCCGCTCTGGCGATTGAACGAATACGCGATCGATCAGATCCTCGGCACCTTTTCCGCCCATCCCGAGGTCGCCTGCGCCACGCTGTCCGATTCGTGGTTCGATCGGGTCTGGCCGGAAGGCGGCTGTCCTGAAGGCGTCGATCCGCAGCTGTCGGTCAGCCGTGAGATCTTCGATCATGGCGAAGCCATCGGCACGCTGACGATCTTCTACACCACCGAACCGGTGGTCAGCGACATCCTGGGCCAGATCTGGTTCACCTTCGCCGTCTTCACGCTGCTGGTCGGCCTGGCCGTCCTGGCGGCGGTGATCGGCAATCGCTTCGCCATCGGCGCGCCGATCAAGCGGCTCCTGGCGGCTATCGAGCAGACCCGCAGCGGCCGGCTGAGCCGGGTGACCTGGCAGTCCCAGGACGAGCTGGGCCAGGTGATCGCCGCCTATAACGAGATGGTGGCGCAGATCGAGTCCCGGACCAATGAGATCGAGGCGGCCCGGCGGGAGGCCGAGACGCTGAACGCCGACCTGACCAGCGAGATTGCCGAGCGCCAGCGGGCGGAACTGGCCCTGCTGGAGGCCAAGGAGATGGCCGACGCCGCCAACCGGTCGAAGTCCGAGTTTCTGGCGATGATGAGCCACGAGCTGCGGACGCCGCTGAACGCCATCCTCGGGTTCTCCGAGATCATCAAGAACCGGACCCTGGGGGCCGCGGCGCTGGACAAATATGTGGAATACGCTGGCGACGTTCACGCCAGCGGCCGGCATCTGCTGGACCTGATCAACGATATCCTCGACCTGTCGAAGATCGAGGCCGGCAAGCTTGAGATCGAGCCCGCCTGGCTGGATCTGGCCCAGGTGCTGCGGACCACGACCACCCTGGTAAGGGTCCGTGCGGAAAGCCACGGCCTGTCCCTGGGGCTGGAGATCCCCGGCGAGCCGCCGCCGCTTTATGCCGATGAGCGGGCCATCAAGCAGATCGTCTTCAACCTGCTGTCCAATGCCATCAAGTTCACCAAACCGGGCGGGCGCATCAGCGTGTCGGTTGCCACGTCCGACGCGAACTTCGTCGATATCGTCGTCAGCGACACCGGGATCGGCATTCCCGAAGATCAGATCGAGAAGGTCACGCGCCCGTTCGAGCAGGTGAACAACAGCTTCTCGCGCGATGTCGAAGGCACCGGGCTGGGCCTGTCGCTGGTCAAGGGCCTGGCCGAACTGCATGGCGGCGACATGGCCATCGAAAGCACCGTCGATGTCGGAACGACGGTGACGGTGCGGTTCCGCCGTACGCCGGACAACCGCGCGCTCGTTGCCGGGCGGGCGTAACCTAGCCGACCAAAGTGGATCGGGGGTGACGCCGCGGTCCGGTCAGGCGGCTTGTCCGGAAAACGCCACGGCGCCGCGTCGGATGAACCGGCGGCCGCAGTAACCGCATTCGACGGCGGTCTGGTCCGGACCGAACGTGTAGTACACCAGCGGATGACCCAGCGCGCCGCCACCACCGTCGCACTTCACGGTGACGGTGTCTTCGTCCACCTCGATGATCTCCGGTGCGTCCATACTGGCCTCTTTGGCGGGGTTGTGCGGATTGACCCGGAAGCGGATCCCACTAGAGTGGCCGCGGCACAGCAACGCCAATCGGCACCGCGCCGCCAGGACCGGATGATATCGATGCCTTGCCGCCATTCAACACGCATTCCATCCGGGCGCCCCCATGGTTGCTGAATCTGCCGCCGCCGCATCCGCCGACGCCTCCGCCAAAACGCTGCCTGATGCCGCCGTCGAGGTGCGCAGCCTGACCAAGGTCTATGCCGGTAGCCGGAAAACACCGCCGAAACAGGCGCTCAAAAGCGTCGATCTGACGATCCCCCGCGGCTCGCTGTTCGGTTTGCTGGGGCCGAACGGCGCCGGCAAGTCGACGTTGATCAACATCCTTGCCGGGCTGGTCAACAAGACCTCGGGCGAGGCCCGCATCTGGGGCTACGACACGGCGCCGCAGCCGCGCATGGCCCGCGCCTCGATCGGCGTGGTGCCCCAGGAACTGAATATCGATCCGTTCTTCACGCCGCGCGAGTTGCTGGATCTCCAGGGTGGCCTGTACGGGGTGCCGAAATCGGAACGGATCACCGACCGGCTGCTGGAGGCGGTCAATTTGGCGGACAAGGCGCATGCTTATGCGCGGACCCTGTCGGGCGGCATGCGCCGCCGGCTGATGGTCGCCAAGGCCATGGTCCACTCGCCGCCGGTGCTGGTGCTGGACGAGCCGACGGCGGGCGTCGATGTCGAACTGCGCCAGCAGCTCTGGTCGCAGGTCCGGGCGATGAACGCGGCCGGCACCACGGTGCTGCTGACCACCCATTATCTGGAAGAGGCGGAAGAGCTCTGCGACCGCATCGCCATCATCAACGACGGCGAGGTCGTGGCCTGCGACACCACGGACAACCTGCTGAAGCGGTTGGACAGCAAGTGCCTGTCGGTGGAACTGACCGATCCGCTGTCCGCCGTTCCCGAACCGCTGCGGGCCTTTCAGGTCGACCTGCCCAGCCCGCATCGGCTGATCGTCCAGTACAAGCCGTCCACCACCCGCGTCGGCGACATCCTCAATGTGATGAACGAGGCCGGCGTCCGGATCACCGACCTCAGCACCGAGGAAACCGATCTGGAGGATATCTTCCTGCAGTTGACACGCGGCCGGGCCGCCTGAGCCGATCGCGGATCGCCCGGGCCAGGACATCGTCTCTTGCGCGCCTTTGCAGCCCTTCTGCTCGTGGTCCTGCTGGCGGCCTGTGCGCCGACCTACCAGCCGGCGGGACCGGCCTGGGTGCAGCCGCGCCTGGGCGACGACGTTATCGTCACCGCCGATATCCACCGTCTGCCGCTGCAGGTGTGGCGCCCGGCGGGCACGGATCCCTGGGCGGTCGTCGTCGCGGTCCACGGGTATGGCGACTATGCCAATGCCTTCGCGATCCCCGCGGCCTATTGGGCGGATGCGGGCGTGACTACTTATGCCTACGACCAGCGCGGTTTCGGCCGCACCGAGCGCCCCGGCATCTGGGCGGGGCAGGAGACGATGATCGCCGACCTGGCCGTCGCGGTGCGGTTGGTCCAGGCCCGGCATGCCGGTGTGCCGGTGTTCGTGCTGGGCGAGAGCATGGGCGGTGCCGTGGTGCTGGCGGCGCTGGCCAGCGACCAGGACATCGCCCCGGAAGGCGCGGTCCTGGTTGCACCTGCGGTCTGGGGCCGCAGCACCCAGCCCTGGTACCAGCGTCTTGCCCTTTGGATCGGTGCCCGGCTGTTTCCCTGGGCCGAGTTCAGCGGCGAGGGGCTGGACATCCTGCCATCGGACAATCTCGACGTGCTGCGCGGGTTGGCGCGCGATCCCCTGGTGCTGGGGGCGGTCCGGACCGATTCGATCGAAGGGCTGGTCGACCTGATGGACAGTGCCCTGGCCTCGGCCGGCGACATTGGCGTGCCGGTCCTGGCCCTTTACGGCGAGAACGACGAGGTGGTGCCGCGCATGCCGTTCGAGCGGATGGCCGAACGACTGCCGACCGGCCTGTCGACGGTCGTCTATGTCCCCACCGGGTACCATCTGCTGCTGCGCGACCTGGAGGCGCGGCGGGTCTGGGACCAGGTGCTGGATTGGATGCGGCAAACCCTGGATGGGGCGGGGGCGCCAAGCGAGGCCTTGTCGACGCCGGTGCCGGTGCAGTAGTGTCCTGCGCCGCGCCAAAGGCCGGCGCCAGTGCGGACCCATAGCTCAGCTGGATAGAGCGCTTCCCTCCGGAGGAAGAGGTCGGGGGTTCGAATCCTCCCGGGTTCGCCATTTCTCAAAGGCGCAGTCAGCCCGTGTGGCGACACCGTTCGCGCAGATACAGATACAGCGGCAGGCCGAAGGAGACGCCGACGCACAGCGTCCCCAACGCGGCGGCCCAGGCATGGGCGACGCGTCGGCGACGGGCCTCGATCACGATCCAGGCCAGCACCGCCAGCCCGGCAATCAACAGATCCCAGGCGAAGAACCGGCTGATCGGGTTGGCGTTCAGCGCGGCCAGGAAGGCCTGGAGATCCGGCCTGTTCTGCCAGGCCCAGGGCAGGAAGATCGACATGGGGATGACGGCGCCGATCACCGCCAGCGCCAGATAGACCCATTTCGCGAGCATTGCGGCCTCCGGTTGGTCGGCCGCAGGTTGGCCGGGGTCGCCGCTGGCTCAGTACAGCAGGAACTGGGTAAACAAAAGCTCCTCGCAGATCGGCGCGCCGGCGGCGGCATCGATCCGCTGCACCAGCTCGCGGCGCACCAACTCGATGGCCGACGGGTCCCGCAGATCCTCGCCATGCAGGCCGAAGAAGTAGACGCGGATCGCGTCCATGATCCGCGGCAGCTGCTGTTCCATCAGCGCGCTGTCCTCCACCGACCGCAGCGTCATATGCATGTCGAGGCGAAGCTGCGGCGCGCGGCCGGTGGTGCCGCCGGCCAGGAAGATCGTCATCGGCGCGAAGTCGTAGACCGGCTCCGCGGGCTGGGCCGCCGAGCTCTGGCCGGCCGCCCACACCGGCGCTGGATTTGCCATCAACGGCCCGATGGCAAACAGACCAACGATCAAGGCGCGAAGAATGTTCGTCACGGAACCACCAAGGGTCAAAATCGGCAAGGTTTGGAAATTCTGACGCCGGCCTCCTTAAGGAAAAGCGAATATAAAGCGGGTTTTCTACGACCTCCCCTGCGGCCTTGACGCCGGCAACGCGGCGGCCGACCGTCGGCGTCGATCCGCCAGCGCGACCCGTATCCGGGCCGACGTCGTGAGGGGTTCTCGTCGGTTGTCCTAGTGCAGCGGCGCGAGAAGTGGGTTCGCGCCAAAGCTGCACTAACTTGTTGAATTTAATGCATTTCTGACGCATCCGAATGTACCATTCGAATGCGTCGGTGCACTAGGGGCCGGGCTGAACATGCTGCAAATCCTGCTGATCGCCATTCTGCTGCTGTGGCTTTTCCCGGCGATCCGGCGCCGGATCGAAAGGGCGATCGGCCGCGTGCTGGCCGTCGCCGCCGCCGTGGCCCTGGTATTCCTGATCATCGTGGTAACCGTCCAGCCGGTGTGAGGGGCTGGGTCCCGCTCTACGACTTGCCTTCCAGCCGCGAAATCGGGCCATCGGCGGAACGGGCGGTGCCCGTGCCGGTCGGCCGGTTGGCTGCAATCAGGCGTTCCTTCTCCAGCCGGTAGGCGTCCCAGGCATGCTCCCGTTCGGCCTGATGGCGCGCCTGCAGGTCGGCCATCTCCAGCAGATGCCGGGCATGCAAATCCTTGAGCTGGTTGCGAAACGCCTCACCCGTATCGTCCGCACAGGGCTTCGCGGGCGGGCCAGTGATCACCGCGGCGGGGCGGGGCGGGACGGGGTTCGGCACGGTCTCGGGATCGGGCAGCACCACCCAAAGCCGGCCGTCGCCGTCTTCCTGGCAGGACAAAGCGCCGGTCGCGATCCGTTCCAGGACCCCGTCGACACTGGTCCGTAAGTGCACCGCAGCTTCGACGACGCTGACGCGCTGGGCCATAACCCTATCGTTCCTAATCAACTACAGCAGCATATGCTGTATCGATCAAAAACTACAACACCAATATATTGGGGCTGTACCCATATACGCGTTGGACGGTATCGCTGATGGGCTGGGCGGGGTCACTCGGCCGGTTCGTAACGCTGCAAGTAACGAACCAAATCGGCACTGAAGGCCCGGCTGTCGACAGCCAGATTATAGGGATCGGCACCGCCAAAGACGGCTGAATTGACCGCGATGATCCTGTACACGTCGTCGACCTTGAAGAATATCGGCGATCCGCTGTCGCCCGACATGATGTCGCAGTCGTGCTGGACGGTGGCTTCATCGTAGCTGGTGATCCCGCAATCCATATGGGCGGTCAGCTGATCGTCGGAGTCACCGCTGTAGCCGGCCTGGATCAGAACCTGCCAGCGGCGGGTCATGGCGTCCCGCAAGTCGCTTGCGGTCAGCTCGTGCACCGAGAAGTACCCCACGATGTCGCCGATCGGCCGTTCCAACAGCACGAAGGCGTAGTCCGACTTCGACATTTCGCTGATGGATTCCAGATCCTTGCTCCGGTACTCCGGCGCCACCCAGAAGGACTCGATACCGGATTCCGCGGCCACGTCGCCCTTGTGCAGGCCGGCCTGAAAGGTCAGCGGCGAGTCGAACACCTGGCCGCTGCCCTGCTCGTACATGCAGTGGGCTGATGTCAGGACGACGCGCCGGCCCACCATGGCGCCCGAGCAATGGCTGCCGCCGGCAAAGGTAAGCTTGCCGATCGCCTGCCAGGGCATCTCGCCGGGGCTCACATAGATCCGGTCGTCATGTCCGAAGAAGCTGTCCTGCAGCCGGTTGGGGCCTTCCTGCGCGGCAACCGCCGTAGGGGTGATGGTTGCGGCAAGAACGGCGGCAAGCAGCGTGTGGCGCATATGGATCTCCCTTCACGGCCGACACTGTACCCTGCGAAGCCGGGATGGCCAAAAGACGGCGCGTTGCGGGCGCGCACGGGATAAAGATGCGAACTATTCCTTCGCCATAGCCCTCCGATAGAGGCAAGAAGCACAGTTTTCCGTGGCTAAGCCAATCGTCGGAGATTGCTGTTTGGTGAACCGTAGAGCTTGTTAGCCGCGCTGCCTTCGAGCCGAAGGCGTCACAGATCACTCTCATTTCTTGAAGTAAACCATCATCTTAAGGTGGCGGTGCTCATCCACGGTCAGCATCTGGTGATTGAAACTGACAAGCGTGTCATCGTCTGAAAGCAGAACGCTGACGCCTCTGGCGCAGATGTCCATGCCGGGTTGTTCCATCCAGCGGCGGAAGTCCGGCGACACCTTTTTCAGGTCTTCGACCAGCCAAAGCATGTCAGGATCATCCGGCGCGGCGGCCAGATCGTAGCGGAACTGCGCGACCAGCCGGGGTGCATCCTCATTCCATTCCGGCAGGCGGCGCCGCAGGTCCGGATCGGCAAAGACCATGCGAATGATGTTGCGGTCGTGTTGATCCCGATCAGAGAAGGTGAACAGATGGTCGGCCGCCGCATTCCAGGCGATGACGTCCCAGCGAAGATTGGACACGTAAGCCGGCCGTTCGGTCAGATCATCCAGTAATCGCTGAACCAACGGATCGACCGATGGCCATTGACGGGCTTCCGGCGGTGGTGGTCGCCTGTGGGCCAGCAGGAAGAGATGGCTGCAATCGGCGTCGCCCA
>JANQIU010000350.1 GCA_028281985.1 Alphaproteobacteria bacterium | reverse complement strand
ACCGCCAGCGGCGCCCCGCCCGATCGAAAGCGCCGTCCCGGAGCCGTCAACCACGGATGGTCCGAGCCTACGACAGCTCGCGGTGGCCGTCGTGACCTTGCGGGGCGACAGTCGGATGCAGGCCATCGAGGACATCCACCTGGCCCAGGCCGAACTCGGGCAGACGGTCGCCCGGCTGGCCGAGACCCTGGAGGGTCGTTGGTACAAGGCCGGCGGGACGACAACAGTGATCCTGTTCGGCGCCGAGCGTGCCAGCGAGACCGATGCCGGCCGCGCCCTGCGTTTCGCCGTCGATCTGCGGCAGAACGCACGGGTCCAGGCCGACGCCGTCCATCCGGGCATCGCCGTGGCCGCCGGACTGGCGTTGGTAACGGCGGCGGGCGGCGACATATCGGTGACCGGCGTTCCCCTGGACGAAGCGCTCCAACTGGCGATGCAAGCCGCGCCCGGCGAGATTCTCATCACCGATGCGGTCCGGCGGGATACGCGGCTGAACCTGCGCAGCGAGCCCGCGGGAATCAACGCGTGGCGCGCGATCGACCTGACCGACGCACTGCCGGTCGACGACCGCTGGTTCGTCGGCCGACACAGCGAGCTGCGCCAGTGGGACGCGATCCTGACCGACTGTCTGGAGATGGCGACCGGCATGACCGTCCTGATCGCCGGCGACGCCGGGATCGGCAAGAGCCGCCTGGCGCGGGAGTTCCGCCGGAGCGCCGAGTTGCGGGGCTTCGCCGCCCACATGGCGCCGATCTACGATTTCGGAACGGCGACCGGGCGCGACGCCATGCGCCTGCTGGTCCGCAGCCTTCTGTGCCTGCCGCGCGACGCCCGTCGCCGTCTTCGCCTTGCCGCCGCCGCGGCAGCGCTTCCCGACGAGACCGCGGAACGGGCGGCGCTGCATGATCTGTTGAACCTGCCGCTGCCCCGAAGCGCCGGCCCCGATTACTCCGCTTTGGAAGAGGACGACCGGACGGAGACCAAGCAGAAGGTCCTGGCAGACATCATCCGGCGCTTGTCGGAACAGCAGCCCTTGGTCCTGGTGATCGAGGACATTCACTGGGCGGACGCGCGGCTCATGACCTATCTCGCCGCGCTTTCCCGAACCGTGCAGGACTGTCCGGCGCTTCTGGTGCTGACCGGGCGCCCGGAGACCGAACTGCTCGACAAGCGTTGGCGCGCCGACGCACGGGAACCGACTCTGGTCACCCTTACGCTGCGACCGTTCCGTCCGTCGGAAGCCCTGGACTTCGCCGGGGTCGTCGCCGGGACGATTACCGAAACCGTCTCGCGCTGTTTGGACCGGGCGGCCGGGAACCCGCTGTTCCTGGAGCAGCTCCTGCTGGCCGGCAATACCCTGTCGGGCGAGGCCGTGCCGGGTTCCATCCAGAGCCTGATCCTGGCTCGGCTGGACACCCTGCCGCCCGAAGCCCGAGGTCTGGCAGGCGCCGCCGCCGTTCTCGGCCTGCAGGTCGACCCGGAAGCCCTGGCCCATATCGCCGAAACCAACGAACCTGCCGTTGGCGCGCTGATCGACGCCGCCCTCATACGCCAGCAGGGCAAGACGCTGGGGTTCAACCACCCGTTGATCCGCGACGCCGTCTACACCGCCCTGCTCGCCTCCCAGCGGCGCGCGCTGCACCGCCGCGCCGCCGAGTGGTTTGCAACCCGCGACCCGGAAATCCAGGCCCAGCATTTGGCCCGGGCCGAGGATCCTGGCGCCAAGCAGGCCTATTCGATCGCCGCGGAAGCCGCCGCCGCCGCGCATCGGTTCCGGCGCGCGGTGCAGCTCCTGGACGATGGTCTTGCCACCCCCGGAGAACCCGTGGAGGACGCCGTCCTGCTCGCCCTCAAGGGCGAGCTTCTCCTCGAGCTGGGCGATGTCGATGATGCCGTCGACGCGTTGACCGGCGCCCTCGAGCAATCGACGACCCACAAGACAAGATGCCGGGCGCGACTGGGCCTCGCCGAGGCAATGCGCGTTCTCGACCGGTATGACGATGCCCTGGCGGTCGTCGATCAGGCTGCCGACGACTGCGCCGACGAGGACCCGGAACTGCAGGCCCGGATCGCGCTGCTCCGCGGCGGTATTCACTTCCCGCGCGGGGAACTGGAAGACTGCCTGCGGTCCCATCGCCAGGCGGCCGCGCTGGCCGACCGGATCGGATCGCCGGAGCTCGAGGCCAGGGCCGCCAGCGGCATGGGCGACGCCCACTATGTCAGCGGCCGGATGAAGGGCGCTCGGACGGCGTTCGAACGGGCGGTTTGCCTGGCCCGGGACAACAACCTGGTCCAGATCGAGGCGGTGAACCGGTCGATGCTCGGCCTTTCACTGTTCTATGAGATGGAGGTTGCATGCGCCGAAGCCGAGGCGCGGGCCGCGCTCGAGGTGTCGCATCGCATCCGTTCGGCCCGCAGCGCCATGCTCGCGGCGAACGTGATCGCCCTGATCCTGATGTATGTCGGAGCCTTGGAGGAGGCCCGCGAGAAGGCTGAACAGGCGACGGAACAAGCAAAATCGCTCGGCGCGCGACGGTTCGTTTCGGAGTGCGAGGCCCACGCGGCCTTCCTGGCCTTCTGCACCGAGCGCGACCCGGGCGCCGAGCGCCGCATCGCCGCGGCCTACGAATCCGCCAAGGACCACGGCCTGAGCTATGCCGGCCCGATGATCCTGGCTTTCCTGGCAGCCGTGTCGTCCGATCCCGCCACCCGCGCGAAGGCGCTGGCGGAAGGCGATGCGCTGCTTCGCGAAGGGACCTGTGTCAGCCACAACTATCTGAACTTCTACCCCCTGGCGATCGAGATGGCGGCCGCCATGGGTGATTGGTCAAGCGCACAGCGCCACGCCGACGCGCTGGCGGACTATATCCGGGTCGAGCCGGTCGCCTGGGCCGACCTCATGGTCCAGCGCGGCCGCGCTCTGGCCGCCAGCCAAGGGGGCGCAAGGGCCGCCTGGCAAGCCCGCCTGCGGGAACGGGGCCTCGACCTGGACTATCTGAGCTGTATCGCCAGGCCCTAGAGAGCCGCGCGCTCGGGTAAGTTCATCCGATCGCAGGTTGATCTGGCGAACCCCACCGGCCTCTGTCGCATTGCGGCAACCCGCCTCACGTCGCTGCCGGGCCTGATCATCATTTGCATGACCAAGCCTAATGCCAATGATTCCAAGCCGCGGGATATCCCATGCTTGAGCTTGATCCGCTCCTGCTGTCGCGGGTGCAGTTCGCCTTCACCATCGGTTTCCACATCCTGTTCCCGACGCTGACCATCGGGCTGGCGTTCTTCCTGGTCACCCTGGAAGGGTTGTGGCTGCGAACCGGCAATCCGGTCTATGTCCGGCTTTATCGTCTGTGGACGAAGGTCTTCGCCCTGACCTTCGGCATGGGCGTGGTTTCCGGCATCGTCATGACCTACCAGCTTGGGACCAATTTCGGCGTCTTCGCCGGGGTGACCGGCCCGGTGCTGGGGCCGCTGCTGAGCGTCGAGGTCCTGACCGCCTTCTTCGTCGAGGCCGGCTTCATCGGCATCATGCTGTTCGGCTGGAACCGCGTCGGGCCAAGGCTGCATTTCGGCGCCACGGTCATGGTGCTGCTGGGCACGTTGAATTCGGCCTTCTGGATCCTGGTCGCCAACAGCTGGATGCACACGCCGGCGGGAACCGAACTGGTCGACGGCCAGTTCGTTGTGACGGACTGGTGGGCAGTGATCTTCAACCCGTCCATGCCATACCGCGTCGCGCATATGACCCTGGCCTCGTTCCTGACGACGGCGCTGGTCATCGCCGGCGCCAGCGCCTTCTACCTGCTGCGCGGCCGGTTCCTCCCCGAAGCGCGGCGCGCCTTCTCGGTGGCGACATTGGCCATCGCCGTCCTGGCGCCGGCGCAGATCGTGATGGGCGACCTGCACGGTCTGAACACGCTGGAGCACCAGCCGACCAAGATCGCCGCCATGGAAGGTCTTTGGGAGACCACCGAAGGCGCGCCGCTGGTTCTGTTCGCGCTGCCCGATCAGCAGGCGGAGGAAAACCGGCTGGCGATCGAGATCCCCAACGTTACCAGCCTGATCCTGACCCACGACTGGAACGGCGAAGTCCAGGGACTGACGGCCGTTCCGCCGGAGGACCGGCCGCCGGTGGCGATCGTGTTCTGGAGTTTCCGGATCATGGTGGGGCTCGGGTTCGCCTTCCTGGCCATCGGGTTCATCGGCCTTTGGCTGCGGTTCCGCCGCCGGCTCTATGACGCCGCCTGGTTCCACGGGATCAGCCTTGCGTTTCTGCCGGCCGGTTTCGTGGCGACACTGGCCGGCTGGGTCACCACCGAGGTCGGGCGCCAGCCCTACACCGTCTACGGATTGCTGCGCACGGCGGACAGCGCCTCGGACTTGGCCGGCTGGCAGGTCGCGCTGTCGCTGCTGCTGTTCGTTGCCGTCTATGGGGTGTTGTTCGCCGTCTACCTGGTGTTTGCCCGCCGGGTGATCGTGCATGGGCCGGACTACGACGAACCGCTGCCCAGCCGGCAGCGCGGTCTGCCGGCGCGGCCCGCCGCCCATCCCCTGCCCGCCGAGTAAGCGGCCGAAGCGCACGAGGATCGTGGAGATGGACCTGACGCTTCTGATGGCCGGCGTGCTGGCCTTCGCCATCCTGATGTACGTCCTGTTGGACGGCTTCGACCTGGGTGTTGGCATGCTGTCGGCGCTGGTGCCCGATCCCGACTGGCGGGACCGGATGATCGACAGCATCGCGCCGGTGTGGGACGGCAACGAGACCTGGCTCATCCTCGGCGGCGCGATCCTGTTCGCCGCCTTCCCGACAGCCTACGGCCTAGTGCTGCCGGCCCTTTATCTGCCGGTGATCGGCATGTTGCTGGCGCTGATCTTCCGCGGCGTCGCCTTTGAGTTCCGGGTCAAGGCCCGCCGGTCGCGACGCCTCTGGGACTTCGCCTTTGCCGCCGGGTCGGGGACGGCGGCGTTCCTGCAAGGCGTGCTGCTGGGCATCTTCATCACCGGGATCGGCGTCGACACCCCGTTGGGCTTCGGATCGGTGATCTTCCCGATGCTGACCGGCGTCGCGTTGATGGCCGGCTATGCATTGCTCGGCGGAACCTGGATCGTGCTGAAGACGGACGGTCCGCTTCGCGACTGGGCCGCCCGGTCGTCGCGCCAGCTCCTTCTGGTGGTCATGGCCGGCATCGCCATGATCAGCGCGGTCACCCCGCTGGCCAGCGAAGCGGTGGCCGATCGGTGGTTCGGCGATGTCTGGCGCACCTTGGCCCTGGCGCCGGTTCCGCTGGTGACGGTGGCCGTCGGATGGTGGCTTTGGCGGGCCCTGGAGGGGCATCGCGACGGCCTGACCTTCCGGCTGTCCCAGGTGGTTTTCGGCCTCGGCTTCCTGGGCCTTGGGGTCAGCCTTTGGCCCTATGCCGTGCCGTTCAGCCTGACCATCTGGGAAGCCGCCGCCCCGGCCAGCAGCCTCGCCTTCACCGCCATAGCCGTGGTGTGCACGCTGCCGTTGGTGCTGGTCTACACCGGCTACGCGTATCTGGTGTTTCGCGGCAAGATCCGCGAAGGCGAAGGCTATCACTGACCGTCTGAACCCAGTCACAGGGCTGCCCACGAATTAACCGTTCTGTGCATTCAGCACGCGGCCGCGCCGCCAGAGATGCTGTTTCTCGTGGCGAAAACGCCGTGACTATCCGTTGGCATAGACCTTGCTGTTGTCCGGACAAATTTCTGCGGACAAGGGCAGGCACGGGACGGTGGCCTTTCTCGAACTCATCGCGCTGGAGAAGCGGTACGACACCACACCGGTGGTGACCAACCTGGACGCCAAGATCGATCAGGGCGCGTTCGTTTCGCTGCTCGGTCCGTCCGGCTGCGGCAAGAGTACCACCTTGCGGATGATAGCCGGTTTCGTGGCGCCGACCTCTGGATCCATCCGGCTGCGCGGCCGGCTGATCGACGACGATCCCCCCTACCGGCGCAACATCGGACTGGTGTTCCAGAACTACGCGCTGTTTCCGCATATGACGGCGGCGCAGAACGTCGCCTTCGGCCTGCGCATGCGCCGCGTTCCGGCATCGGAGCGCCAGCGTCGCGTCACCCGGGCGCTCGATCAGGTCGGCCTCGGCGGCCTGGCCGACCGCTATCCGGCGCGCATGTCCGGCGGCCAGCAACAGCGCGTGGCCCTGGCGCGTGCCCTGGTCATCGAGCCGGACCTGCTGCTGCTGGATGAACCCCTGTCGAACCTGGACGCCACGCTGCGGGCGGAGATGCGCGACGAGATCCGTCAGCTTCAGCGCCGCCTGGGCATCACCACCCTGTTCGTCACCCATGACCAGCAGGAGGCGCTCGCCATGAGCGACCGGATCATGGTGATGGAACATGGGCGCGTGGTCGACGCTGCGGAGCCGGAGCAGCTCTCCGAACATCCGCGAACGCTGTTTTCCGCCGCGTTCCTCGGCGCCCGCACGATCTTGCCGGGATCCCCGACGCAGACGGCAACCGGGCGACGGTTTGCGACGACCGGCGGCATCGATTGCCGGATGGACGAAGACGATCCCATCGGCGCCACGCATCTGGTGCTTAGATCGGCCCGTCTGCGGGTCGACCGCGACAGCGCGCCGCCGCACGCCTGGCTGGCGGCACCGGCGACGGTCACGGCATCGGTCTATCTCGGCGACATGACCCAGCTCGACCTGCGCGCCGGCATTCACAGCCTGCGCGCCTTGCTCCCCACCGATCTTCAGACACCCGCGGTGGGCGAAACGGTCACCCTTTGGGCGGACCGACCGGCAGTGGCGTTCCTGTCCGACGCCGATGCCGACCAAACCATAACAGGGAGAGTGCAATGAACCGAAACAAGGACCGAGTCCAAGCGCCAGCCAACCGTCCCGTCCGCGGCCTGACCCGCCGCAGCGTCACCCGGGGCGCGTTGGCCGCCGGCGCCGGCCTGTTGGCCGCCCCGGCCATCCTGAAGCGTCCGGCACGGGCGCAGATCCAGGCCGGCGACACGCTGGTGGTCGGTATCTGGGGCGGCGCCCAGGAACGGATCACCCGGCAGTTCTGTGCCGATCCGCTGATCGATCAGTACGGCGTGAACATCGAATACGTCCTGGGCGGCACCGTGGAACGGCGGGCGCGCGCCTATGCCGAGCGGGGCCGTCCCAGCTTCGACATCGTCTACCTGAACATCTTCGAAAGCCGTCAGGCCGTGGCCGACGGGGTCACCCAGTCGCCGAACCCCGAGGTCGCGGGCTACGGCGACCTCTACGACCTGGCGAAGGTCGGCGGCTACGGCGTGGCGTTCAACGCCATTGCGCCGGTCTACGATCAGGCGATGACCGGTCCGATGGGCAGGTGGGCTGATCTGTGGCGCGACGACCTGGCCGGCAAGCTGGCCTGGCCGTCCTATCCCGGCGCCCAGGGCACCGCGGCCCTGCTGATGGCGGCCAGGATCAACGGGGGCAGCGAATACGACATCGATCCGGGGTTCGAGGCCATCCAGTCGCTGAAGCCGTTCGCGGCGTTCCAGAGCAGCCAGTCGCAACTCTACTCGATGTTCGATGCCGACGCCTGCGCCGCCTCGGTCGAATTCGGGTCGTTCACACAGAAATACGCCGATACCCAGAACCCCGACATCATCGTCACCAAGCCCGAGGAAGGGATGCCGGTGGCGATGAACGTGGCCTGCATCACCGAAGGCACGGCCAACCAGGCGCTGGCGGAAGCCTGGGTCAGCCTGCATCTGAGCCCGGAGTGCCAGTTGGCCTATGCCGAGGAAATCTACTACGGGCCAACCAACAAGACCGTGGTCCTGAACGACGAACTGGCGGCCAAATGCGTGTACGGGGAAGCCGACGTCGCCAACCTGATCGACTTCGACTGGGACGAGGTCATCGGCCGCCAGGCCGAATGGAGCGCCCGCTTCAACCGGGAAATCGCCAACTGAACCCTAGCGGCCGGGCGGCGACGCCCGGCCCCTCCCGGATCCAACCATGACCGCCGACGCCCAATCTCCCGCAACCGAACCGATCCGTCGGGCTCCGGCCGGCACTCGCCGCCCCGGGTTGCCGATTGGCTGGCTGCTTTTGGCACCGCTGAGCCTCTGGCTTGCCGCCACCTTCGCCGTACCGATGGGCACGGTCGGCCTGTTGAGCCTGCAGGACAACACCAGCATCTTTGCCCCGTTGTCTCTGGACCTCTCGCTCCGGCACATCGGCGCGGTTCTGTCCGATCCCTATTATCTGGGGATCCTGGGCGAGACGCTGGCGCTGGGGCTGATCGTCACCCTGGTGTCCGCGCTGATCGGACTGCCGCTGGCGCTCTGGCTGGTGCGGCTGCCGCCGCGCTGGCGGTCGCTGGGGATCGCGGTGGTGTTGATCCCGCTGTTGACCAATGTCGTGGTGCGCAGCCTGGGCCTGATGCAGCTGCTGGCCCCCGACGCTGCCCTGGCCCGGTCGCTGGCCTGGATCACCGGCCAGGACCAGGTCAATCTGCTGTTCACCCACACCGCCGTGGTCATCGCCCTGGTTCAGGTCTTCAGCCCGTTCCTGGTCATGGCGCTGTATGATGGCCTCAGTGGCCTGGACCGGCGCATCGGTGAAGCCGCCGAAAGCCTGGGCGCACCGCCGGCCGCCCGGTTCGTCCACGTCACCCTGCCGCTTGCCCTGCCGGGGCTGCGGGCGGGGATGTCGATCGTCTTCCTGATGGCGACCACGTCCTATGTCAGCGCCACGTTGCTGGGCGGCAAGATGGTGTGGACGGCCGGCATGGTGATCTACGAAGAGGCACTGCAGATCCAGAACTACCCCTCGGCCAGCGCCGTTGCCATGGTGTTGCTGATCATCTGCGTGGTGTGCACCTACCTGCTGAACCGGGTCTTCGCCCGCCTGACGCCCTGGTTGCGGCCGTCCAAGCCGCGGCGGATGGGTCCATCCCGCGACCTTCCGGCCTGGGTGCTGGAGGTGGCCGCGGCGGGATTGGAGCGGCTGGGGCCGGTCGTGGCACGGCTGCTGCTGTGGGCCGGCCTGGGGCTCCTGCTGTTTCCGCTGATCCTGGTCGTCGTCAACTCGTTCAATGACGTACCCCAGGCGACCGCCGGGGCATGGCGCGGGTTCACGTTACGCTGGTACGCCCTGGTGATGCTGGAGGGGTCCAG
>JANQIU010000345.1 GCA_028281985.1 Alphaproteobacteria bacterium | reverse complement strand
TCCGCCAGCTCGACGCCGCCGCTTTCGCCGAAAAACACGACCACTGACGCTTAGGCCCCGGCTTGGCCGGGGTTGGCGCCGCCGACCCGGTCCCGTTGAGCGGGATGCCAGCGGCCAACGATCGCCAATCCAGTCAGCGGGTCAGCCCAACAACAAACCACATTGGAAGACATGATCTGCCAAATGGGTGCGGCTTGCTGACTGTCGCTCCAACTGCGGCCTCATACTCCAACATAAAACAATAAAATTCAACAGAACGCAAAGAAAGTGCAACACGCCGCGGTTACGGTTTGACGCCATAGGCTCCTGCCAAGGCGTATCGAACCGGAGGCGCAGTTTTGTCACGTGTGCTCGCCGCCCGGCGGCAACAGCAGATCCTCAAGCTCATCACCGACGGGTTCGACCTGAGCGTCGGCGCCATCGCGGCCGAGTTCGGCGTCACGACCGAAACCGTGCGTCGCGACATGAAGGTGTTGGAGAGCGAAGGTCGCCTGCGCCGCGTCTACGGCGGCGCGATCCCGATCGGCCGGGAACCTCCGCCCCTCGACGACCGGGTGATCGAGAATGCGGACGGCAAGCAGGCGATCGGCCGCCTGGTCGCCGGTCTGGTGAGCGAAGACCAGGTCATCTACATGTCGGCCGGCAGCACCATGTTGGCGGTGGCCGAAGCGCTGGTCGATGCCCCGCGGCTGACCGTCATGACCCATATGCCGCCGGTAGCCGAAACCCTGGCCGCGAGCGGGCGGCACAAGGTGATCCTGACCGGCGGCGTCTACGAGCCCCAGCATCGGTCGCTATCCGGCGAGGCGGTGCCGGAGGCGGTGCGGGACCGGATCTTCGATCTTTCGATCCTGGGCGCCTTCGGCCTTGATCCCGATTTCGGGCTGGTCGACGACCCCAAGTTCCTATTCGACCTGAAGCGGCGGCTGAAGGAGCAGAGCCGCCGCTGCATCTGGCTGGCCGACCGCAGCAAGTTCGGCCGATCCGGTCACTACAATACGCTGCCGTTCGAAGCCCTGGACGTGCTGGTCACCGATGCCCGCCCACCGGAAGCGTATTACCGCCGGCTGACCGAGGCGGGCGTGGAACTCCTGTGGCCCGGTCGCAACGGGCCGCCTGGTCCGGATGACACCGTCACGGATCGGCGCCGGCCGGCGACGGCCGGTCGATGACGCCCCGATCCTACGTCATCCTGCTCGGCTTCGACGGGGTCGGGCCGGACAGCATCGACCCGGCGACCATGCCGTCGCTGGGCGCGCTGATGCAGACCGGTGCGGTGTTGGGGCGCCACCGATCGGTGTTCCCGAGCGAAACCCGGACTGCCCTGACCAGCCTGGTGACCGGCACCACACCCGGGCGCCACGGCATCGTCGCCAACCACTTCATGGCCCCGGCCGTCGATCCGGTGGATCCGGTCGATACCGCATCGATCGATGTCCTGCGGAGCCTGTATGCCACCAACGGCGATGCGCCGCTCGGACTGTCGGGCCACCTGGCTCGGGCCGGGCTGCGCTACGCGGCCCTGTCCACCGGCAGGGCCGGTACCTGGTACGCGCTCTGGCGCGGCGCGGAGCGGGATGGGTCGCTGGCGGTCAATCCACGCTACCCCAGCCTCGGCATGCCGGCCGGTGACAGCGATGACCTGGCGGCGCATTCGCGCGGGGCCGCCGACGCCGGCGGCGGCGAAGCCCCATGCCTGGCTGCCGGGTTGATGGACACCTTCCTCAGCCGTGTGTGGCCGAACCACAAGCCGGCGCTGTCGATCCTGTGGTTCACCGAGGCGGATTCGGCCGGCCACTATGCGGGGTTCGGCACTGTCGGTCATCGCGCGGCCCTGAAGACGCTCGACGAACAGTTGGGCCGGCTCCTGGATTGGCGAACCCGCCAGCCGGAGCGCGATGAAATCCATGTTCTGGTCGCCTCCGACCATGGGCAGATCCGCCTCGACGCCGATGGTGACGTCGATCTGGTCGCCGAACTGCGCCGTGCCGGATTCCGGGCTGCGCGCACGTTCGACGGCGATGCGGAGATCTGCGTGGTCTCGGGCCGCGCGCCGGGCCTGTGGCTGGCCGAGCCGCAGCCCGATCGCCTGCGGGCACTGGCCGAGACGCTGGCGGCGCAGCCCTGGTGCGGCCCGCTGTTCAGCGCCGGCCTGGATCCGGCCGACCCTTATGGGCAGGTGCCGGGCACGTTCTCCCATGCCCTGGTCCAGGCCCAGCACCCGTGGTCGCCGCACCTGCGGGTGACCTTCACCCGATCGACCGCCGCCGACCTGGAGGGGAGCGGCCTGACCGGCGGATCCGGCCACCACGGCGGCCTGGATGCCGGCGAACTCGGCTGCCTGCTCGTCGCCGATGGAGCACGCATCCAGCCGGGGCTTTACGACCGGCACCCCTCCGGGCTGATCGATGTCGCGCCGACGGTGCTGTCGCTGCTGGGCGCTCCGCAGCCCGCCGGACTGTGCGGCCGCAGCCTGATCGGGCTGCTGGACGGCAGCGGACCCGGCGGCGAACCGGTGACGGAGGAACGCTACGACCTCCACGCTGGCGGCCGGACCCACCGGCTCGTCCGGCAACGATTTGGTCGGCACGTCTATCTGGACGGCGTGCCCTCCGCGACCCCTTTGACCCCCGACATCGTTCCAGGACAGGAGACAGCATAGTGGATCGCATCCGGCGCCGGTTATGCGTCAGCGCCTTTCCGCTGGCCGCAGCCACACTTTCCGTCGGGCTGGTCGTCGCACCGGCCACCGCCCAATCCGACGACCGGCCGTCCCTGGTCATTGCCGTGCAGCAGCACCCCCCGCAGCTCGAACCGATCCTGCTGACGCGGATCTCGGCCTGGCGGGTGCTGGTGAACAACTTCGACTTCCTGATCGACACCGACTACACGGACGATTTCGCGCTTCGGCCCGGCCTTGCCACCGACTGGCGGCGGGTCGACGACCGGACCGTCGAGTTGGACATCCGCCCCGGCGTGATCATGCATGACGGCCGCGAGATGACGGTGGAGGACGTCGTTTTCAGCTTCGGCCCAGAACGCATGTCCAGCGAGAATGCGCCGGGTTACGGGCAGAGCCGCGCCTACATGGGCACGCTCGACCGGGTCGAGGCGGTCGACGCGGATACCGTCCGCTTCGTGACCACCGAACCCGACCCGCTGCTGGTCCGGCGGCTGGGCGGATGGATGTCGCAAGTCGTCAGCCGCGAAGCGTTCCTGGCGGCACCCAGCTTCGAGGCCTGGTCCATGGCGCCGGTCTCCACCGGACCCTATGCGATCACCGACGTGGCGATCGGCGACTATATCCTGATGGAAGCCCATGACGACTACTGGGGTGGCGAGCCGCCGTTCCAGTCGATCCGTTTCGTCGAGGTGCCGGAACTGGCGGCCCGGATCGCCGGCCTGGTCGCGGGCGACTACGACATGATCACCGATGTCGGCCCGGACCAGATCGAGGCGATCACCGCCTACGACGATCTGGAGGTGGTCGGCGGCAGCACCATCCTGCACCGCAGCGTCCGCTTCGCCCTGAACCACCCGGT
The DNA here is from genome assembly GCA_028281985.1 of Alphaproteobacteria bacterium. Taxonomy (GTDB): domain Bacteria; phylum Pseudomonadota; class Alphaproteobacteria; order DSM-16000; family Inquilinaceae; genus JANQIU01. The sequence goes on along the minus strand of JANQIU010000345.1, from coordinate 18,441 downwards.
TCTGGCGGACCCGCGCATCCGCCGCGCCCTGGCCCTGTCGATCGATCGGCAGGCCATCGTGGATGCCCTGTGGCAGGGCCGGGTGGAGGTGACCAGCGGCTTCCAGTTTCCGTTCTTCGGCGACATGTTCGTCGGCGAACACATCGGGCCCGGCTACGACCCCGACCAGGCCCGGGCGTTGCTGGCGGAGGCGGGCTATGACGGCGAGCCGATCCCGTATCATGTCCAGTGCTGCTGGTATCCGGTCGAACTGCCGACCTCGGAAGCGATCGTCGCCATGTGGCAGGCCGTCGGCTTCAATATCGAGATGCAGCTCCAGGAAAACTGGGATAACACACTGATCGAAGACCCGGCATTCATCCACAACGGGGCGACGTTGATGAATATCCCCGATCCGGTCGGCGCGGTATGGCGCCTTTACGGCGAAGGCAGCAGCGTCCAGCGGCGCAATCAGTGGACCAATGCGGAATTCAATGCGCTGGGGGAGGTGCTGGAGACCAGCTTCGACCCGGCCGAACGACGCCAGGCGTTCGCCCGCATGCTGGAGATCGTCGACTTCGAAGACCCGCCCGGCACGGCGCTGCACATGATGGGCTTCTTCTACGGCAAGCGGCAGGATCTGGATTGGACGCCGACACCCGCCCCGTACATTGATCTGGGTCCGGCACCGGAGACGGCGGGCTGATCATGGATACCGCCGCCCGGCGGCAGGCTCCGGAGGAGGCGGCGCCCGCCGGGAACGGCGGCCGTCCTTCCGATTCCGGACCGTTGTTGCGGGTGGCCGAGTACTCGGTGGGGTTCGACACGGACACCGGCCCAGTGACGGTGGTCGACGGGATCGATCTGGAAATCGCGCCGGGAGAGGTGCTGGCCCTGGTCGGCGAGAGCGGCAGCGGCAAATCCGTCTTCTGCCGCAGCCTGATCGGCCTCGCCGGCCCCAACGCCTGGGTCAGGGGCGACGCCAGTCTGGCGGGGATCGACCTGGCCAAGGCCCGGGGGCGCGTGTTCAACCGGCTGCGCGGCCGCACCGCCGCGATGATCTTTCAGGACCCGGCGGCCGGACTGGACCCGCTTCAGTCGGTGGGGGCGCACCTGACGGCGACGCTGCGCCGCCACCACCGGCTTGGCCGGCGGGGCGCCCGCGACCGGGCCGTGGACCTGCTGACCCAGGTCGGGCTGGACAATCCCGACCGGCGATTGACCAGTTATCCGCATGAGCTGTCCGGGGGCATGTCCCAGCGGGTGATGATCGCCCTGGCCCTGGCCGGCGACCCGGCCCTGCTGATCGCGGACGAGCCGACGACGGCGCTGGACGTGACCCTGCAGGGCCAGGTGCTGGATCTGCTGCGCGGCCTGGTCGAGAGGCGCGGGATGGGCTTGCTGCTGGTGACCCACGATCTGGGGATCGTCAGGCGGGTCGCCGACCGGGTGGCGATCCTCTATGCCGGTCGCCTGGCCGAGATTGCGCCCGCAGCGGCGCTGTTCCGCACGCCGCGGCACCGGTACACGCACGCGCTTCTCGGCTCCAGGCCCGATCTGCGGCAGCCTCGGGCGGTCAGACCGATCCCGGGAGAGGTTCCGTCGCCCTGGCAGCGGCCGGAGGGCTGTGCCTTCGTGCCGCGATGCGCCTGGGCCGATGCCGGCTGCGTCGTCGAACGGCAGCCGTTGCGGCTCACGGGTCCTGTGCTGGCCGCGTGCCGCCATCCGGTGAAACCCGGCGAGGTGGAGACGCCCGCAACGCCGGGCGGCACCGACACCACTGCCCCGGCAGCACGGTCGCCGGCGCTCGGGGCGCAGCCGGTGCTCGACGTCGAAGCGGCGCGCCGGTCGTTCCGGCTGGGCCGCGGCCGGCTGTTGCGCCGGGCGCCGATCCTGAAGGCGGTGGATGGGGTTTCCCTTTCCGTCGCCCCCGGCGCCACGCTCGGCCTGGTCGGGGAAAGCGGCAGCGGCAAATCCACGCTTGGCCGGTTGATCATGGGCATGGTCAGCCTGGACGGCGGGCGGATCAGGATCGGCGACCGAACCATTACGGCCCGCAAGTCGGTGGATCGCCGGCTGCTGTCCCGGCGGGTCCAGATGGTGTTCCAGAACCCCATGGCCGCGCTCGATCCGCGCCTGCCAATCGCCGTGCAGGTGGCGGAACCGATGCGGGTCCATCGGCTCTACGACGGCGCCCGGCGGCGCGAGTTGGCGCTGGCAATGCTGCGAGCGGTCGGGTTGCCGGAGGCCGTGGACAAGGCTCGGCCGGCTGAACTCAGCGGCGGCCAGGCCCAGCGGGCGGTGATCGCCCGTGCCCTGGTTCTAGCGCCGCAGTTGCTGATCTGCGACGAGGCAACCTCGGCCCTGGACGTGTCGGTTCAGGCCCAGGTGCTCGACCTCCTGCAACGCCTGCAGCGCGAGCGGAGCTTGAGCCTGCTGTTCATCAGCCACGACCTGGCGGTGGTGCGGACGCTCGCCACCGACATCGCGGTCATGCGCCAGGGCCAGATCGTCGAACAGGGGCCGGCGGCCCAGATCGTCGAGGCCCCGCGCCATCCCTATACCCAGTCTCTTGTCGCGGCATCCGCCGCGCCGCCGGACGCCGCGCTCCGGGGGGCGGCATGACCTACACCCTGACCAAGCTTGCCCGTGCCGTGTTCACCGCCTGGCTGGCGGTCACCTTCGTGTTCGTCATGCTGCGGATTTCCGGTGACCCGGCGCTGGAGATCCTGGGCGGCGACCTGCCGCCGGAAACGCTGGACCGCTTCCGCGAGGGGCTGGGGTTGGATCGGCCGCTTTGGGCCCAGTATCTGGGCTACTGGGCCGACCTGTTCCGCGGCGATTTCGGCCAGTCGTTCCGGGATGGGCGCGAGGCCAGGTCGGTCGTGATGGAGGCGGTGCCGAAGACGGCCCTGTTGATGGGGACCGGCTTCCTGGTGGCGGTGGTCATCGGCATTCCTGCCGGCATCCTGGCAGCCCTGCGCCACAATACCTCGGTCGATCGGGCGGTGATGATCGGTGCCAGCGTCGGCTTCAGCGTGCCGAACTTCTTCCTGGCGATCCTGCTGATCCTCCTGTTCGCCATGCATCTGCGCCTGCTGCCGGCCGGCGGCAGCACCGACTGGACCCATCTGGTGCTGCCGGCGGTCACGGTCGGCACTTACTACGCCGCCATGCTGGCGCGCTTTGCCCGGGCGTCGACGCTGGACGTCCTGGGTCGGCCGTTCCTGCCGGCGGCGCGGGCGCGCGGGTTCGGCAGCTTTACCACCTTGCGCCGCCACACGCTGCCCAATGCCGCGCTGCCCACCATCACCGTTGCCGGCCTGATCGTCGGCGGCCTGATGAGCGGGGCCACCGTCGTCGAAACCGTGTTCGCCTGGCCCGGCATCGGCCGGCTGCTGGTCAACGCCGTATCCGCCCGCGACCTGCCGGTGGTGCAGCTGATCGTGCTACTGCTGGCCCTCGTCATGGTGGCGACCAATCTGATCGTCGACCTGCTGTACGGCGTGCTTGATCCAAGGCTGCGGCGACGCCGGGCGGGAGCGGGATCATGAGCCGTACCGCCGCCACTGTTGGCGCGCGCCCGGTGCTTCGACGCCGCCCGTCGGCTATCGTCGCGCTTGCGATCCTCTGGCTTGTTGGGGTCATCACCTGCGGCGCCCTGGCGGGACCGCTGGCGGCCTATGACCCGGACGCGATCGATCTGGTCAACCGTCTGTCGCCGCCCCTGTATTTCGGCGGTGACGTGGCGCATCCGTTGGGCACCGACGATCTGGGCCGCGATCTGCTGAGCCGGCTGCTGCATGGGGCGCAGCTCAGCCTGCTGATCGCCTTCGTCGGCACCGTCACCGGGGCGGCGATCGGCACGGCGCTGGGGTATCTGGCAGCGCATCGCCGGGGCCTGGTCGACGATGCGATCATGGTGCTGGTCGACCTTCAGGCGTCGATGCCGTTCATGATCGTGGCCATCGCCATCCTGGCCTTCCTGGGCAATAGCATGATCGTGCTGATGGTGGTGGTCTGCATCTACGGCTGGGAACGCTATGCCCGGCTGGCCCGGGCGCTTGGCCTGTCGATGACCGCCGGCGGGTTCGCCGAAGCGGTTGCCGCCTACGGCGCCCGGCCGCGATGGATCTACTGGCGCCACATCCTGCCCAACAGCGCCGGTGTGCTGCTGGTCAACATGACCTTGAACTTCCCCGAGACGATCCTGCTGGAATCGACGCTCAGCTTCCTGGGCCTGGGCGTGCAGCCGCCGCAGGCCAGCCTGGGCGCCATCATGAACTACGGCCGCGATCACCTGCTGAATGCCTGGTGGATCACCGTGGTGCCGGGCGTGGTGATCACGGCGACGACCCTGGCGGCCAGCATCCTGGGCGACCGTCTGCGCGACCGGCTTGACCCGACGCTGCGCTGATCGCCGGCACGGATGACGAAGCGGTGCGGCCCGCTTAAGCTTGCGCTCATGGCATCGGCAATGAGTGGAAAAGCACCGTGACCGCGCACCCTTCCGGTCCCCACGACATCGGCGGTCTGGACGAAGGTCCGATCGACCGGGCTGAGCACGAGCTGACTTTCTGGGAACTGCGGGTGGACGCCATGGTCCGCCTGCTGTTCAAGGCCGGCGTGCTGAGCGACTTTGCCGAACTGCGCCGCGCCACCGAAGCGCTGGGTCCCCACGCCTACGAGGCGCTGAGCTATTTCGAGCGGTGGACCGCAGCGGTCGCCGACCTGCTGGACGAGAAGGGCGTGGTGTCCAACGAGGAGCTGGCGGCCCGGATGGTCGAGATCCGCCGACGGGCGGCAGCCCCATGACGGCCCGCTTTGCCGTCGGCGACCGGGTCCGGATCGCCGACCGGACACCGCCGGCGCACCAGCGGACACCGGCCTATGTGAAGGGGCAGGCCGGCGTGGTCGTGTATCTCTGCGGCGCCGAAGGACAGCCGGAAAGCCTGGGCCATGGTGGTGACGGGACGCCGCCGATGGACGTGTACCGGGTGCGGCTGGCCCAGACGGATCTGTGGCCGGACTACCGCGGGTCCCGCGGCGACACCCTGGATGTCGAGATCTTCGAGCACTGGCTCGACCCGGCGGAGCGCTAGGCCATGGCCGACCACCACCATCCGCATCCCAGCCGGGCCGACGATCCGGAGCCGACCACCCATCATCAGGTCATGGGACTGGCGCTCCGCGAACTGCTGATCGAGAAGGGCATCTATACGGCGGACGACGAGCGTGCCCGCATCGAGATGCTGGAGGCCGCCTCCCCGGCCAACGGCGCCCGGATCGTCGCCCGGGCCTGGACCGACCCGGCCTTCAAGGCGCGGCTCCTCACCGATCCGAACCCGGCGATCGAAGCCCTGGGCCTGGATCCGTTCAACGCCATCCATGTGGTGGAGAACACCGAGACGGTGCACAACGTCATCGTCTGCACCCTGTGCTCCTGCTATCCGCGCCAGCTTCTGGGGCCCCAGCCGGCCTGGTACAAGGCCCGCGCCTACCGGGCCCGCGTGGTCCGAGAGCCGCGGCAGGTCCTGGCTGAGTTCGGCACGCATGTCCCCGACGACGTCGTCGTTCGGGTCCACGACTCCACCGCCGAACTGCGCTACATGGTCCTGCCGCGCCGGCCAGCAGGCACCGAAGGTTGGGACGAGGCCGCTCTGGCCGCACTGGTCACGCGCGACAGCCTGATCGGCGTGACCGTCCCGACAATGCCGTGACGTGCGGTCTTCTCAGGCCTGCTGCTCGGCGGGCTGCGGGGCTTCGTCCAGCCGCCAGAGGCCGACCTCGCCAAGGCGCCCGCGAACGCTGACCGTGCCGGCCTCCCGGAACGGCTGCAGCAGGTCGGCCGATCCGTCCCCGGTCTGGCGCGCCGCTTCGATCACGTCGACGCTGGCCAGGATCCGGGCGTTGTGGTCGCGCGTCAGGCGCTCCATCCGGCTGGCCACGTTGACGGTGTCGCCGATGACGGTGAACTGCAGGTACCGCTTCTCGCCCACATTGCCGACCACCACGTCCCCGTAATGCACGCCGATGCCGATTCGGACCGGTGTTGCGCTACGTTCACGTCGCTTGGTGTTCCAGTCGTCGGTCGCGATCAGCATCGCCTGGGCGCACCGGAGGGCGCGGAGCGCGTCGTCGGGCCGTTCACCCAGCGCGCCGAAGGTCGCCATCACCGAATCCCCGGCGTACTTGTCGACGGTGCCGCCGCAGGCAAAGACCGCTTCGGCCATCCGGCGGTGGAAGCCGCGCAGCATGGTGATCGTCTGCTCCGGCGTTGCTTCTTCGGCGAGACGGGTGAAGCCGATCATGTCGACGAAAAGCACAGCGACCTTGCGTTGTTCGCTGACTTCGAAGGGCGACCGGCCCTGCGCCAGCTTTTCCGTCAGATCCGGTGAGATGTAGCGCGCCAGATTGGTCCGGGCGCGCTCGGCCTTGACCTGGCGCACCATCCGCATCCTGGCGCGCCACACGGCTGCCGCCGTGATCACCGCCGTGATCATCAGCAGCACCACCTCGTTCATCCAACTGTTGATGTTGACGAAGGTGGGCTCCATGAACCGCCCCAGCGATAGCTGGCTGTCGACGACCGGGTCGCCCGTCTCGGCGGCGCTTGTCAGGATGGCGTCGGGATGCAGGGCAAGCAGCAGCGTGCCGATGCTCCATGCCATGACCGCCGAGATGCCGGTCCAGATCACCAGAAGCGGCGAATAGCTGAGGGATGCGCCAGCCAAGAGGACAAACAGATACAGCACATTGTGGAAGCGCAGACCCATCTGGACCGGCCAGTCGTTGGTCTGCAGGGGGTTTGGCAGCAGCATCGCCGTGACCAGCAGGGCGGCGTCGACGGTGGCGAAGGCGGCGAACCAGAACCGCCAGTGGCGGCTGTGCCGCATAATGTAGGGGATGGCGCCGGAGATCAGGAAAAGGCCGACGAATCCCAACCAGTAGATGACCCTTGGCATCGGCACGGACACCAGCAGCCATACCGCCAGGGTCACCAGCACGACGACGCGGACGATCAGGGCAAAGCGCAGACCGGCCCGTTCCTGATCGACCAGCGCGCTCCGCAGTATGGGATCGGACGTCTGACGGAACAGCCTGCGCAGCATGGGCTGGGGCTCCCGGTGCACTGTGCCTTTGACCCCTACGCCGGGGTTTTGCGCAGCCAAAGGCGAAGGGTCCCCACTAATTGGTCATGGAAACCGGACGGGCAACCGCAAACGTTGGCGATTGTGGGCCAGCCATCGGGTGCTGCATCAATGCGCAGCAGGGTCAGGCCCACCTGTTGGCCTGTCATCTGAGCGATCGGCCGTCACCACCCCCCGACGCTTTCGGCTTATCGGGTGCCGACCGGCGTTTGCCGCATGCCGGGCGCGACGCCATATTGTTGCGGGTCCCGGATGGCGGGCCGCTGACCAGGTGCACCGCTTGCGCTTCTTCTGGCTCTCACTGGGATTCGTCAGCCTGTCCATGGGCATGGTCGGCATCGTGTTGCCGCTTGTGCCGACCACGCCGTTCGTTTTGCTGGCCGCCTATTGTTTCGCCCGGTCGTCGCAACGGCTGCATGACTGGCTGATGAACCACCGGCAGTTCGGCCCGATGATCCGGGACTGGCGCGAGCATCGGGCGATCCGGCGATCGGCGAAGGTGGTGTCGACCCTGTCGATCGTCGCCATCGTCGGCGTTTCCATCGTGCTCGGCGTTGCCACCTGGCTGCTCGTCACCCAGCTCGTGGTGCTGACCGGCGTGCTGGTGATCATCTGGACCCGGCCGGAGGGCAGCACACCAAGGCCGCGATAGGGCCGTCAATCCCGGTGTTCGGTTCCGGGGTTCGGCAACGGTTCCGGCACGACCGGGGCGACATGCAACCGGTCCATGCCGGACCGGATATCGCCGGCGACCTGCTGGCGCAGGCGGTCCGCGTCGCGTGTTCGGACGTCGTCGATGGTCCGCGCCGCAGCCTGTTCGTCCGTTCCCAGGGCGACCAGGACGCGATGCCCGAACAGCAGGGCGGATTCGACCGTCTCCCGGACACAACCGTCGACGCCGGCTTCGATCAGCCTGATGGAATGGCGGCGATCGTACGACCGGACGATCAGCTTGGCCTGACCGAACTCGGCCTTGGCCAAGTCGACGATGTGATCGGCAACCCGCTCGTCGTCGACGCAGACGGCGATCACGTCGGCACGGTCGGCGCCGGCGGCCCGCAGCACGTCGCGCCGGCCGCCATCGCCGAAATGGACCCGGAACCCGAACCGGGCCGCTTCCCGGACCCGCAGCGCATCGTTGTCCAGGATGGTGGTGGCGATGCCGTCGGCGAAAAGCGCTTGCGAGACGATCTGTCCGAAGCGGCCGAACCCGATGACCAGCGTCCGCCCGCCGGCATCGTCGTAGGTCTCGTCGATGGTCTCCTTCGCGGCCGTGGGGACGATCAGCGCTTCCAGCCGGCTGACCAGCGGCGACAGCGCCATGGACACGGTGACGATGGCGATCAGCGTAGCCGCCTCGCTCGGCGGCAGGGCGGCCGACGAGGCGGCCGCCGAAAACAGTACGAAACCGAACTCGCCGTGTTGTGGCAGGGCCAGGGCGATGCGGGCGGCGGTGGGATGGGGGATCCGGAAGGCCCGGGCGAGGCCGTAGATCGTCAGCCCCTTCAGCGCCATCGCTACCGGCGCGCCCGCCAGGATCATCAGCCAGTTGGCCCGAACCGCGTCGAGGTCCAGGGACAGCCCGACCGCCATGAAGAACAGGCCCAGGAACAGGCCGCGGAACGGCTCGATATTGGCCTCCACCTCATGCCGGTAGGTGGATTCGGCTAGCATGACCCCGGCGATGAAGGCGCCCATAGCGTAGGACATGCCGACCAGATCCATCAGCATGGCCGCGGCGATGACCACGCCCAGGGCACCGGCCGTCATCAGTTCCTGCATCCCGGTGCGGGCCAGCCGGCGGAACATCGGGTCCAGCAGGTACCGGCCGACCAGCACCAGGATCAGGATGGCTGCCAGCGCCAGGCCGGTTCGGGCAAAGCTGCGGCCCAGGTCCAGCTCGGTCTCGGTCGGTGCCAGAAAGGCCACCATCAACAGCAGCGGCACGATCGCCAGATCCTGGAACAGCAGGATGGAGAATGCCTTGCGCCCATGCGGGCTGCCCCGTTCGCGCCGCTCGTCCAGCACCTGCATGACCAGGGCGGTGGACGACAGCGCCAGGCCCAGCCCGACCACCGCCGCCGCTCCGGGTGCCAGACCCAGCAGGGTGGCCACACCGGCCAGAACGGCCCCGCAGGCCAGCATCTGTGCCAGGCCCAGTCCGAAGATATCGGCCCGCATGGCCCAGAGTTCCCCGGGTTTGAGCTCCAGGCCGATGACGAACAGGAACAGCACGACGCCGAACTCGGCGAAATGCAGCAGCTCTTCGGGGTGCTCGCCGAAGCTCTCCGCCATCACCAGCTGCACGGCTAGGCCGGCGGCCAGGTAGCCCAGGATGGTGCCCAGCCCCAGCCGGCGGAACAGGGGTGCGAACAGGCATGCCGCCACGATCAGTGCCAGCGCGTTGAAGAACAGCAACTCGATCGGGGTCAGGTCGAACGAGATCATCTGTTGCCGATGCTCCTGCCGCCCCTGGACCCCATGTCAGCGATGGGGCCGCACCTCCAGGATCAATGATCGATTACTACCGCGCTGCGGGGGTCGCACCGTAGATTTTCATGAAGGCGTCGACCGCATGGTCGATGACCCGTCGCACTTCGGTCTTGGAGAACTCCGATTGGACGCCGAACAACGCTTTGTTGAACAGGTCAGCCTTGCAGAGCTGTTCGAAATGGCAGGCGGCCATGTGCGGATCGTCGGCGGCGATTTCGCCGCGGTCGGCAAATGTCCGCATGAGGGAGGTGAGCCGTTCGATGCCTTGTCCCGGTCCCGAGTCGTAGAACGCCTTGGCCAGCCTGGGGAATCGCTTGGCTTCCGCGACGGCCAAGCGGAACAGGTCCTGTGGAAACGGCGATAGCAGCAAGTCCAGATAACCAGTTGCCAGGTCGCGGAGGACCTGGCGGACCGGCCTCGACAAATCCACATTATGAAGAATTTTTTGGGATTGATGCTGGCATTCTTCTTTGATGATAACCTCGAACAGCTCCTTCTTCGAAGGAAAGTAGCTGTAGAGTGTGCCTTTTGATATGGCGGCCTGTCGGACGATTTCCTCGGTACTTGCTCCTTCATATCCATGTTGCATGAAGGCCTTGCGTGCACCTTCGATGATCTGCCTGGCTTTCGGGCTGTCGGGACTAGGTTTTGCTTCCTGGGGCATGCCTTCACCAAAGGGGTGACGAGTTCTTGGGCTTGACGTTAGCCCCGATCAGACCACCTATCAAATCGCCGACCGAACCGTTCGGTCGATAGATCCGTTTCACCCCGGTCGACGAACTACCGACAGGACGCGGCGCCAACGCCGCCAAGACGAACGAGGGCTTGGATGACAGATGGCGCCCCGCCGGAAGGCGGCGACCCCCCGCGCCAGGGGCGGTTCAGACGATTGGCCGGCGACGCCGCCTGGCTTCTGGTAGCGGTGGCCATCGTGGCCGGTGGTGTTGGGGGCTTCCAGCTCTTGCAGGCGTTGCGCGACCCCGTGCAGGCCGCGCCCCTGGACCGGGTCGTGCCCTGGGTCGATGCCGTCCAGCTGGTCCCGCATGACGGACCGGTGCCGATCCGGGGCGAAGGGTTTGTCCGGCCGTTCCGACAGATCGATCTGGCCGCCGAGATATCGGGTCGGATCGTCGAACTGCACCCGGCGATCGAGTCGCGCGGCCATTTCAGCCGGGGCGATGTTCTGGTGCGCCTGGACGGTCGCGAAGCCTTTGCGGAGCTTGCCCGGGCCGAGGGCAACATGGACACGACTCAGGCCAAGCTGGACCTGAACGCGACCCAGCTGGCGCGGACCGAGACCCTGCTGGCCCGCGGAGTCGTGACCGAGGAGCGGCTGGATCAGCTTGTGGCCGAGCAGGCCGAACTGCAAGCAACCCTGGCCAGCCTGCGGGCGGCGCGCGAGGTGGCGCAGATCCGGCTGGCCAACACGGCGATCCTGGCACCGTTCGACGGCGCGGTGCTGACCCAGGTGGCCGATTTGGGCGATGTGGTCAGCCCGGGCCAGGCCCTGGCGACGATCTTCACCGATACCAGGCTGGAAGTGGCCGTGCCGGTGACCGAGGCTGAAGCGGCGCTGATCCCGGGTCTGTTCGACGACGGCGCGGCGCCGGCCGAGGTGCGGGCCCGGTTCGCCGACACGGAGATCTCCTGGGAAGCCTTCGTCAGCCGCGTGGAACCAGCGCTGGACATGCAGACGCGGACGATGACGGTGACCGTCAGCCTGGCCGATGTCGATGGGGGCCGGATGATCGGGCCGTCAACGGCATTGGCGTCGGGAACCCCGCCGGCCCTGGTGAACGCGTTCGTCGACGTGTCGATCGAGGGCGATCGGCAGCCGGGGCTCTACGCCGTGCCCTCTGCCAGTATCCGCGAGGGGGACGCGCTCTGGCTGGCGGAGGAGGGCGTCCTGCGGATCGTGCCGGGCACCGTCGTGCATGTGGACGGCGATGTCAGCTATGTGCGGCTGACGGGCGATCCGGCCGACGCCCGGCTGGTCACCAGCACCCTGGATGCGCCGGTCGAAGGCAGCCCCGTGCGGGTGGCCGACGCCGCCACCCCGGCCACGGAGTAGGCACATGAACGGCGCCATCCGGTGGATGACCGAGCACCCGGTCGCCGCCAACCTGACCATGATCCTGGTGGTGGCGATCGGGCTCGTCTGCGCGATTGCTCTGCCCCAGAAGACCTTCCCGGATTTCAGCCTCGACCAGATCCAGGTCAGTGTCGACTACACCGGGGCGTCGCCCACCGAAGTCGAACAGAGCCTGATCCGTCCGATCGAAGACCAGCTCTCCAGTATCGATGGCATCGATGAGATCACCGCCACGGCGGCGGAAGGCCGGGCGACCATCACCATCAGCCTGCTGCTGGGCGAGGACGTGTCGTCGAAGCTGGACGAGGTGCAGTCCGAGGTCGACCGCATCGACGTCTTTCCCGAAGACGCCGACGAGCCGGTGGTCGTCGAGCTGAGCAACCGCCAGCGCGTCCTGGAGATTGCCGTCCACGGCGCCGCGTCCGAAGCGGTCCTGAAGGAACAGGCCGACCGGCTGAAGGACGAGCTGACGCGACTGGACAGCGTCTCCTTCATCGAGGTGGCCAATACCCGCGACTACGAGATCTCCATCGAAGTCCGCCGCGACACGCTCGACGCCTATGGGCTGACGCTGCAGCAGATCGCCAATGTCGTCGCTGCCAACTCCCTGGAACTGCCGGCGGGGTCGATCGACACGGAAACGCTGAGCATCCCGCTGCGGACCTTGGGCCGGAACTACACCCGGGCGGATTTCGAGGAGATCGTCATCCTGACCGGCGATACCGGAGCACAGGTCCGGCTGGGCGATGTTGCCACCGTCATCGACGGCTTCGAAGACCGGGACCTAGCCACCAGCTTCAACGGCCAGCCAAGCGCCACCGTCAACGTGTTCCGGGTCGGCGATGAGCAGGTCTTGGCCATCGTCGACGAGGTGGAAGCCTATATCGAGACCGTTTTCGAGCCGTCGCTGCCGGCGGGCATCGACGTCACCGTCTGGCAGAACGACGCCGAGGAACTGCGCAACCGCCTAGACCTGCTGCTCGACAATGCCATTCTCGGGCTGATCCTGGTGGTCCTTTGCCTGGCCATCTTCCTGGACATCCGGCTGGCCTTCTGGTCGGCGATCGGCATCGGCATCGCCTTCGTCGCCACGTTCGGCGTGATGACGCTGCTGGACATGTCGATCAACATGATCTCGCTGTTCGCCTTCATCCTGGCGATCGGCATCGTCGTCGACAACGCGATCGTCGTCGGCGAAAACATCTACAAGAACGCCGAAAAGGGCGAAGCGCCCCTGCGGGCGGCGGTCAAGGGTGCCCAGCGGATCGCCGTGCCGGTGGTGTTCTCCGCCCTGACCACCGTCGTCGCCTTCACGCCGCTGTTCCAGCTTCCCGGCACGCTCGGCAAGTTCCTGAGCGACATCCCGACGGTGGTCATCATCGTGCTGCTGTTGTCGCTGCTGCAGTCCCTGGTGATCCTGCCGCGCCACCTGTCGCATCTCGATCTCAAGAGCACGCGCCGGCCCAACATCCTGCTCCGGCTGCTCAATGCCGTCCGGGGGCGGGTCGACCGCGGGCTGAAATGGTTCATTCAAGGGCCGCTTGACCGCACGCTGCGCTTTGCCGTGCGCCGCTATCTGGTGCCGATGGCGGGTGCAGTGGCCCTGCTGATCGTGTCGGTCGGGCTGGTCGCGTCGGGCCACGTTCGCTTCAACTTCTTCCCCTCCATCGACGGCAAGTTCGTCACCGCCGACCTGGAGATGAACGACGGTACCACCTTCGATCGGACCCGCGACGTCACCGCCGTCCTGCGCGAAGCGGCAATCCGGGCGGGCGATGTGATTCAGGCGACGCTGCCGGCCGATGCGCCCGCGGTGGTCCAGGGGATCAACATCGTCATCGGCCAGGGGTCGGCGCCCGGCGGGCCCAATGGCGGCCAGGCCAAGACCGGCGCCAACCGGGCCAACGTGGTGGTCCGGCTGGTCGATCCGGAGCTGCGCAGCTTCCCGACCCAGGACTTCGAGCGCGCCTGGCGGGCGGAAATCGGGGAGATCTCCGGCGTCAAGAAGCTGACGCTGAACTCGTTCCTCGTGAATGCTGGCGACCCCATCGCCCTGGAACTGTCGCTGCCGGAAGGGCGCGACATCCGGCCGGTGGTCGAGGATGCGCGCACGGCCCTGTTCGGGATGAGCGGCGTCTTCGACATTCGCGACGACCTGTCGGCCGGCAGTCTGGAGTACACGCTGGCCCTGAGGGACGAAGCCCGGGTGTTCGGGCTGGACCTGGATGACCTGGCGGTGCAGACCCGCAACGCCTTCTTCGGCGCAGAGGCCACGCGGGTGCAGCGCGGCGAGGACGATGTCCGCATCTATGTCCGCCTGCCGCAGGATGAGCGGGATTCGATCGCGGATTTCCTCGACACCCGGATCCGCACGCCGGCGGGCGACCTGATCCCCTTGGGCACCGTGGCGGAGATTTCGGAAGGCCGCTCGCCGACCGAGATCCTGCGCCGGGACGGCCGGACCATCACCACGGTGACGGCGAATGTCGACAGCACGGTAATCACCGGCCAGGAAGCCAACGCCTATCTGCGTGCCGAAGTGCTGCCGCAGCTGTTCGAGCGGTATGAGGGGCTGCTCGTCGAATTCGGCGGTGAGCAGCGCCAGCAGGGCGATGCCGGCAGCGCGCTGGGCACCGCCTTCGGTCTGGCGCTGCTGCTGATCTTCGCGCTGCTGGCGCTGGTGTTCCGGTCCTACGTCCAGCCGATCGTGGTGATGGTGGCCATCCCGCTGGGGCTGATCGGGGCGATCACCGGGCACCTGATCATGGGCCTGCCGCTGACCCTGTTGAGCATCTTCGGGATCATCGGGCTGTCGGGGGTGGTCATCAACAACAGCCTGGTGATGATCGACCTGTTCAATGAGTACCTCGACAAGGGCAACGACACGGCAACAGCCGTGATTGAAGGTACCAAAGACCGGTTCCGGCCGATCCTGCTGACCTCGCTGACCACGTTCCTGGGCGTGTTTCCGCTGATCATGGAGACCAGCTTGCAGGCCCAGTTCCTGATCCCGCTGGCGGTCAGCGTCGGCTTCGGCGTGCTGTTCGGCACGGCGATCATCATTCTGACCGTGCCGTCGGTGTTCATTGCCCAGGCCAAGCTGTTCCGGACCTTCCGCGTCCCTGCCGCGGCCATCCCCGACGACCGGCGCGAGGCCGAGGTCGACGGGCCGATCTATCTCAACGACTACGTCCAACGATCCGCGGCGGAGTGACCGCACCCGACCGTCCATGCCCTTGATGCCCGCGGTTCCTTTTCAGAATTAAGTCAACAGGTTAAGGCGCGCTGCTGTCCTTCGGCCGCAGCGCGCCGCACTGCGTCATGCGCAAGCGTACCCAGCCTCCCCGCATAACGCTCTCATTTAGAGTTTGTGAAACAGACGGTCTTCGCTATCATTAGAGACATATTGAAAGTTTCATTACTGCCCAAAAAACGAAATTCGAGAAGGGGAGAACGACCATGCACCATGACGAACCGCGTCACGGCCACCACGGGGCTACCCACATTATCGACCCCGAGCTTGCCGCCGAACTGGAGGCGGGCGACACAAACGTGGACACCATCAGAAGGCTGCAGCCGATACGGCCAACGGAACCGTTGCGGCCGATCGATCCGATCTGGTGGCGGTGTCTGCGCTTCGGCCCGGTTAGCGGCCGCTACGAAGGCGAGATGACCAGCCCCAATGCCGGCGGGTACGAGTTGGATCTTCGGGTCGATATCGATCCGCGCAGCACCAATTCGCCGGTCATGGACCGGGTCAGCGGCGACATCTACCGCGTTTACAGGTTCAACTGGATGGGCCGGGTCATCCGCTGGCGCGTCTATGAGCGGTCCTGGGTGGTGAACAGCCCCACCGTCACCTGGTCGCGATGCAGCGTCCGCATCACCGGGTCGGTCAGCTACTTCACCGGCCTGCACCTGTTCACGACCCTGACCGTCACCATCCCCTGGGGAACGTTCAGCGCCGCCGGGCCGGCCACCGCCAGCTTCACGGCGGGCGGCAGCGTTTCGGCCTACGAATGCCCGCGGCAATCGTCGAACTTTCGCGACGTGACGCTGGAAGTAGACGTCGCCCAGTCGGTCAACAGCGGCACCATCCTGCCGACCTACAACAGCCATGCCCGCACCGACCGTCCGGCGGGGATCCAAGAGCGCGATCTGGACATGGTGGCCAGCTACGCCGAAGCCGGCATCGGCATCACCCTCAACCACCCCTCGACGGTGATCGACGACAGCCATTCCAGCTTCAACACCTGGTCCCCGGCGGAACTGCACGACGCGATGGAGGGGGCGTTCAGCCAGATCGGCGGCGGTTGGCCGAAATGGCACATGTGGGGCCTGATGTGCGGCGACTACGACTCCAGCACCACCGCAGGGGTCATGTTCGACGCGGCGGCCGGGTATGGCGGGGCAGGCGACGCGCCGGAGCGGCAGGGGTTCGCGGTATTTCGCAACCATTCCTGGTTCAACAACCTGCCCAACGGCGCGCCCGCCAATCAGAGCGAGGCCTGGGCGCTGCGCCAGTTCCTCTACACCTGGGTGCACGAGGCCGGCCACGCCTTCAATTTCGTGCACTCCTGGGACAAGGGGCGGTCCGGTTCCCTTTCCTGGATGAACTACCCCCAGAACGTCGCCAATTTCTGGAACAATTTCGAGTTCCGCTTCGACGACGAGGAACTGATCCATCTGCGCCACGGCAACCGGGCCGCCGTGATCATGGGCGGGGACGCCTGGGCCACCGGCTTGCACCTGCATGGCGATGCCGATGTGGGCGCAGCCGAAGGCTCGCCCCCGTTGGAGATGATCGTCCGGTCCAAGGGCTACTTCGCGTATATGGAGCCGGTCAGCGTCGAACTGCGCCTGCGCAACCTGCTGCCGGATCTGGAGGTGCCCATCGATGCCCGGCTGGAGCCGCGATGGGGCACGGTCTCCATCCACATCATGAAGCCGGGCGGCGACATCGAAGCCTTCGAGCCGGTGTTCTGCGAAGTCGGGGAGCCACATATCGAAACCCTGAAACCGGCGGGGTCGACCCTGGGCCTGGACCGGTTCAGTCACGAAGTGCCGATCACCTTCGGGCGCACCGGCCACATCTTCACCGAGCCGGGCGAATACCGGGTCCGCGCGATCTACAATATGGGCGGGCTGGGGACGATCCCGTCATCGGTGCACACCTTGCGCGTCGGCCTGCCGGCATCGCGGGAGGAGGACCGCATGGCCCAGGACGCGTTCTCCTTCGATGCCGGCTTGTGCCTGGCGCTGGACGGCTCGCGCTCGGCATATCTGGCCAGCGGCTGGAACAAGCTGGAAACCCTGGCCCGGACGGGGGGTAAATCGGCGGCGGGTGCGATGACCGCGGTTGCCCTGGCAAAAGGGCTGTCGCGTCCCTTCTTCACCGTCGACCGGGACAAGCAGAAGCTGCGCAAGAGCGCCGATGCCGATCTGGCCGAGGCGTTGAAGCTGACCGACGGGGCGCTGCAACTGGTCAAGGCCGAACCGTCGATGAACCTGGCCTACAACACCCTGGCCCGGCAGCGCGCCGTCCTGCTGGCCGGCATGGGCAAGAAGGCCGACGCGAAGAAGGAAGTGACGGCCATGCGCCGGGACCTGGCCAAGCGCGGTGTCCACGCACCGGTCCTGGCCGATATCGACGCCTACGCGTCGTCCGTCGGGTAGGCGACGGACACCTTGCCGGGCTGTGGCGCCGGAACCCTCCCACGGCGCCGCGGCCCGGTTTCCTCCATAAGGCCGCTTCGATATCTGATGCGCCGGTGCCCGATCTGCGGGCTGGACGGCGCGGCAGGGTGCCGCGACTGTGATGGCCGATTCCGTGTGTTGGTCCGTATCCGTCGAAGAAGGTCCTCCCTGCCATGGCCCCGTCAGACCAGACCCAGCGCATCGTCTTCCTGGACCGGGACACGATCGGTCCCGGCGTCGACCTGACAAAGCCGGCCTTCGCGCATGAATGGGTGGCGTATCCCCAGACCGCGTCCGGTCATGTGGGCGAACGGCTGGTGGGGGCCACGGTGGCGATCACCAACAAGGTGCCGCTGCGCCGGGCGACGCTCGACCGGCTGCCGGACCTGACGTGCATCGCCGTTGCCGCCACGGGCTACGACGTCATCGATGTCGACGCCTGCCGGGACAAGGGCATCACGGTGACCAATGTCCGCGGCTATGCCGAGGCGACGGTGCCGGAGCACACCTTCGCCCTGATCCTGGCCCTGCGGCGCGGGCTGATCGGCTACCGCAGCGACGTCATCGCCGGCGAGTGGCAGCGGTCCGGGCAGTTCTGCTTCCACACCCACCCGATCGTCGATCTGGCCGGATCCACCTTGGGCATCATCGGCGAAGGCGTCATCGGCCAGGCCGTCGCGCGGCTGGGTCGGGCCTTCGGCATGCGGACCCTGTTCGCCGCCCACAAGGGCAAGAGCGGGATGGGGCCGCTTTACACGCCGTTCGATCAGGTTCTGGCGGAAAGCGATGTCATCACGCTGCATTGCCCGCTGACGCCCGAGACTCGCAACCTGATTGCCATGGCCGAGTTCCAGCAGATGCAGCGGCGGCCGGTGATCATCAATGCCTCCCGCGGCGGTCTGGTCAACGAAGCCGATCTGGTGGCGGCCCTGGACCAGGGGCTGATCGCCGGCGCCGGTGTCGACTGCCTGACGACCGAACCGCCCGGATCGGACCATCCGCTGCTGGGTATCCTGGACCGGCCCAATG
>JANQIU010000334.1 GCA_028281985.1 Alphaproteobacteria bacterium | reverse complement strand
GTTGGGGCTACGACGCCCAGACCGGCGAGTTCCGCAACATGGTCGAAGCCGGCATCATCGACCCGGCCAAGGTGGTGCGCACCGCCCTGCAGGACGCGGCTTCCGTGGCCGGCCTGCTGGTGACCACCGAAGCCATGGTCGCCGAAAAGCCGGAGAAGAAGGAGCCCATGGGCGCCCCGGATATGGGCGGCATGGGGGGTATGGGCGGCATGGGCGGCATGGATTTCTGATCCACCGCGACGATACCGCCGCCGCCTTCGGGCGGTCATACGGAACGGGGCGCCCATCGGGCGCCCCGTTTTCGTTAGCCGCAATGCGACGGATGCCTACATCAACCCTGCCGGGCCGACCGCCACGGCCGCTAGGCCACCCGGCGGTCGAAATAGGCCGACACAACCCGCTGCGGATAGCCGGGCGGCAGCCGGGAGGCCGCGTCCAGCCGGGCCAGGTCTTCCGCCTTCAGGTTCAGATCCGCCGCCCCCAGATTGTCTTCCAGCTGCTCCGGCTGGCGGACGCCCAGGATGGCAGCCCCGATCGTCGGCTGGGCCAGCGCCCAGGCATAGGCGACCTGGGAAGGCTTGGCCCCGTGTCGTGCAGCCACGGCTTCGACCGCCGCCAGGATCTGCCAGTTGCGCTCGGTGTTGCGATGGGACCAGTGCTCCTCGTGGATCGTCTCCGCGAGGCCGATCCGGCCTTCGGTGGGGGGATCGCCGGCCCGGTACTTGCCGGACAGGAACCCTTGCCCCAGTGCGCCCCAGGCATGCATGGCGATGTCGTGCCGGCGGAAACCGTCAACCAGTTCCGCCTCGATGTCCCGGGCCACCAGGCTGTACTGGTACTGGGACGCAACCAGCGGAAACGGTGCCGCGGCCACCGCTTCGGCCGCCTGCCAGGCCGGGAAGTTGGAGAAGCCGACCGCGCGCACCTTGCCGGCGCGCACAGCGGTGTCGACCGCCGCCCAGGTCTCCTCGATCGGGGTCAACCGGTCGGGGCCGTGCACGTACCAGAGATCGATGTAGTCGGTCTGCAGACGCCGCAGGCTGGCCTCGATGGCGGCCAGCACGGCCGTGCGGGTCAGGCCGGCATGGGGATGCCGCGGGTCGCCGCCATGCTGCGCCCCACCCTTCGTCGCGATGACCACCTGGTCGCGGCGGGCGGCCAGGGCTTCGCCCAGCACTTCCTCGGACCGTCCGCCGGCATAGACATTGGCGGTATCGAAATAGGTGCCCCCGGCGTCCAGGAACCGGTCGATCATGCGCCGCGACGTCTGGGCATCGGCATCGCGGGCGTGCGACCCGCCGAACAACATGGTGCCCAGGCACAGCCGGGATACGACGATGCCACTGGCCCCCAGAACGACATACTGCATCAGGCTGAAACTCCTCCGCGAAGGTCGATCGCTGTCGATCCCGCAGGAGGCAGCAAACCGACCGCCACCGCCACCGTCAGGATCGCAAACCCAGTTTCACGGGTGAAACCATGGCGTCGGGCTTCGCACCCGTTACCCGTGGTGGTGGGTGCAGCGCGGCAAACCGCCCTTAATTTGTCGTGACCCAATGCCGACTTATGTATAGGGTAGTATCCAAGTTCCGGAAGGGGTCGGGGGATCCAAATGCATATCGTCGGCAAGCGCCCGGGTGGCGGCTACGTGATCGGCTGTGTCTGCGACGAAGAAGACGTTCATGAGTTTCGGGTGCGGAAGCTCGGCGTCAGCGTCGAATGCCCGAATTGCGGGGCAACCGCGATCGGCACGGAGTTGCTGACGACGTACCACCTGCAGGGATCGCCGGAGGCCGGCGTATCAGCGGCCACCGCGGTCGCCGGGGGGACCCGCGTCGTCGGCTGACCATCCCGGCGTTTCCGATATCGCGTAGTCCGCGGACGGAGCAACCTGACCGGTTCCCGACAGCACGACGGCAATCGGCCGGGTTCGGTCGAAATGGGAACAGATGATCATCAGGATCACGGTGATCGGCATGCACAGGAACATGCCGGCGATGCCCCATAGCGTGCCCCAGACGGACAGCGACAGGATCACCACCAGCGGACTGATGTTCAGCCGGCCGCCCATCAGCCGGGTCTCCAGGATGTTGCCGATCAGGAACTGCGCGCCGCTGAGGGTCGAGATGACCACCAGGAACGGCCCGAGGGTCCCGAACTGGACGATCGTCAGCAGCGCCGGGAAGATGATCCCCAGCAGCGAGCCGACCGTCGGGATGTAGTTCAGCAGGAAGATGACGAAACCCCAGAACTCGGCATAGTCCACGCCGACGATCAGCAGGATCACGTAGCTGACGCCGCCGGTCAGCACGCTCATCAACGTCTTGATCCAGACATAGGTCTGGATGTCGGCCTGCATCCGGGACAGCAGCCGGCGCACCTCTTCCTGTCGGCTTCCATTGGGAAACAGCGCCTGCAGCTTGCTGTCGAAATGCTGCTGCTCGATCAGCAGGAACAGCACGTAGACCAGGACGATCCCGATATTGCCGATCAGGGTCGCCAGGGACCCGGCAAGCCCGGCGATCGCGCTGCCGATATCGATATGCGAGACCAGGTCCGGCAGGGTCGGCACCTGCTCCAGCCGCAGCAGCAGGGCCACTTCCTGGACGATGCGGTCCAGGTTCTGCTGATAGCCGGGCGCCGCCTGGGTTACCTCGGCGACATTGTTGGTGATCATGTTGCCGACCAGCACGAAGCCGGTCAGGAAGGTCAGCAGCGACAGGCTGAAGCAAACCCAGCGGGGCAGCGACTTCCCGGCCACGGAAATCCGCCCGTACATCCGGCTGAAGGCGTTCAGCAGGTACCAGACCATGACCGCCATCGCCAACGGGATCAGCAGGTCTTCGCCGAGCACCACCAGGGTCAGGGTGGCGGCAATAACCAGGATCGACAGGGTGAAGGACAGCAGGCGGACCGGCATGGGCTCCCCAGGCGATCGGGGTCTGACGGCGGCGGAGCATGCGCGAAGCCCCCCGATTGGGCAACCCGCCTGCCCGGATCCCGGGGATGACCGACGGCGACCCGGCGCCGGCTTGACCCCGGGGCCGATGCCGGTGCATCTGCCGCAAATCGCCAGACCAACGAGGCCACCATGCCCGGACTCGACGAGAGCCGTCCCTTCATCCCCGTCGGCATCGCCATCCTGACCGTATCCGACACCAGGACGGCGGCCGACGACCGGTCGGGCGACCTGCTGGCGGAACGCGTCGCGGCCGCCGGCCCCCGCCTGGCGGCCCGGACGATCGTCATCGACGACCGGCAGGCCATCGTCGACCGGCTGCGGGCGTGGGTTGCCGATGACGCCGTCGACGTGGTGATCGCCACCGGGGGCACGGGCGTCACCGGCCGGGACGTGACGCCGGAAGCCTTCGCCCAGGTCTGCGAAAAGGACATCCCCGGGTTCGGCGAACTTTTCCGCTGGCTCAGCTTCCAGTCGATCGGCACCTCGACCATCCAGAGCCGGGCGGCGGCGGGTGTGGCGGACGGCACCTATCTGTTCGCCCTGCCGGGCTCGACCGGGGCCTGCAAGGACGCCTGGGACGGGATCCTGAGAGACCAGCTCGATAGCCGCCACCGGCCCTGTAATTTCGTGGAGCTGCTTCCCAGGCTAAGGGAAAGCTAGCGGAGCCCCCGCCAGCGCATTTTCGTTTCGATTGAATTGTCCACCACGCTGGGATAGGTCGCTGGGCGGTCTTGGCAATCCGCCCCCGTGGCGGGACAATGCCCCATACACTTAATCGGTTTGCCGACGCGCCGCTCCGGTGCCGGCGCCGACGCAACAAGGGAGGTCCAACCATCATGACACTCGCAAAGCGTCTTCTTCTCGGCGGTGCGGCCACGGTGGCGATGAGCATCGCGGCACAGGGCGCCTTCGCCCAGGAGCTTCGCTTCTGGACGACGGAAGAGCAGCCCGACCGACTGGTCAAACAGGAAGAGCTTGCCGCCGCGTTCGAAGCCGAAACGGGCATTTCGGTTCAGGTGATCCCGGTCAGCGAGACCGAGTTGGGGACCCGGGCGACGGCCGCGTTCGCCGCCGGCGACCTGCCGGATGTGATCTACCACACGCTGCAATACGTCCTGCCCTGGTCGGAAGCCGGCATCCTGGACACCGAAGCGGCGACCGAAGTGGTCGAGGAGCTGGGTCTCGATACCTTCGCGCCGGGCGCGCTGGAGATGGCCGATTTCGAAGGCGACATCGCCGCCGTGCCGGTCGACGGCTGGACCCAGATGGTGGTCTACCGCCGCGACCTGTTCGAGGACGCCGGGCTTGAGCCGCCGACGAGCTACGCCAACATCGTCGCGGCGCTGGAGGCCCTGCACAACCCGCCGGAGATGTACGGGTCCGTCGCCGCCACCAAGATCGACGAGAACTCCATGAGCCAGGTGCTGGAGCATGTGTTCCTGGCCAACGGCGTGACCCCGGTCCGCGAAGACGGCAGCACCGATCTGGACGAAGCCGCCACCATCGAAGTGCTGGAGTTCTACCGGGCTTTGGCCGAAGCCAGCCCGCCGGGCGAGCTGTTCTGGCAGCAGTCGCGCGAGCTGTACTTCGCGGGCCAAGCGGCCATGATCATCTGGTCGCCGTTCATCATGGACGAACTGGCCGGCCTGCGGGACTCCAACCCGCCGACCATCAATGACGACCCGCAAAGCCTGGAACTGGCGGGCCTGACCGGGTTCGTCACCACCCTGGCCGGCCCGTCGAACCCGGACGGCGCCGCCTGGGCCGACATCCGGTATCTCGGCATCACCGCCGACGCCGATGTCGATGCGGCGATGCAGTTCGTCGCCTACTCCATGGAGCAGGGCTACACCCAGACCCTGTCCATCGCCCCCGAAGGCAAGTTCCCGGTGCGCCGGGGCAACGCGGACAACCCGACCGCCTTCGTGGACGCCTGGGCCGAGCTGCCGGTCGGCGTCGACCGCCGGGCGCCGTTGGACGAGTTGTATCCCGAAGAGGTGATCGCCGAGATCGTCGCGGGGCTGGAGACCGCCCAGCGCTGGGGTGTCGGCGAAGGCCAGCTGGCCCTGGCGTCGCGGATCATCAACAGCCAGGTCATCAACCGCCTGGTTCGCGAGTACATCGATGGCGACCGCGACGCGGCTGCGACCGTTGCGCTGATGCGCGAAGAGCTGGCGCGCATCGAGTAGGACCCGACGCCTGCGGCAGCCCCGTCCGGACTGCGTCTTCGGACCACCGGACGGAGCTGCCGCAGGCCGGAGTCCCACAGATCATGCGACCAAGTTGGACCGGGAGGCGCCAATGGCTGGGTTGATGGCCCGCCAGGAGCGGCGGTTTGCCTATGGCATGCTGCTGCCGACCTTCGTGATCGTCCTCTCCATCGTGCTGCTGCCGGTGATGATGACGTTCTGGATCAGCTTCAAGCCGATCACCCTGCCCGACCTGCGCACGGCCGAGCCGCGGGTGAGCGAACGGGTCCGGGACAGTTCCGATGTCCCGGGCGCCAACGCGCGGATCCAGTACCAGGTGCGCAACAGCTCGGCCACGCAGATCATCTCGGACGTCGTCCTGCGGGATGTGCTTCCGACCGACCTGCAGATCGTGGACGTCGAGGCCCCCTGCGTCCTGGAAGATGGCGGCGTGGTCTGCGACTTCGGCGACCTG